>CAZYYH010000341.1:0-2665 GCA_964651725.1 uncultured Halobacteriales archaeon | reverse complement strand
GTGGCTTCCTCCTGGGTCTGGCCCTCGACGGGGTGGGAGGCGACGGTGCCGTCCCAGTAGGTGTCCCAGAGGCGCTTGTCGGCGGCGCGCTGCGCGAGCAGGATGCGGTCGTCCTCGTCGAACAGGAGGCAGGTGAACGCGCGGTGGCGGACGCCGTCGCCGGTGTGGGCTGTGAGGCGGTTGACGACGTCCTGGGCCTCGTCGTTCTCGTCGACGGTGACCACGTCCTGTGCGGCGTTCGCGTGGACCGACGGGTCGGCCTCGGCCGCGGACCCCGTGTCGGACTCGCTCATGCCCGGAGGAAGGGGAACCCGGTTGATACCACCTTCGACTTCACGCGGGGTGTGGCTCGTAGCCGTCGCCGACGTGGACGGCGAGCGCGCGCTCCCGCACGACGGCGTCGAGCCGTCGGTACGACGCGAGTTCGCCGTCGAAGCTGAACTTCACGGGATCGGCCGATTCGACGCCCATCTCGATGGCGGAGGCGTGGAGCCGTGTGACGTGGTCGCTCTCGGAGCCGAACAGCCGGTAGACGGCCGCCTCCTCCAAGAGTTCGGCGGACGGAACGGATTCGACGATGGCGACCTCGAACAGGCCGTCCTCGACGTCGGCCTGGCTGGTGCGCTCGGGGCCGAACCCGCGGGCGTTGCCGACGAGCGCGAGTGCGGCCTCACCCTCCCAGAGCGTGTCGCCGTCGGGGTCGGTGACGCGGAGCGGGATGCCGTCGAACTCGCCGAGCAGCCGGAGGGTGGTCAGCACGTACGCGAGCACGCCGATCCGCTCCTTGAGAGCGTCGGACGTGCTGCCGCTGGCTTCGGCGGTGAGGCCGCCGACGCAGGAGTTGACGAACAGCCGCTCGACGCCGTCGTCGCCGGACGCGACGCCGAGGTCGATGCGGCGGACGCGGCCCGCGTCGAGCACGTCGAACGCCTGCTCGACGCCGGTGACGCCGACGTTCGTGGCGAAGCTGTTGCCGGTGCCGCAGGGGACGACGCCGAACGCGACGCGGTCGAGCGCGTCCGCGTCGGCGAGACCGTGGACGACCTGGTTGACGGTGCCGTCGCCGCCGGCCGCGACGACGACGGCGACGTCGTCCGCGACCTCGCGCGCTCGCTTGCGGCCGCCGTGTGCCTCCGTCGTCTCGACGACGCGGTAGCCGCGCTCGCGGGCGAGGTCGCGCACCCGGTCGGCGTGGTCGGCGTCGCCGCTCACCGGGTTGAGCACGACGACGCGGTCGCCGGTGTCGCTCCCGTGGTCGCGTCGCTCCCCTTCCTCCCCGACCATGTCCCAGCCATGGCGGCAGAAAACCAAAGGCCTGCCGGCCCGACGTACGCGTGTGTACCGGCTGGACCTCCACGCGCACACCCGGTTCTTCCACGGCTTCGCGGGACGGTCGACCGCGTTCGACCCCGTCGGCCTCCGGCTGGCGGCGGCGGTCGCCCGCGTCCGCGACCTCGACGGGATGGCGGTCACGAACCACGACTACCGGTTCGACGGCGGCCGACGCGTCGCCGGCGTCCACACCGTGCCCGGCGTCGAGGTGTCGACGACCGACGGCCACGTGCTCGTCGTCGGGCCGGACCCGCCCGCCGCCACCGAACCCGGCGCGCTCACTCCCGAGGAGACGGTCGCGCTCGCACACGAACGGAACTGTGCGGCCATCGTCGCGCACCCGTACCGGAACTCGGTGGTCAGGCACGCCGACGCGGAGTTCGACGCGGTGGAGATAAACGGGAAGTCCTCGCGCACGTGGCGGGCGGCGCGCGCGCTCGCGGACCGCCTCGACCTGCCGCTCGTCGGGGGGAGCGACGCGCACTGGCCGGTCGAGGTCGGGCGCGCGTACACGGTCGTGGACGCGGACAGCCCCGCGCCGCGGGCGGTCGCGGACGCCGTGCGCGACGGCCGCGTCGAGGCGCAGGTCGCGCACGGCCCGGTTGAGCGGCTGCTCGGGCGCGCGTACCGCGCGCTCCACCGCCGCAAGGGACACGCCGAGCCGCTCGACGCCGAGTAGGGAGCTACCCGAGTCGTTCGTCGAGGATGAGTCGGGTCTTCGTCTCCTGGACCTCCTCGAGTTCGCGGGCCTGCGTGATGAGGTCGTTGACGCCACGGGTGTCGGCGGCGTCCACGATGAGCACGACGTCCTCCTCGCCGGAGACCTGCCAGACGAAGTCGACCTCGTCCCAGCCCGCGATCTTCTCGGAGACGCGATGGGTGTCCACGTCCACCTTGACGTTCACCTCGATCATCGCCTTGACGTTGCCGGTGCGCGTGGCGACGGTGAACCGCTCGATGATGCCCTCGCTCGTCATGCGCTCGACGCGGTTCCGGACGGTGCCCTCGGAGACGCCGAGGTCGTCGGCGATCTCGGTGTACGGGGTGCGGGCGTCGCGCCGGAGCACGTCGAGTATCTCGCGGTCCAGATCGTCCATCGAGATGCGACCGTTGGCGCGGCCCGACCATAGGCGTTACGAAATTCGTAACTCGGCTACGAAAGTAACGCTTATAAGGCGCGAATGCGTTCGTTTCTCGTAATGCCGGACGCCTACCTGGCCCTGGAGACTGGTGACGTGGTGGAAGCCCGCGCCCGCGCCCCGGGCCGCGCCGACGGCGAACTGGTGTTCACGACCGCGTACACCGGGTACGAGGAGAGCCTGACCGACCCCTC
>CAZYYH010000340.1:0-2669 GCA_964651725.1 uncultured Halobacteriales archaeon | reverse complement strand
ACCCGGACGAGCGCCTCCTCGGGCGATGGACGGGCACGGTCGCCGACGGCTGGCGGAGCCGGCGAGCCGTCGTCTGTCCGACCGACCGGCGGCTCGTGGCGCTCACGGACGACGGTTTCACGCAGATCGACTACGACCACGTCAGCGCCATCGAGTCGCGGCGCGAGATCCGCACCGAGATCGAGGGCGTCGACTACCGGCTGGTCGTCGCCGCCGGCGCTGTGCTCGCCGCACTCGCCGTCCTCGCCGCCGTCGCCGCGTCCTCCGGCGCACTCGCCCTCGCGCTCGTCGTCGTCGCCGTCGGCGGCGCGGCCACCGTCGAGTACGGCTGGGAGCACCGCGACGACTTCGACGGGTTCCGGCGGCGCGAGATCGAGCGCCAGCTCGTCACCGTCTCGACCGGCGACGGCCAGCGATACGAGTTCACCGTCGCCGCCGACGCCTCTTCCGTCGGCGAAGGCGACGCGCTCGACACCGTACTCGGGCGAGTCGTGGACGACCGGCAGTTCTCGACGTAGCTACTCGCCGCCCCGGTAGCTCACCACCCGACCCCACGACGACGCCTTGCCCCAGAGCCCAGAGCGCATGCATTCGAGTTCCACGATCTGGGAGTTGTCCACGAACAGGTTGATCTCCGGTCCGAAGTTCTTGATGTACCACTCGAACATCTCCGGCCCCGGGGCCTCGAAGACGAGGTTCTCGATGCCGAGTTCGTTGGCGATCTGGTACGCCACGTCGGTGCGCCAGTCCTCGACCTCCTCGGTGATGCCCTCGGCCTCCACCATCAGGAGGTCCGCGCCCGCCTCCAGGTGCCGTCGTCCCTCCTCGATGGCCTGCTCGGGGCTCTGCTGGCCCTGCCGCTCAAGCTCTTCGGGGTCGGACGCGCCGCCCGCGCCGAACTGGACGTTGATCTCCGGCTTCGGCTCCACGTCGTAGCCCTCCGCGACCGTCTCGGTCAGCCGGACCATGTCGTCCACGCCGATGGCGAGGAAGCCGCTGGACAGCTCGACGATGTCGAACCCGAGCCGCTCGGCCTCCTCGAAGTACTGCTCGACCTTGTCGTGGTCGCGCACGAGGACGTTCTCCACGAACCCGCCGGTGGACACCTTCACGTCGAACTCGTGGCAGGTCTCGATGAGTTCGGTGACGGCGTCCTCCGGCATCAGCGCGAACGACCCGCCGGAGAACTTGTAGATGTCCACGTACTGCCCCATCGTCTCCAGGATGTCGCGTAGCTCGCGCGGCCCCATCGGGTCGTAGTACGGTCCCCTGATCTCGGTGATTCCCTTCTCGCGTGGCTTTGCCTCCCGCTCGTTCACGTGCAGGAAGTCGAAGGCTCTCTCCCCCATGGAGTGGAGTTCGACGACGAGCGACTTAGTGGTTGAGTGGCGTTCGTCGGCCGGACGCCGTCGGCCGTGCAGCCCGCTCCGCGGGGCTGCCGCCGCCCGAGACCCAAGCTTTAAGTTATATCGTGAAAATACGATATGGTGAGGCCCGGGACGCCCTGGACGACCGACGAAACGCGACGAATCTCCCGAAACACGGAATACCCCGCTGACAACGCCCGAGGACAATTCGAGGAAACGCAATTCGACCGGTCGCGGCCAACTGGGCCGGCCGCGACCGAACGAGGACGCCCGACACGCCATGTCAGACACCGACTCCCCGCCCCACGACGCCGAGGACAGGCTCGAACGACTGCACGACGACCCGGCGGCGCAGATCGCTGCCCTGCAGGACGCCCGGCCCGCCGAGCAGGACGTCGCCGGCCAGGCGGCCGTGTTCAAGGCGCTGGCGAACGAGGACCGACTCCGCGTCCTCGAAGCGCTCCGCGACTCGGAGCGCTGTGGCTGCGAACTCCAGGTAGTGCTCGACGCCCCGCAGTCGACCGTCGCCACGCACCTCCGGAAGCTGAGGGAGGCGGGTCTGGTCAACTCGCGGAAGAAGGGGAAGTGGAGCTACTACCGAATCGCCGACACCGCCGTGCTCGACGTGCTCGACCTCGTCCACGCCATTCGGGAGGACGCCCGAGATGCTTGAACTGCTGTCGCCGGGACTCCGCGCGGCGCTGCTCGACTCGTGGGCGTTCTTCCTCCACCTCGCGGTCGTGCTCGTCCCGCTGTTCGTCGGCGGGTCGTTCCTCGTCGGCCTCGCGGAGGAGTACCTCCCGCCGGAGCGCGTCGAGCGCACGCTCCGCGGGCACGACGAGGGCACCGGCAACGTCGCCGCGGCCGGCCTCGGCGCGGTGACGCCCTTCTGCTCGTGCTCGACCGTCCCCGTCCTCGCCGGGCTGCTCCAGGCGGGCGCGCCGCTCGGGCTGGCGTTCTCGTTCCTGCTCGCGTCGCCCCTGGTCAACGAGATAGCGGTCGTGATGCTCCTCGGCTGGTTCGGCGTCGAGGTGACGGTCTACTACGTCGTCGTCACGTTCGTCGCGGCCGTCGTCGGCGGGATGATCATCGGCCGGCTCGGGATGGGCGACCACGTCAAGGATCTCAGGGTCGGGTCGGCGGGGGCCGTCGCGGCCGACGGAGGGACAGCCGACGCCTGCGGCTGTGGCTCGACCACGGCGGCGAGCGAGACCCACCGCGAGCGCGTCGGGACGGCCGCGCGCGAGGCGTGGTCCTTCTTCGTCGACACGCTCCCGTACCTCGTCCTCGGGATGACGCTCG
>CAZYYH010000339.1:0-2679 GCA_964651725.1 uncultured Halobacteriales archaeon | reverse complement strand
CGAGGAGATCGCGGAGTACGTCGAGGGCCAGCCCCATCCCGCGGTCGTCCGCCAGCTGCTCCGGGAGGAGGCGTTCGAGTTGGGCCTGGTGGAGCGCGAGGACGGCACGTTCGTCCCGGTCGAAGACGGGCCGGTGAAGCCCGCGTTCCGCGACGTTCGGGCGCTCCCCGAGCGCTACGGCCGGGTCGTCGAGGATCTGCTCGTGGAGCGCTACGGCCCGGACTGGCACCGCGGCGCGTCCGGCGACGACCTCCGCGGGACCGTCCGGAAGCTGAAGGACGACTACTACCGCCAGCGCCCCGTCGAGTACGACGACGAGGTGGCGCTCGCGTACGCGGTCTACCACCTCGCGGACTACTACGCCGTCTCACAGTACGTGCTGGACGTGCTCGGCGGCGACGGCCTGCTCGACCGCCGGCTCCGCGTGCTGGACGTGGGCGCGGGCGTCGGCGGCCCCGCGCTCGGCCTCCACGACTACCTGCCCGACGACGCGCTCGTGGACTACCACGCGGTCGAGCCGAGCGCGGCCGCCGACGTGCTGGCGGCCCTGCTCGACGAGACCGGGCCGAACTTCCACGCCGCGATCCACCGGGAGACGGCGGAGAACTTCGAACCGACTGGACCCTACGACCTCGTCTGCTTCTACAACGTGCTGAGCGAACTCGACGACCCGGTCTCGGTGGTGGAACGGTACGCCGGCCACCTGGCCGACGACGGCACGCTCGTCCTCGTCGCGCCCGCGGACAGGAACACGAGCGTCCAGCTCCGGAACGTGGAGCGGGCGGTCGAGGACGGGCTGACGGTGTACGCGCCGACGGTGCGGCTGTGGCCGGGCGAACGGCCCGCCGACCCGGGGTGGTCGTTCGACCAGCGGCCGGACGTCGAAGCCCCGGCGTTCCAGCGCCGGCTGGCCGAGGCGACCGACGACCCCGCCGAGTTCACCAGCACCTCGATCAAGTACTCGTACGCGCTGCTTCGCCCGGACGGGACGCGCCGCCAGCCGGCGCGCGCGGACCCGTCGCGGCACGCGAAGCTGGCGGCGATGGAGCGCCACGTCACCGACCGCGTCGACCTGCTCGCGGCGAAGCTCAGCCACGACCTCGCGGACGGCGGCAATCCGGTGTTCAAGGTGAGCGACGGCAGCGAGTCTGAGTCCGTGTACGCGGTACTCGTGAAGGAGACGTCGCTCAACGCCGACCTCGCGGCCGCCGACTACGGCGACCTCCTCTCCGTCGAGCGAGCGCTCGTGCTCTGGAACGACGACGAGGGTGCCTACAACCTCGTGGTGGACGAGGAGACGGTGGTGGACCGGGTGCCCGGCGGGTAAGGTCGGGTTACCGCTCGTCGGCCGAGTCTGCCGGCGGCCGGTCGGCGGTGGACTGGTCAGTCGCGGTCCGGTCGGTCGCGGCGTCGTCCGGGCCGAAGCTGAACCCGGCGTCGGCGGACGCGGCGAACGCGTCGCTACCCTCGACCGATTCCGCGACGAGCCGGTAGAGCGCGACCGTCACCGCGAGCACGGCGAGCCCGTGGACGGCGTGGATGAGCGACGGCGCGAACACGCCGACGAGGGGGCCGGTTGCGGCGAACGCGAACAGCCCGAGCGCGACCGTCCGGAAGAACCCGCGGTAGTGGACGACGACGGTGTCGGAGACGAGGAGGTACGCGAGACCGAGCGCGGCGAGCGACCCGGCGGCGAAGTCGAAGACGCTGATCGCGGAGAACGCGGACACGTTACCGCCCCCTCGGCCGGCGGCTGAGCCGGCGGTGCTGTCGGATGGTCAGTGCGGCGAACGCGACGAGGAGCGCGAACGCCGTGCTCTCCAGCGCGAGCCCGAGTTCGGCCTGCGACGGGAACAGCAGAAGTATCGGATGGTACACGGTTATCAGCAGCATGAACGCGGGGAGGACGCCGAGGGCACGGCCGAACGGCGACCCGCGGAACAGCCGCCACGCTACCAGCGACAGCGTGAACCCGGCCGCCCCCGCCACCGTGGCGAACACGAGCGAGAGGTCGGCGAGCGTGCCCGAGGCACTCGGCATGTGTTACCAGCATTCTAGGAGTAGCATTAAGCTTGGGGAGCCGCCAATCGCCGCTGGAATCGGGGAGTGTGGGTTCCTCGGCCGGAGCGGTGGCTAACGTCGCGTTACGGTCGAAACGAACTGGAACGACCGACCGTGGCTTTTTCTGTGGAGGGCGTGGTCGAACTGCGGTCAGGAGGACACTGATCGCACCCACGCGCCATCAGTCCGTGTGGACCCACGTGCCAGCGGCCGGCCCGCCGGGGTCTAACCCGAGCCCCGGCGGGTTCGTCCGACGCCTGCGCTGGGGTGGCCGCCCACCGCCCCGGCAAGCGGAGCGCTTTTCCTACCACGGGGCGAGCGCCACGGCATGGACCGCCCCGTGGAGGTACTGCTGACGAACGACGACGGTATCGACAGCCCGGGCATCCGCGCCCTCTACGAGGAACTCTCCGCCGTCGGGAACGTCACCGTGGTCGCGCCCGCGACCGACCAGAGCGCGACCGGCCGCGCGCTCTCCCGCGAGGTCGACGTGAACGAGCACGAACTCGGCTACGCCGTCGAGGGGACGCCGAGCGACTGCGTCGTCGCCGGCCTCGAAGCGCTCGGCCCGTACCCCGACCTCGTCGTCTCCGGCTGCAACAAGGGCGCGAACCTCGG
>CAZYYH010000338.1:0-2679 GCA_964651725.1 uncultured Halobacteriales archaeon | reverse complement strand
CGGCGAGACCATCGAGCACGACAAGCGCCGCACGATAAGCGAGGCCGACAACCAGACGTTCTGCGATACGACGATGAACCAGCAGCCACTCCACCTCGACGCCGAGTTCGCCGCCGACACGCAGTTCGGTGAGCGACTCGTCAACGGCCTCTACACGATGTCGCTCGCCGTCGGCCTCACCATCCCCGACACCACGGATGGCACCATCGTCGCCAACCTCTCCTACGACGACGTCGAGCATCCCGCGCCCGTCTTCCACGGCGACACCGTACGCGCACAGTCCACCGTCACCGACAAACGCGAAACCAGCGACGGCGAGCGCGGCGTCGTCACCATGCGCGTCAAGGCGTTCGTCGTGAACCGGGACGGCGAGGCGCGAAGCGAGACACGAGACGACGACGGTGAGACCCTGGTCTGCGAGTTCCAGCGGACAGTGCTGTCGCTGAAACGCGAGTACGCGGAGTGACGACGACGGCCGATTTGGAGCCACCTCTCAGCCTCTATCTATCATGTTTAGGTATGGTCTCCGAACTCGACGCTAACGAGATCCCCGTGACGCCCCAGGAGTGCTGCTACTACGAGTGCCAGTCGGAGTGTGCCTACTGCGATTACCCGCCGGGCTGCACCGACTACTGCTGCTGTGGCTGGCAGGACGACAGCTGCTAGCGAGACGACCGCGACGGCCGCCGCTCGGTCGGCACGCCGGCGTCGTCCCGGAACCGGTCAGCCGACGAGCGTGAGCGTCACCGCGTTCACGAGAACGGCGAGCGTCCACGGCGCTGCGAGCGCGAGCGGGACGACGGCGCGGTGGCTGCGCGGCAGCAGTAGCCAGCCGGCGACGCCCACCGAGAGCGCGCCGGCCTTCATGACGGCGAGCGCCGCGTAGCCGTGCGCGGCGAGCGCCGCGCGCGCGACCGGGTTCGCCTCCGTCAGTCCGCGCTCCAGTCCGTAGACGGTGAGCGCGAGGTCGCCGAAGAGACCGACGACGGCGAGCAGCCAGAGTTCGCGCTCGACGCCCGCGAGGGTCTCGCGGACGGCGTCGAGCAGTCGAGCAGTGCGACTGCCGATCACACCGGCGTCGCCGCGTCCCGTCTCCTCCGTTGCCACGATAACCCCCGGGCCGCGCGGCGGGCCACTCCCCCACGAGCGAACAGTTCGACGCGCGGCCTCGTCCCGGTGGACGGCACGACCCGGGTTTGTTACTCGCCTCCTGTGGGCGGTAGCGTGGCGCTACGCGCGGGATAGCGGGGTCCTGCGGGAGGCGGCATTCGGGCCGGCGTCAGAGGACGGTGCCGTGCTTCTTGTCCGGGAGGTCCTTCTCGACCGTCTCGTAGAACGCGAACCGGTTCTCCAACTCCTCCCGGAGCGTCGAGGGTGGCACGATCTCGTCGATGACTACCTCGCTCGCCATCCGGTGCACGTCGATGTCCTCGCGGTACTCCTCGCGCAACTCCTGCTCGCGCTTCGTGCGCTCGTCGGGGTCGTCGATAGCGTCGAGCTTGTTGGCGTACACCGCATTGATGGCGGCCTCCGGCCCCATGATGGCGATCTCGCCGGACGGGAGCGCGATGGTGGATTCGGGGCCGTACGCCGGGCCGGACATCGCGTAGATGCCCGCGCCGTACGCCTTCCGGACGACGACGCACTGCTTCGGCACCGTCGCCGACGACGTGGCGTAGATCATCTTCTTGCCCTTCTCCAGGATGGCGTCCTTCTCGACCTGCGAACCCGCCATGAACCCCGGCGTGTCACAGAGATAGAGCAGGGGAACGTTGTACGCGTCGGACTTCCAGATGAACTCCGCAGCCTTCTCCGCGGCGTCCGGGAAGATGGCTCCGGCGCGCTGTGCGGGCTGGTTGGCGACGATGCCGACCGGCCGACCGTCGATTCGCGCGTACCCCGTGACGATCTCCGGGCCGAACTCGGGTTGGAGTTCGAAGAAGGAGTCGCGGTCCACGACGCACTCGATCACGTCCGTCACGTCGTAGCCCCTGTTCGGCTCCTGCGGGACGACCGAATCGATGCCCTTCGGCGACTTCGCGGGCGGCTCCGGGTTCGCGCGCGGCGGGTCCTCGTCGCTGTTGTCCGGCAGGTAGGAGACGAGGTCCGCGACGAGTTCGCGCGCGTGCTCCTCGTTCTCTGCGATCAGGTCCGCGCTCCCGGACTCCCGGGCGTGGACATCCGGGCCGCCGAGGTCCTGCATGTCGATCTCCTCGCCGGTGACCATCTTCACCATCCGCGGGCTGGCGATGGCCATCGCCGACACGTCCCGAACCATCACCGTGAAATCCGCGAACACCGGGGTGTACGCCGCGCCCGCGATGCAGGGACCGTAGAGCACGCAGATCTGCGGGACGCGGCCGGAGAGCATCGAGTGGTTGTAGTAGTACTTCCCGATGCCTTCGCGGTTGGCGAAGAAGCCGCTCTGCTGGTCGATGCGACCGCCCGACGAGTCCATCAGGTAGAGCACCGGCCGCCCCGTCTCCAGGGCGCGCTCCTGCATCCGGAGGAACTTCTCGACGCCCTTCTCCGCCATCGACCCCGCCTTCACCGTGAAGTCGTTCGCCATGAAGTGAACGTCGCGGCCCTCGAACTCGGCCGCGCCCGTGATGAGACCGTCCGCGGGCAGCCGGTCCTCGCTGTCGAACTCCGCGAACTTCCCGTCCTCGAACAGCAGGC
>CAZYYH010000337.1:0-2693 GCA_964651725.1 uncultured Halobacteriales archaeon | reverse complement strand
GGTGCGACCGACAGCATGGCTATCACGGTCATGGTCGCGGGTACGGTCGCCGTCGGGAAAGTAGTAGCTCTTCCGTCGCCGTGCGCCGCCGGTCGCTCACACCAGTCGAACGAACTGATGGATTTCGTCTACGGCCCGCTCCCGCCACGGGTCAAGGCGGTAGAACCAGTGCGGGCCACCCACCGCACCGACCAGCCGCGTTCGGACGCTGCAGTCGACGAGTGTGTCCCGGTAGCGTCGCGCCCCCGCGAACGGCAGCATCTCGTCCGCCGTGCCGTGGAGCAGGAGCGTCGGCGGCGCGTCACCCGTCGCGTGTTTCGGTGGCGACGCCTCCCGGTACAGGGCCGGCGCGGCCGCGTACGGCTCGCCGAGGAACGCCTCGAACGACGGGTCGAGGCTCCCGCCTCCGGCTCGGACGCGCTCGCAGTAGCCGGCCACGTCGTAGATGCCGCTGACGCCGACGACGCCGTCCATGCGGGCGGAGAGGCCATCCCTGCCGTCCGACGGCTCGTACTCGTCCCGACCGGGCGTGACGGACGCGAACGCCGCGAGGTGTGCGCCCGCGGAGACGCCGCCCGCGACGACGCGGTCCGAATCGAAGCCGTAGTCTCCGGCGCGTGCCCGCACCCACCGGAGCGCCGCCCGCAGATCGTGTACGGCCGCCGGGAACGGCGCGTCGCCGGCGAGTCGGTACTCCACGTCCACGCACGCGACGCCGCGCGCCGCCAATCCCGGCAAGAGGCGGCTGTCGTCGCCGCCCTTCGCGCCCTCGACGTACTTCCCGCCGTGCGCCCACACGAACACCGGCGCGGCGTCGTCGTGCCGCGGCAGATACGCGTCCAGCCGGAGGTCACGCTCCGGCGGCCGATGGAACGGCAGGTCCTGTCGCACGTCCACGCTCGCGCTGGGGCTCCGCATGCCTCCACGCTCGTCCCCCTGCAGGATAATCCCCCGAGTCGCTACGCGAGGTCGTCGCGGAGCCTCACCTCGGCGTTCTGGACTGCCGTGACGTCGTCCTCGTCGATGGTGTGCTCGGCCTCGTCGTCCTCCCAGCCGAGCGCGTCGCGCAGTCCGTCGTCCACGTGGTCGGGGTCGACGTCCACGTACGCGCGGCCACCGGCCACGTCGGTCACGACGCCGATGCGCTTCGAGCCGGCGACGACGGTCTTTCCGCGGTCGTCGTCGGAGAGTTCGGCGGTCATGCAGTCGAACTACGGTCGCGGCGCGGAAAACGTCGGCGGCGTCGCTACTCGGCGACCTGTCGGTCGAGCGCGGCGAGACACAGCCAGAGCACCGCGAGGCTGCCCGCGACCGCGACCCACGTGCGGGCGGTGCCGTCGAACCCGACCCCGAGGTTCGTGTCGAAGACGAGCGCGGGGACGGCCGCGCCCGCCGCCGTGATCGTGGCGAGGCTGCCGACGGCGAGGCGGACGCGGCCGCCGGCGGATGCCCGCGAGAGCAGCCACGGGACGACCACGAGCGCGGGCGCGAGGCCGAGCAGGGGCGTTCCGAGGACGACGTACGAGGCGAGCAGGAGGAGGGCGGCGACCGCGACGGCGAGTTCGGTTCGTTCGGACGGGGAGAGCGCCATACGCCGTCGTCGAAGCGGTGTGTAATGTTCCTGTCGGTTCCGCCGAGAGGTCGCGACCGCCGACGGCTCACAGTGCCGCGATCACGAGCACTGCGGCGAGCACGGCGAGCGCGACGAGGATGAGCGCGGTCAGGTGGCGCTCGCCGTCACGGTGCTCTACTGTGGCGTCGTCGTCGGGCGGCGCGCCGTCCACGAGCGCGTCGGCGTCCTCGGGGGCGTCGGTCCACTCGCGGTCGACCGCCCGGCGTGCGCGAGTGCCCGACCCCGCGATGGCCCGGCCGCCCGTGACGAACCACGACGCGACGGCACGACAGCCCGCGACGAACGCCGACGCGACGGCCATCGTCGCGCGCTTCGCGCGGACCGCCGCCATCCACGCCGCGTGCGTCATCATGTGCCCGAACTCCCAGAGCACGTGCACCGGCGGGTCGTCGCTCGGATGGCTCTCCGCGGGCTTGCGCTTCGGCCGGTCGCCTCCCTCGTCCACTACCCCCGTTTCGCGCTGGCGGTTCGATCCGCTCCGCGCGCGCTGGGCCAGCGAGTTCTCCACGACGACCGACCGGTCGCCGCCGGACGTGCCGCCCGCGTCGGGAGTGGTCGGCGTCTCGGCGGCCGCGGGCGGCTGCGCCGCGGCGTCGGCGGACGACGCCGGCTGCTGCTCCGGGCCGGCCGACGCTTGCTCCGGCCCGGTCGACCGCTGTTCCGACCCGGCCGATGACGGCTCCGGTCCCGTCGGTTCCGACCGGGCCTCCGTCGCGGCCGCGTCCGCCGACTCGCCGGTCGCGGCGTCCTCGACCGGCGCGTCGCCCGACGGGTCGGCGTCCGCCGGTGCGTCCTCCGCCGACGGTGGGTCCTCCCCGGGCGAGGGGCCTTCGGGCGGTTCCTCCGGAACCTCGTCGCGGGCCGGCTCGGTGTCCTCCAGCGCAGACAGCCCCGGGGTCGCGCCCGCGTCGAGGGTGCGCTTCCGGCGGAACTTCACGCGCGTGATGACCTCGTCCCAGTCCGTCATCACGAACGCCTCGCCGGTGGCGAGATCCTGGACCGCCTCCGAGTAGTCCGACCCCATGATCTGGCCGGCGACCTTCGTGTCGTTGTCCCAGGT
>CAZYYH010000336.1:0-2693 GCA_964651725.1 uncultured Halobacteriales archaeon | reverse complement strand
CGCCGACGAGCGCGGGACGACGCGGCGCGAGTTGACGGACGCCATCGACGGCTGGGACCTCGCGGCGCGCGCCCACGAGAGCCCGGCGCGGAAGGTCGCGGCCGGGTCCGCCGACGCCGGTCTCGGGCTGCGAGCGACCGCCGAGCGACTCGGTCTCGGGTTCGTCTCCCTGGGCGAGCAGGACGTTCGGGTGCTGGCGAACCCCGACCGCGTCGAGAAGGCGGGCGTCGAAGCTCTCCAGTCGGCGCTCGGCGACGCGAACGGCGTACTCGGCGACCTCGCCGGGTTCAGTCGCTAGCCGCGCCGGCGGCGGCGGCCACCTGTAGCTCGCGGAACGACTCGATGCGGTAGTCGCCGAGCACGCACTGCTGGCGGCGCTCCGGGTCGTGGCGCTCGACGTGGACGCCGTCGAGACCGGCGTTCCAGGCCGCGCCGACGTCGTGTGCGGAGTCGCCCGCGAGCACGCCCCGGGGGTCGGCCACGTCGAGTTCGCGGAGCGCCGTCTCGACCGGCGCGGGGTCGGGCTTCCAGCCGGTGTCCTCGCCGCAGCACACCACGGCGTCGAACCAGTCGCGGATGCCGACCTCGCGGAGCACGACGCTCGTCACCTCGGGCGGGCAGTGCGTGACCAGTGCCGTCGGCCGGTCGAGGTCGCCGACGAACGCCGCGTCGTCGTAGAGGAACGTCTCCGCCGCCCGCGTCTCGGGGTCGGCCACGTCGTCGAACTCGGTCCAGAACTGCTCGACTTCGACGCCGAGGTCGCGGAGGAGGGCGTTGCGCGGACCGCCGAGTCCGTGCCACAGCACCTCGGCCTGGCGGTCCGTGAACTCGCGGCCGAGGCGGTCGGCGACCTCGTCGAACACGTCGCGGACGTATCGCCACTCCACGTCCACGAGCGTGCCGTCGAGGTCGAACAGGCAGACGTCGTACTTCCGCAACATCGTCGGGACTACCCTGGTTGTGTCTGGAAGACCATAAGTATTCAGTCAGTGTCGCACGGTAGGAGTCGGTGAACGCGCGCCGTCGGCAGACCGACGGGTCAGATTCATCCCGGTCGAAGCCCTACGTTCGAGCGATGGCCGAGAGCAAAGCCGTCGTGCTCGCCGCGCTCGTCGCCAACGGTGCTATCGCGATCCTCAAGTTCGTCGGCTTCACGCTCACGGGGAGCGCCGCGATGCTCTCGGAGACGTACCACTCCATCTCCGACACCGGCAACCAGGTGTTCCTCCTGATCGGTCTCCGGTTCGGGAAGCGCGAGGCCAACCAGCAGCATCCGTTCGGCACCGGCAAGGCACAGTTCTTCTACAGCTTCCTCGTCGCCGTCCTCCTCTTCGGCATCGCGGGCTGGGAGAGCCTGAAGGAAGGCTGGCACGGCATCACGGGCGAGGGAGCGCACCTCACGCTCGGCACCGCGACCATCCCCGTCGTCGACGCGACCGTCCCCGCGATGTGGGTGAACTACGCGGTGCTGCTCGCCGCCGTCGGCTTCGAAACCTGGGCGTGGATGAAGGCGTGGGCCGGCATGAAGGCGGACATGGAGCGCCACGGCTGGGAGAGCTTCGGGGAGGCGTTCAAGAAGACCGCGAACGTCACCACCCTCACCGCGCTCACCGAGGACTCGGTGGCGCTCGCCGGCCTCGTCGTCGCGCTGTTCGGCCTCGTCGCCTACCAGCTCACCGGCGACCCCATCTACGACTCGGCCGCCGCGTTCGTCATCGGATTGCTGCTGATGGGGTTCGCGCTCGCGCTCGCCTGGGAGAACAAGCGTCTGCTGCTCGGCGAGGCGCTCCAGCCCGACGAGGAGCGGGCCCTCCGCGAGACGGTCGCCGCCTCGGAGGGCGTCGAGGAGGTCGTGGATCTCCGGTCGGTGTACTTCGGCCCGGAGACCGTCGTCGTCACCGCCGACGTGGCGTTCGAGGACGGCATGGACACCGCCGAGATCGACGACCGCATCCGGGAAATCGAGACCGCCCTCCGCGAGGAGAACGACAAGGTCGCGAGGGTGTACGTCGAGCCGGAGACCGACGACGGCGCGACCGCGTCAGAGCACGTGGGCGACCGCGCGGGGAGGAACACCGGCGGCGGCGGCCAGGCGGAGAGCGACGATCGGGCCGGCGGCGAGTGACGCCCGGCGTTCGGCGCTGGTACGTAGCCGGCAACTACCCCTGGAATACGGTTTTTCCCGCACGCGCCGTCGGTAGACGTGCGAGGAACCTATCCGATGACACGACAGCAACAGCGACCGCAGTCGGCCGGCCAGGGACCGCAGACGAACCTCTACCCGACGGCGGTCGACATCCCCGAGGAGAGCCGCGTCCGGGTGATCCAGACGCTGAACCAGGCGCTCGCGGACGCCACCGACCTCCAGTCGCAGGCGAAGTTCGCACACTGGAACGTCAAGGGCTTCGATTTCTACCAGCTCCACCTCCTCTTCGACGAACTCGCGGAGACGCTCTCGGAGCACGTCGACGTGCTCGCGGAGCGCGCGACGGCGCTCGGCGGGCAGGCGATGGGGACGACGCGCATCGCCGCCGCGATCAGCCGCATTCCGGAGCCCCCCGTGAACGCGGTGAGCGAGGCCGAGTACCTCGGGTGGCTGACCGACCACGTCGGCCGGCACGCCAACTACCTCCGCACCGACATCGAGCGGGCGGCCCGACTCGGCGACGAGGACACCGCCGACCTGTTCACCG
>CAZYYH010000335.1:0-2703 GCA_964651725.1 uncultured Halobacteriales archaeon | reverse complement strand
GTGACGCGCTCGCCGGCCCGCGACCGGCGGTCGTAGAGCTGGCGGTCCACGTCGACGACCGGCGCGTCGGTCGGGTCGACGCCCGCCGAGGCGTTGCGGTCGACGGCGGTGGTGGCGGCGGCGACGAGGCTCCAGAGCGTGGCGAGCACGCCGACGCCGTACGTCGCCGTCGCGACGGCATCACCGCCGAGCGCGTAGAAGAGCGCGAGGCCGAGCGCGGCGACGGCGACGCCGGCCGCGGCGACCTGGCCGAGGTGCCGGGAGGACGGGACGACGGCGTGGAGGGCGGCGAGGGTCGCCGGGAGGACGAGGCCGCCCGCGACGACGCCGAGGTGGCCGGCGGCCGCCGCGGGGACGCCGACTGCGGCGAACGCGCGTGCGGCGGCGTCGACGAGGCCGAGCGCGCCGACCACGCTCCCGGCGAGCAGGAGCGCGAGCGCCACAGCGACTCGGACACTGCTGGCGGACGGCGCGCGGTCGGCGTACGCGTCCTCCAGGCTTGGCATCGTGCCCCACGTATCCACGAGATGGTAAATAGGTATGGGTTAGGGCGTGCGGCGCGTCGTGGACTGGAGGAGCCACGCGCCCAGGACGACGGCGGTGACGCCGGCGAGGACGCTCCCCGCGCCGACGTGCCGGACGCCGAGGAGGGTGTCCTGTGCGGCGGCGACGACCCAGGGCTGCGTCGGCGCGGGCGTCGCGACGGCCTCGCTCGGCTGGCTGGAGGCCCCGCCGACGACGGCGAGCGCGCGCGACGTGGTGTAGAGCACCACGGCCCCGAGGAGGACGCCCCAGAACCCGAGCGACAGCACCCTGACGTGGAACCGGACGCCTGATCGACCGACCATGCTCGGTCTGTACTCGGTGCGTTATCGGACTTAAATCTTCGCGGAGAGAAGCGGCCGTCGCCCGGGAGTACGTTCACTTTCGGTCCGGTAGGCTGCCGTATTTACTCCTCCCGTCCGTACGTGGGAGTGGAGGAGCGCCCGGCCGTTCCGGCCGGGAGGCCCTCCGTCTCGCAGACGCCACCAGCATGGCGATGCCATACCCTCGCCTGTCGGCGCTCGCGTCGATCGCGGCGGGCATCCTCCCGTCCCGCCGCGAGTTCGCGGGCGTCGCGTCTTCTCGTTCCGCTTCACTCGTCAGTTCTCGACTGCGTCACTCCTCGGTCATCGATCTCGGCGTCGTCCACGGCCATCTCGTCGTCGAACACCCACCGGTAGCGCGGGTGGAGCCAGTCCCAGTGGGTCGGGCCGCGTTCGTGGACGTAGGCCGCGACGGCGTCGCGGTCGTGGGCGCGCTCGCTCTCGACGCCGTGCGCGTCGACGTGGCCGTCCGGCACGGGGAACGAGTGGACGAGCGACACCATGCGGTCGTAGTAGACGGCTTTCGTCGCGTCGTCGTGGAGACCGACGAGGTAGCGGTGGTGCTCGTCCCAGTCGAGGAGCGCGGTCGTGAGACGGTCGGTGTCGGCGTCGCCGCGGGCGTCACGCACGGTCGCCGCGAGGTCGGCGGCGACGGCGTCGCGCATCCGGTTGGGCGTCGTCATACACCCGTTCCAGCGCCGGAGACCGTAATACTCGGCCACGTGCGTGGGGTGAAACTGGAAGTGGCGGTGCGGTACGTCGGCTCCACGCGGCGGTCCGCCTGCGCCATCGGTCGTCCACCGGGGCGGAGTCGCGTCACGGAAAACCGGTAGCCGGGTCGTGCTTACCACTCGCACGGTGTCGAGATATAGCAATCGACTTTAACCCAGAAACCCAACCCCCTCGCCATGAGTGAGTCATACGTGATTATCGGTGACGGAATCGCGGGTAGCTCCGCGGCCGAGACCATTCGGGAGGAGGACCCGGATGCGGACGTCACCGTCATCACGGACGAGGGCGAGGCTCTCTACAATCGTATCCTGATCAAGGAGTTCGCGAAAGGCAAGCTCCCCGAGGCCCCCATCTCCATCCACCAGCCGGACTGGTACGACGAGCGCGACATCGACCTGCGACTGGACACGCTCGTGACGGACGTGGACCCCGACGCACACGCGCTCTCCACGCACGACGGCGACACCATCGAGTACGACAAGCTCCTGATAGCGGCGGGCGGCACCCCGAACGAACTTCCCGTGGAGAACAGCGACGCGGACGGCGTCCATCACTTCTGGACGTTCCAGGACGCCCGCCGCATCCGCGAGCACGCGGACACCGCGGACAACGGGGTCGTCGTCGGCGCGGGTCTGCTCGGCATCGACCTCGCGGCCATCTGCGGCGCGCAGGACCTCGACGCCCACTACATCATGCGCGGGAACCGGTGGTGGCGCTACGGCCTGAGCCTCGACGGCGCGGAGATCATCCACGACGCGCTGGAGGAGAAGGGCGTGACGCCGGTGTTCGAGAGCGGCGTGGACCGCTTCGTGACGGATGGCGAGGGCAACGTCACGGCCGCCGTGGACGCGGACGGCGACGAGTACGACGCGGACTTCGTCGGGGTCGCCATCGGTCTCAACTTCAACGCCGAGTTCCTCCAGGGGACGGGCGTCGAGACGGACGGCGGCATCGTCGTCGACGAGCACATGCAGACGAACGTCGAGGACGTGTACGCTGCGGGCGACATCACCGTCTTCTACGACACCATCCTCGGCGAGCAGGCCCAGAACGGCTCGTGGGGGTCCGCGAAGGAGCAGGGCGTCGTCGCGGCGCAGAACATGGT
>CAZYYH010000334.1:0-2730 GCA_964651725.1 uncultured Halobacteriales archaeon | reverse complement strand
TCGACGACGACCGGTTCGTCGCGGGCACCCACACCACGAAGTACCTCGACGAGGACCTCGACCAGGCCGCCGTCGAGGCGGCGTACGAGAAGTGGGGGCCGGAGCACGCGTCCTCCGACGCGGACGACGGCGACGTCGTGGAGCGCGAGTTCACGGTGGAGGTCAACGGCAAGCGCTTCGACGTGAACGTCGAGGACCGCGGCGGCGTACAGCTCGCCGCACCCGCCGACGGCGACGGCGGCGGGTCGAAGCCGAAGCCCGCGGGCGGCGAGAGCGACGGCGAGACCGTAGTCGAGGGCGAGGGCGAGACGGTGTCCGCGGACATGCAGGGCACCATCCTCGATGTGAACGTCGCGGAGGGCGACGAGG
Organism: uncultured Halobacteriales archaeon; assembly: GCA_964651725.1. GTDB lineage: Archaea > Halobacteriota > Halobacteria > Halobacteriales > Halobacteriaceae > CAZYYH01. The sequence goes on along the minus strand of CAZYYH010000334.1, from coordinate 2,361 downwards.
TGGCCCCGGGCGACGTGCTGTGCGTGCTCGAAGCGATGAAGATGGAGAACGACGTGGTGGCGTCGCGCGGCGGCACCGTCACCCGGGTCGCGGTGAGCGAGGGCGCGAGCGTCGACATGGGCGACCCGCTCGTCGTCATCGAGTGAGCGGCAGCTTTCTGTCGATTAACGCCAAAATTATTACGGTAAGGTTACTTGATGTGGATAGTGACCGCAACGACGCGCCCCATCGTCGCCGGCGAATCGGACACACGAGTTCGCGGCCTCCCCGGCGGCCGACTCGACGGCGTCCATCCTGGAGCCTGTCACGGAACATGCCAATCGATTATTTCAGTTTCCTGGAGATAAAATGTCTTTAAGTGTAAATGGAGCTCTTTTTAGGTAAAGTTTTTCTAGCTGTATTAAAATTGGTTCCGGTAGACAGCCATACCGTTATAATCCGACAATCAGTTGGGGCGCATATAGGTATTCGGGCCGCGTGGCCGGGTGAAACCAACACGGCCATGACACCCTCGGTAGAATCGCACCGACCTAACCCGAATTTTTATCCCCTCTTAGAAACTCTACCCTCGGTAGTGAGCGCGCCGCCACGGTTCCGGGGCGACAGCCCAGTGGAGTTCACGAGCTATCTCGCGGAACTCAAGCAGCGCGGCTGCAACCTGCTCGTCACGGGCGAGGTGTGCGAGCGCGCGACGCGGCAGGCGACCCGGCGGCTGCTCGGGTCGGCGGCGGAGCGGCGGCGGCGCGTGCTCGTGCTCACGGACCACGCCGGATCCGACGGCGGCGCGTACCTACCACACGGCGTCGACCCTGACGACGAGGACGTCGCCGTCATTCCGTGGAACACGGGTGCGCGATCTGCCGCCACGGTGCAGGTTACCCTCACGGACCAGGACGCGGACCTCGCCGACCTCCGGGACGAGATCCGCTCGACCATCGCCCGGCTCGACGCCGCCGCCGACGGGTTCGCGCCCGCCGAACTCCGGCTCGGCGTCGTCACTGTCGGCCTGCTCCTCGACCGCTACGACCGCGACGACGTCCGGGACCTCCTCGACGCCGTGACCGCGCGGGTCCGCAACGTCCACGGGATGGGGCACTACCACCTGCCCGTACCCGACGACGCCGACGCCGTCGCCGCCCTCGACGACCTGTTCGACGCGCGCATCGAACTCCGTCGGAGCGACGCCGTCACCACCGAGCAGCGGTGGCACGTCCCCGAGTACGGCACGACGACGTGGGTGACGCTGTAGGGCGACGAGGCAGTTCTTTAAGCGCCGGCCGTGAACCGGGAGCCATGACGGACACGCGGCGAGCCGTCGTTCGCGCGCTCCGCGACGGGCCGGTGGACGGGCCGACGCTCGCCGAGCAGCTCGGCGTGTCGCGCGCGGCGGTGTGGAAGCACGTGGAGGCGCTCCGGGACGCGGGCTTCGCGGTGACGAGCACGCCCGGGGGCTACGAGGTGACGGGCGTGCCGGAGTACGGCGGGCTGGCGGTCGCGTACGAACTCGACGCGGCGTTCGACGTGGAGTACCACGACGCGCTCCCGAGCACGAACGACCGGGCGCGCGCGCTGGCCGCGGAGGGAGCAGGGGACGTGGTGGTGCTCGCGGGCGAGCAGACGGGCGGCCGCGGCCGGCGCGACCGCGCGTGGGCGTCGCCGCCCGGGGGCGTGTGGGTGAGCGCACTCCTGCGGCCGGACGTGCCGCCGGCACGCGCACCGGTGCTGACGCTGGCGATGGCGGTGGCGGTCGCGGACGCGGCGCGGGAGGCGGGCGTGGACGCGCACATCAAGTGGCCGAACGACGTGCTGGTCGGCGAGGCGCCTCGCACCCCGAACAGCGCGAGTAGCGAGGGACGAAGTCCCTCGGACCGTGCGAGCGGGGGCGACGACCGCAAACTCGCCGGGATACTCACCGAGATGGAGGGCGAGGCGGGCCGCGTGTCGTGGGTGGTGGTGGGCGCTGGCGTGAACGTGAACGTGGACGGCGATGCGCTGCCGGCGAGCGCGACGAGCGTGCAGGCCGAAGTCGGGTCGGTGGAGCGCCGGTGGTTCGCGGCGCGGCTGCTGGAGCGGTTCGACGCGCTCCGCGGCGACCCGGACGCGACGCTCACGGCGTGGCGGGAGCGCGCGAGCACGCTCGGGCGGCGGGTGCGCGTGGAGACGCCCGAAGGCGTGGTCGTGGGCCGCGCCGTGGACGTGACCGAGGTGGGTGCGCTCCGCGTCGAGACGGCGGACGGCGAGAAGACGGTCCACGCGGGCGACTGCCAGCACCTGCGGCCGGCGTAGCTACGACTCGGGTTCGTGGTCGTCGGCGCGCACGGTGAGGACGGGGACGTTCGAGGAGCGGACGACGCGCTCGGC
>CAZYYH010000333.1:0-2737 GCA_964651725.1 uncultured Halobacteriales archaeon | reverse complement strand
GCGACGCTCCACGACATCGGCCACGTCGTCCACCGCGACGACCACACGTACTACTCCATCCCGCTCGTGGCGGACGTGCTCGACCGCGTCCTCCCCGAGTTCTACGACGTGGCCGACGCGGTGCGGATGAAGGGCGAGGTGCTCCACGCCGTCCTCTGTCACCACACGGAGGAGAACCCGCTGACGACCGAGGCCGGAGTGGTGCGGGTCGCGGACGCGCTGGACATGGAGCGCGGCCGGTCGCGGATGCCGTACGAGCGCGGCGGCCGCGGCATCAACACGCTGTCGAGCCAGGCGATAGACCGCGTGACCCTGGCGGAGGGCGACGACTACCCGGTGCTGGTGGAGATCGAGATGCGGAACGCCGCGGGCGTCTACCAGGTGGACGAACTCCTGAAGGCCAAACTCGACGGCTCCGGGCTGGAGGACGACATCCGTATCGTCGCGCTCAACACGGGTAACGACGACCAGCTCGTGGAACGCGTCGAACTCTGAGCGAGCGAGACGCGTTACCGCCACCCCCACCTGCAGTATCCTTATTACGCGCTACGAGCCAGTACGCGACAGCGATGGACGGGTTCGGCGACGCGGTGGACGGCTACGTAGACGTGGCGGACCAGTTATCCCGCTGTCTTCGCTCCCGGGCCGACGACCGGTTCGCGGCCCTGCGAGCCGAGAAGGAGCGCATCGACTCGCGGCACGCGTTCGAGGCGCGACGGGAGCGCGTTCGGGCGGCGTTCCTATCCAGTGTCGGCGGCCTCCCCGAGTGGCCGGCCGACCCGGCGGTCGAGACGACCGGCCGGCTGCAGCGGAACGGCTACGCCGTCGAGTCGCTCGCGTTCGAGAGCCGACCCGACTTCCGCGTGACGGCGAACTGCTACGTGCCCGACGGCGACGGCCCGCACCCGGGCGTGCTCTTCCTCTGCGGGCATGTGGACGCCGCGAAGGCCGACCCCCTGAACCAGCGAGCGTGCGTCGAGCTGGCGTCGAACGGCTTCGTCGTCCTCGCCGTCGACCCCGTCGGCCAGGGGGAGCGCGCGCAGTACTTCGACCCCGAGACGGGCGAGCCGATTTTCGACCGGGGCGGCGGGATCTTCCCGCACTGCTACGCGGGACAGCAGTGCGTCTACGCCGGCGCGAACCTGGCGAGGTTCGTGATTCACGACGACCGGTGCGCGCTCGACTACCTCGCCGGGCGCGCCGACGTGGACGACGACCAACTCGGCGTGACCGGAACCTCCGGCGGCGGCCTCCAGGCCACGTACCTCGCGCTCGTGGACGACCGGCTCGACGCTGTCGCGCCGTGCTGTAGCGTGACGACGCGGCGCGAGTGGTTGAAGACGGGCAAGCGAATCGATGCCGAGCAGATCCTCTACGGGGCGATTCCGCGCGGCATCGACTTCGACGACCTGCTTACCGCGATGGCCCCGGACCCGGTCTTCGTCGGCGCGGCCGCCTCGGACGAGTACTTCCCCGTCGAGGGCGTCCACGAGGCGGTCGAGCGCGCGCGGCGAGTTTACGACCTGTACGACGCCGCGGGGAACGTGACGCTCGCCGTCGCGGACGCGACGCACTGCTCCGTCTACGAGATCGGGGACCCCGTGTTCGAGTTCCTCTGCGAGACGCTCGGCGACGGCGAGTACGAGCCGCGTGACGACCACGCCGTCCTCGACCCGGCCGACCTGCACGCGACCCCGAGCGGGAGCGTCGTCGAGGCCTACGCCGACGAACGAACGATAGCCGACCTGATCCGGGCGTACGTTGCGGAGACCTGCCCCGACGCCGGGACGGCTCCCGCCGACGGCGTGGACCCGGACGCCCTCCGACGAACCCTCGTCGAGCGGTTCGACCTCGACCGGGAGGGCTGCGAGCTGCACCCGCGGTTCGTCCGGCGGACCGACCACGACGGGCTGGAGGTCGAGCACGTCTGGTTCCGAACCGAGCGCGACCCCGATATCGTCGTGGCGGCCGTGTTGGTCTCCGACCCGGGTTCGCCCGCCGACTCCCCGGCCGTGGTCCTCTACGAGGACGGGACGGAGGCGCTACCGGACCGAAGCGACGACGTTGCCGCCCTCGCCCGCGAGCACGGGACGGTCCTCGTCTTCGACCCGCGCGGCGTCGGTGCGGTGCGGAACCGCGCCATCCCCATCCCGGCGTGGGTCGAGGAGTACGACGGCTTCTACGGCACCGAGTTCAAGCTCGCGTACGACGCGCTCCTACTCGAATCCTCGCTCCTCGGGATGCGCGTCTACGACGTGCTGCGGGCCGTCGAGTTCCTGCGCGCGGAGACCGACGCCGAGTGCGTCTCGTTCGTCGGCGAGGGAACCGGCGCGTACCACGCGCTGTACGCCGCGGCAGCCGCCGGGAACGTGGAGCGGGTCGAACTCGGCGATCCGGTATCGAGCTTCTTCGAGCTGGCGACCAGCGCCGAACTCCAGTTCCACCCGGCGCTCACCGCGTTCGGCGTCGTCGGGGAGTGCGACCTGCCGCGCCTGACCGCCGCGCTCAACCAGCGAGGCGTTCGCGTCTCCGGGACGCGAGCGTGAAGCGGCCGGTCGCGGACCGCCAGCCCCGCCGGACCGTCGGACAGCTTCACCGCAATCGGCCCATTTAAGGACGCCACCGAGGTATTTCGATTCGTAACAGTGAGCGACGGCCAGGGAGCGGCCGGCCTGTACGGCAACCGCGAGTTCGTCGCGCTCGCCGGCACGGCGTTCGCCCGGAGCCAGGCGTACTC
>CAZYYH010000332.1:0-2759 GCA_964651725.1 uncultured Halobacteriales archaeon | reverse complement strand
CCGCGCGCTCCGCGACGTGCTCGTAGAGCCGGCGGTCGTACGCCGCGAGTTCGAGATGCTGGAAGTCCGCGCCGCCCGGGTTCGACGTGCGGCAGAGCACGAACACGCCCGCGTCCGAGCGCGCGAGGAACGGCTGGAGCGAATCCTCGCCGAGATACGGGTTGACGGTGATGGCGTCCACCTCGTCCAGCAGCGTCGCGTACTGTCGCGCGGTGTTCCCGATGTCGCCGCGCTTCGCGTCAAGCAGCACCGGCACGTCCTTGCCGTGCGCGTACGCCACCGTCTCCCGCAGCGCCCGCCAGCCGTCGGCGTCCTCGTAGAACGCCGCGTTCGGCTTGAAGCAGGCCGCGTGCTCGCAGGTCGCGTCGATGATCCGGCGGTTGAACGCCCACCGCGGTAGGTCGGCGTCGCGGACCTCGGCGGGCAGCCGGTCGGGATCGGGGTCCAGCCCCACCGACACCACCGAGTTCACCCGCCGGATGCGGTCGGCGAGCCGGTCGAAGAAGCTCATGCCCGACGGTTGGCGGGCGGGAACTACAACGTTGCCATCCCGTGTCGCGGCCGGGAGATTCAACTACCGGCACCGGGAACACACCGGCGATGCCCGCCGCCGTCGCGTTCGACCTCGACTACACGCTCGCGGTGCCCGCTCGCAGTCGCGCCGCCATCCTCGCGGACGCGACGGACGCTGTGGACGCGCCCGACATTCCACGGGATGCGTACCTCCGCGCGCACCGGCGCAGCCACGAACACGAGACGCGCGAACCCATCTTCGCGTCGCTGCTCGACGAGCGCGACGCTGACGTGGACTCCGCGGCGCTTGCCGCGGCGTACCGCGAGCGCATCGCGGCCGCGCTCCGGCCAGTGCCGGGCGCGGCCGGCCTCGTCCGGCGGCTCCGCCGCGACCACCCGGTCGGCCTCCTCACGAACGGACCGGTCGTCGCGCAGCGGGACAAGCTACGCGAACTCGGCTGGACGGAGCTGTTCGACGCGGTCGTCGTGACCGGCGACCTCGACGCCGGCAAACCCGACTCGGGTGCGTTCCACACGATCTGCGGCGCGCTCGACGCCGCACCCGAAGAGACGGCGTACGTCGGCGACGAGGTCGAGGCGGACGTTCGGGGCGCGACGACCGCCGGCCTCGCCGCCGTCCAGGTCGTGTACGACGGCGGCCCCGATCCGGATCCGCGCGCCGACGCGCACGTCCGGCGCGGCCGACTCGCCGCTGACCTGCCGGGCGTCTTCGCCGACCTCCCGTAGTCGGCGTGGCCGACGTAGCGACTACCCGTCGGCGACCGCGCGGAACACGGGCAACACCTGCTTCACCTCCGCGCCCGACTCCACGAACACAAGAAGCCGCGGCGGCTCGACGGCTTTCGGGCGAACGCGGAGACCGGCGTCGCGCGCCGCGCGCTCCGCGGCGTCGAGCGCCGCCCCTACCTCGACGCGCGCCCGGTCCTCGTGGAGGTACACCTGGGCAACGGCCGTTCCGTCGCGTGCCACCTCGTACGCGAACGCGCCGTCGAGCGTCGGCTCCGCGTCCCGGTCGGCGTTCTCGACCGAGAGCCGGCCGAGCGGCGGCCGGTCGTGTCCCTCGATCTCGGACGCGAGGAGCTGTGCGATTCGCTTGCCGTCGAGCGTGTCCACGACCATGGTCACTCCACGAGGTCGTTGCGCGCGCGCTCCGCCGCGGCGTCGACGTCCGCGTCGTGGCGACGCGCGTACACCACCGCCGCCGCTTCCACCGTGACGCCGAGGCGCTGCTGGAGCTTGTTGACCGCCGCGACCGCCTCCTGCTTCTCCATGCCCGCGGCCACGAGATCGTCGAGCACGCGCTCGAACGCGGAGCGCTCGCGGAACAGCGACTCGTCGGGCGTGAACTCCTCGGGGATCGTCACGGCGTCGTAGTCGAACGCCACCGTCACCTCGCCGTCCGCCCGCTCGATCACGCCCTCGCCGGCCGCGAGGTCGAGCAGGCGCTTCGCCTGGTCGGGCGACAGCCAGTCGCGGTCGAGCGACAGCGCGACGACGAACTCGCTCTCCTCGATGGTGTCGCGGCCGTGCTGCTTGAACGGTGCGGCGACGGCGACCTGGAGGCTCATCGTTCGGTGTGGCGACGCCGGCCAGCCTAAATCTGGCGATGCCCGAAGCTGTCGAGTCGGCATCGGTTCGAGCAGACGGCACCGGCAGTCGTAGGACCCGGGGCAGTGCGCCGCACTCCCGCCTCGGCTGCTCCGAGTCGACTCGTTAGCGCATGGGCCGGTCTCGTCCCGTTCTCGTACTTGAAGTTTCGCGTGAGGTCGTTTACATTAGATGGAATGAGCGTCAGGTGAGGAGGTGGTGGGGAGCGTTCTGCTAGCCTGACAAACGGAGTACCGGCTGATCGGCCGACGCGAGTGCAGTTAGGGGAATCGAGCTACCGTTTCGGCTGATCCGACCAGCCGTCATGCCGAGGCAGGGCCGGCCAAGCACCAGTAGCGGTGGCCGTGCACGGTCCACGCGCGTCGGCTGGTCGGACAGAGAACGTTCTGGCGTCCTCGTGAGCGGAGCGAACGAGGTCTCCGAAAATCGCTCTCTGCGATTTTCGGGATGCTGGAAACGCTTCGCGTTTCCACGCAGCTCGAGGGAGCTTTGCCCCCCGGCGGAATCACCAAGGGCCACCGGACGACGCTCCCTCGCTCGCGGGCGCCGCCCGCTCGCGCCGGCGGCGGCTCGGGGCCGCCCGCCGGTCGCGTCCTCCGGGGTCTCGCAGTGCCTCC
>CAZYYH010000331.1:0-2773 GCA_964651725.1 uncultured Halobacteriales archaeon | reverse complement strand
CGTCGTCCGCGCCGCCGGCGAGCGCGTGGAGGTAGCGGACCGCGCCGGGGAGCGTTTGCTCGATGCCGGAGCGCCGGGCGCGCGCCGCCCACGCGAGGTAGCGGCCGCCCAGCCACACCGTCGCGCGCTTCGCCGCGACGCCGACGACCGCCGCGACGGCGAGGGCGGCGTACGACCGGGGGAGGTCGGGGAGGTCGACGCCCGGTGCAACTCGACCCGCCGTGTCGGTCGCGGCCGCGACGGTGTCGGCGGGGAGCACGACGCCGAGCGCGAACGCCCACGCGGCGGCGAGCGCGAACGCGAGCCAGGAGAGGCCGTAGACGCGCGCGAGGTACACGTCGAAGCTCGCGGTGACGGTCGTCGCGCGGTAGTGCCTGCGGTCGCGCTCGTGGCGGCGGCGGTCGGCGTGCCGGGAGAACAGCGCGTACAGCGCACGGTCGAGCACCGAGAGCCGGCTGTGTGTGGCACCGGCAGCGCCCGTCGACACCCCGTCGGCGTGCTGCATCGTATTTGAATTTCGTAACGCTATATAATTTAAAACCTTCGGACGAGTTCGTAATCGCGTCGACGGTTGGCGCGTGTCGGGTAGGCCCGTTCGATGCCGAGCAGCAGCGGGACACGAAGCCCCGCTCCCGCGCCGGTCCGGATTGCTGGCGGCGAACGGCTTTTGTGGTCGTGGCGGCACACTGGAGACAGGACTGCCGCTTCCCGTCGGCGGGCGGGGACGGAGGATTCACCATGGGGACAGGCTCGGAGCACCGAACGGACCCGTCGACCGATGAGGCGTCGAACTACGACTATCGCGGCGGTTCGGTCGCCCGCCCCGGCCTCGTCGCCGACCTCGAATCCCGCGTCGAGGGCGACGTGCGGTTCGACGACTACTCGCGCCAGCTGTACGCGACGGACGCGAGCATCTACGAGGCGACGCCGGTGGGCGTCGTGTTCCCGCGGTCGACGGCGGACGTGTCGGCGGTGATGGCGTACTGCGCGGAGCGCGAGATTCCCGTCCTCCCGCGCGGCGGCGGCACGAGCCTCGCCGGCCAGGCCGTCAACGAGGCGGTGGTGCTGGACTTCACGCGCTACATGGACGCGCTGGTGGAGGTCCGGCCGGACGAGCGCCGGGCGCGCGCACAGCCGGGGATCGCGCTCGGCGACCTGGACGCCGCGCTCGGCGAGTACGGCCTGAAGTTCCCGCCCGACCCGGCGTGGGGCGACAAGTCGGTGCTCGGCGGGGCCATCGGCAACAACTCGACGGGTGCGCACTCGCTCGTGTACGGCAAGACCGACGCTTACGTCGAGGAGTGCGAGGTCGTGCTCGCGGACGGCACGGTGACGACCTTCGGGGAGATGGAGCGGGACGACTTGCGCGACCGGGCCGACCCCGAGGGCGATCTGGAGGCGCGCATCTACGCCGAAATCGACCGCGTACTCGACGAGGAGACGGAGGAGATCGAGGACCGGTATCCCGCCCTGAAGCGCAACGTCTCCGGCTACAACCTCGACTGGGTGGTCGAGGACGCGGCGGACGGAACCGTCAACGTCGCAACGCTTCTGGCCGGCAGCGAGGGGACGCTCGCCACCGTGACGGAGGCGAAGGTGTCGCTCTCACCGGTGCCAGCGGCGAAGTCGATGGCGCTGCTGGCCTACGACGACCTCGTGGCGGCGATGGCGGACGTGTCCGCCATCCTGGCCCACGACCCGGCGGCCGTCGAGGTGCTCGACGACGTGCTGCTCGACCTCGCCGGGGACACCGCGGAGTTCGGCGACCTCGTCGCGGCAACGGTGCCCGAGGGCACCCGCGCGGTGCTGCTCGTGGAGTTCTACGCCGACGACGACGAGGCGGGCCGGCGGAAGGTCGCGGACCTGCTGGCGGACCGGACCGGCGTCGGCCTGGAGGCGGCTCCGAGCGCCGACCGGACGACGGTGGACGCCCTAGTCCGGGCGTTCGACGCGCTGGAGGCCCACGACGACGCCGAGCGCGAGCGGTTCTGGAAGCTCCGGAAATCGGGGCTTCCCATCCTGCTCTCCCGGACGACGGACGAGAAGCACGTCTCCTTCGTCGAGGACACCGCCGTCCCGCCCGAGAACCTTCCCGAGTACGTCGCGGACTTCCAGGCCGTCCTCGCCGAGTACGACACCTTCGCGTCGTTCTACGCCCACGCCGGGCCGGGCGTGCTCCACGTCCGTCCGCTGGTGAACGCCAAGACCGTCGAGGGCGTCGAGACGATGGAGGCCATCGCCGACGACGTGACCGACCTCGTGGTGGAGTACGGCGGCAGCGTCTCCGGCGAGCACGGCGACGGCCGCGCCCGCACGCAGTGGAACCGGAAGCTCTACGGCGAGGACCTCTGGGAGACGTTCCGGAGCCTGAAGTCGGCGTTCGATCCGGACTGGCTGCTCAACCCCGGGCAGGTGTGCGGCGACGTGGAGATGACCGAGCACCACCGGTTCGGCCCGGAGTACGACTACGACGCGGGCTTCGAGCCGGCACTGGTCTGGGAGAACGACAACGGGATGCAGGGGATGGTGGAACTCTGTCACGGCTGCGGCGGCTGCCGCGGCCCACAGGAGACGACGGGCGGCGTGATGTGCCCCACCTACCGCGCGAGCGAGGAGGAGATAACCTCGACGCGGGGCCGCGCGAACGCGCTCCGGCAGGCGATGAGCGGCGACCTCCCCGGCGACCCGACGGACGACGAGTTCGTGCGCGAGGTGCTCGACCTCTGCATCGGCTGCAAGGGCTGCGCGCGCGACTGCCCGAGCGAGGTGGACA
>CAZYYH010000330.1:0-2778 GCA_964651725.1 uncultured Halobacteriales archaeon | reverse complement strand
TGCTGGTCGAAGTCGGGGTCGCCCCGGCCGGCGCGCGCGATCAGCCCGTCGGGGTCCCTGGCGTCGGTCATCCCGTGGTGTTACTCTCCCCGTCCCTGAAAAAGCCTGCGAGCCGGTCACCGTCACACGTAGCCCGCGACCACGTAGTACGCGACCAGGGCGACGAACGCGACGTAGCCCGAGCCGAGCGCGCCCAGCAGTAGCGCGGACGGTGGCGACGACCCGAGCCGGACGCGGGCGTAGAGCACCCCGCCGCTCGCCAGCGCGAGCACGACCGACGACGCCACCACGAAGTCCGTCGAGCCCCAGGCCGGCCGGAGCGACCACGGCGTGAACGCCACGCCGACCGCCGGGGCGACCGTCCCCTGGTAGGACAGCGACCCCGTGATCTGCTCGACCGCGAGCGCGTCCTTGCCCTCGCGCAGCCAGATGACGCCGTCCACGGCCTCCGGGAGGTTGCTGACGACCGGCGCGGCGAGTAGCGCCACGACCACGGCCGGGAGCGGCACCACGGTCCGCGACGCCCACTCGATCTGTCGGACGAACAGCTCCGACCCGGCGACGAGGAACGCGAGCGCCACGAGCGTCTGCCCGTAGACGAGCGCGTCCGGCGGGTTCCACGCGAGGTCGCGGTCGTCGACCACGCCCGGCAGCCAGCCCGCGCGCCCGTCGAGTACGCGCCCCGCCTCGAGGCGCTCCAGGTCGAACTCGCCGTCGTCGTCCTCGGAGACGAGCCGGACGAGGTAGCCGGCGTAGAGCGCGACGAGCGCGACCGCGACCCACGGCGCGGCCACCGGCCCGCGCACGAGCGTCGCCGCGAACGCGAGCGCGAACCCGACGAGGAACACCAGGAGGTCCCGCCGCGTCTCGTCGCGGTCGATGGCGACGGCGAGTTCGCGGTCGCGGGTGACCGCACAGATCGTCACGGTCACCGCCACCACCATGAACGCCAGCGTCGTCAGCGTGATCGGGCCGCCGAGGATCGCACCGACGCCGACGGTCGCGCCGCTACCGCCGACGATGGCGAGCACGGGGATCAGCGTCTCCGGGAGCGACGTCGCCAGCGCCGCCAGCACCGACCCCGTCGTGGCCTCGCCCGCGCCCAGCCGGCTGCCCGCCCACTCGACGCCCGTGGTGAACAGCTCGCCGCCCACCAGGAGCAGCCCCAGCGCCGCCACCACCACGAGCGCGCGGTCCACGCCCGGAGCGACGACCGAAACTGCGCCCCCGAGGACGGCCGCGAAGCAACTCACGTCCAGCGGTTCGTCCGCGATTCACTTAACCAGCGACTCCGGGGCGACCCCGGCTACTGCTCGTCGCGCCGCACGAACGTCCGGTACTTCAGGTCGTCGTCCCTGATCTCCTCCAGGATGCGCTCGATGATGACCTCGCGGGGGTTGTGGAGTCCGGAGACGCGGTCCTCCAGATCCTCGAAGCTCTCGAACGGCCCGCGTTTGCGCTCGTCGAGGACGTTGTTCCGCAGCTTCTTTCCGATGCCCTGCAGCAGATTCAGCTGGTGGAGCCGGAGCGTGATCGGCTGCGCCTCGTTGAAGAAGTCCACGAACTCGCGCTCGTTCGCCGCCACGATCTCCTCCACCGCGTAGTCGAGTTCGGACTGTGCGCCGCTCGACAGGTCGTCGTACCCGATCTCGTGGTAGCGCTCGATGGCGTCGTCGTCGAGGGGCACCCGGTCGCCGATGGAGACGTCCGCGTCCCCGTCGACCGCCATCTCGTAGAGCGCGAACGAACCCTCGTCGACCGCGAACGCGACCGGCGACTTCTTGTACTGCGGGCGGTCGTCGTCCGCCCGCCCGCGCGGGAGATAGTCCAGCACGACCGCTCGTGGCGGCCGGTCCTCGGCCTCGGAGTCGCTCATGCGCCCGTCTACGGTTACCGTACACTTAAACAATCGGCCGGGTCGAGCGAACGTAGCGGTCCACGCCGCGGTCCGCGCGGGTTACGCGTACTTCGCAACGACGTCGAGGATCTCGTCGAGCTCGTCGCCGGAGAGCGAGAACCGCTCCTGGGCGTACACCGCCCGGAGTTCGTCGCGGCTCTGCGGCAGCAGGTCCGCGATCTTGAACGCCGTCGGCTCGTCGACCTTCTCGTGTTCCAGCAGCTCGTCGACGAGGTCGCGGGCCTCGTCGGGGTCGAGCGTCGTGAACCGGTTGACGTGGTCGATGGCGCGCGCGAGTTCGTACCGGAGTTCGCGGTCCTCGTCCGCGGCGCGCTCAGCCTCGACGTCCGCCAGGAGTTCCTTCGCCTCCGGCACCGTCAGATGCTCCTCGTCGACTTTCTCCTTGAATATCGTCATCGCTGCGAGCGGAGGTGGGCGGCCTTCGCCACCAGCGTCTTCTCCTTGCCCCCGTCCGTCACCCGGACCCGGTACGCCTTCCCCTGCGTGCCGACGATCTCGCCGGTCAGCCCGTCGAAGCGCGGGTGGAACCGGCCGTCGGAGACGCTCGGGTCGAGCTTGAGGTGGACCTTCTGGCCCTCCTCGAAGCTCTGGACGGCGCGCTGCGGCGGCGACGTTCCGCGGTCTCTCGGGTCGTTCGACAGCTTCTCTCGCGTCCCCTGGAGCGGTCCATCGGAGTTCGGCATTGTCTTGCCGAGGTCTTATCCGGTGACGGTTATAAAAGGTGCGTTCCCGGGCCGTCGGCGGACCGCGACGCGCGCGTCGCGGATGCAAAAGAGTAACCCCACGCCGCTCCGTTTGCCGACACATGACCGACGACTCCGACCACCGCTTCGAGACGCGCTCCGTCCACGCCGGCCAGG
>CAZYYH010000329.1:0-2796 GCA_964651725.1 uncultured Halobacteriales archaeon | reverse complement strand
GGTGGGCGATGTCGATGGTGACGCCGCGCTCGCGCTCCTCGGCGAGGTTGTCCATGACGTAGGCGAACTCGAAGCCGCCCTTGCCCTTCTCCTCGGCTTCCTCTCGGTACTGCTCGATGACGTGCTCGGGTACGCTCCCCGTCTCGAAGAGGAGTCGCCCGACCATGGTGCTCTTGCCGTGGTCGACGTGGCCGATGATGGCCAGGTTCTGGTGTGGTTTGTCGCTCATGGGGATTTCACGCGCAGATGCGCTCTGTGGGATTCGTTCGGCAGTTTCGGTTAAAACCATTTCGATACGCGCTGTTCCGCAACTAGCCGCCTTCCTGCGGTTATTGCGAACGACTCGCACGGTTTCGGCACCGACACGTCAGTCGCCCGACAGCGACGGCAGCCGCTCGACGTCGCCCAGCACCGCGGTCGCGGTCTCGGGGCCGCCCGCGCCCCGGCCCGAGATGTTGAGTCGGCCGGCGTGCGTCGTCTCGAGCTGGACGATGTTCTGGGTGCCGGTCACCGCGAGCGTGCCGTGCTCGGGGACGAGCCGCGGGCCGACCGACACTCGGTCGCGGGTCACCTCGCCGACGAGCCGGATGGTGCGGCCGTCCTCTGCGGCGAGTTCGAGCGCGGTCGGCGGCACGCCCTCGATGCCCTCACACGCCACGTCGGCGAGGCCCACGCCACCGCCCGCGAGCACGTTCCCGAGGATGGCACACTTGAGCGCGGCGTCGGTGCCGTCCACGTCGAAGCTCGGGTCGGCCTCGGCGACGCCGAGGTCCTGGGCCTCCGCGAGCACGTGTTCGTAGCCGAGGCCGTCGGCGGCCATCCGCGACAGCACGAAGTTCGCGGTGCCGTTGAGCACGCCCCGAGCCGCCGTCACGCGGTTCGGGCCGAGGTCCTCGATGGTGGAGACCGCGGGGATCGCGCCCGCGACCGTCGCCTCGAACCGCACCTCGCCCCGGCTGTCGGCTTCGAGCGCCCGCACGTCGTCGTAGCGCTCCGCGACCGGCCCCTTGTTGGCGAGGACGACGTGGCGGTCGCGTTCGAGCGCCGCCCGCACGTGCCCGAAGCCGGGTTCGGCGTCGCCGAGCGTCGTCGGCGTCGCCTCCACGAGCACGTCGTAGTCGGCCGACAGGGCGTCCGCGGGGTCGCCGTCTCCGACGACGCCCGACTCGTCCTTGCGGTCGAGCGCGGCCGTCACGTCCACGCCGGACTCTGCGACGACCGCACTCCGCGAGTCCGCGAGCGCCGTGACCGCGTACCCGTACTCGCCCGCCAGCCCCGCGACCGCCCTGCCGACCGCGCCCGCGCCCAGCACCGCCAGCTTCATCGGTCGGCCTCCACCAGCGGCTCGACGACGCTGAGCGACTTCTCCTCGGCGACCGCCCGGACCGCGTCGAGCGCGCGCTCGACCGACCCCGCCTCGGCGGCGAGCCGGAGGCGCGCGCTCGACACGTCGTCGGTGCCGTCGGCGGCCGCGAGCGAGAAGTCGGCCACGGACGCGCTCGCGCACGCCTCGATGCGTTCGAGCGTGTCGGAGAGGTCGGTCTCCACGAGGTCGCCGATCAGCACCGCCGTCACCGCCTCGCCGTAGTGCTCGGTGTCGGCCTGCACGACGTTGACGCCGCTCTCCCGGACGGCGTCCACGATGGCGTCGAACTTGCCGGGCGGGCACGACACGTCCACCTCGACGGGGATGCGGCCGCGCGGCGTCACGGAGCCGCGCTCGTGGAAGATCGACAGCAGGTTGCCGCCCTCGCTCGCGACGGGTTCGAGCGCGCGCAGGAGTTCGCCCGGCTCGTCCACGAGTTCGAGCCGGAGCGTGTGCGTCTGCGCGGCCTCGCCGCCGTCCGCGGCTGGCGTCTCGTCGTCGCCCGAACCCCGGTCGTCGTCTGTCGCCGCACCGACGCCGTGCTGGTCGGTGTGCGTGCGCGACTCGTCACCCTGGGGGCTCGGGTCCTGCATACACACCGTTCCAGCGCCGGTCGGTAATAAGGCTTCAGGCACGTGCAAATGCGGCCGACCCCTCGTCTGAACGTCTGTGCATATACGTAGATGGCCAACGGCGGCCGGGCCGACCAGGTTCGAAGGGGGAGCACGCCGACCACGGGCGAGGGCTAGCAGCCCGCGAGTGAGGGAGCGAGCGAAGCGAGCGACCGAACGAGCGGTTTTTGGCGCAGCTTCTTGCAAGGGAGCGAGTGCGGCCGAAGGCCGCGCGAGCGACCGCGGCAAAAAGGTGCTTAGAAGTAATCGACGGCTTCGGGCAGTTCGAGCTTCATGCCCTTGCGCTCGCGGATCTCCGTGATCTTGTCCGGCTGGAGGTTGTCGGCCATGACGCGGAAGCCGGCGTTCTCGGTGTTCCAGGAGGCGCGGCCCTCGGTGGCCGAGCGGATGTCGCTGGAGAAGCCGATCATCTCCTCGACGGGCGCGACGCCCTCGACGACCATGAGGTCGCCTTCCTGGTACATGTCGTCGACGCGGCCGCGGCGACCCTGGATCTCGCCGGACGCCGCGCCCATGTGCTCGGAGGGGACGTCGATGCGAACGTCCTGGATCGGTTCGAGCAGGGCGATGTCGGCGTCGATGAGCGCGTTGTGGACGGCGCGACGGACGGCGGGGATGACCTGTGCGGGGCCGCGATGGATGGCGTCCTCGTGGAGCCGGGCGTCGTGGAGCCGGATGAGCGACCCCTGGACGGGTTCGGCGGCGAGCGGGCCGTCGTCGAGCGCCTCCTCCAGGCCCTCGACGACGAGTTCCATCGTCTCGTTCAGGTGCTGGATACCCTTCGTGTCGTCGATGAAG
>CAZYYH010000328.1:0-2810 GCA_964651725.1 uncultured Halobacteriales archaeon | reverse complement strand
CGCGCGGTGTCTCGTGCTGACGGGCGCGGGCGAGAAGGCGTTCGTCGCGGGCGCGGACATCGGCTACATGGCCGACCTCTCGACGGCGGAGGCGTACGAGTACGCCGAACTCGGACACTCGGTGGCGGACGCGCTGGAATCCTTCCCCGCGCCGACCATCGCGGCGATCAACGGCTACGCGTTCGGCGGCGGGTGCGAACTCGCGCTCGCCTGCGACCTGCGGGTGGCGAGCGAGCGCGCGGTGATCGGCCAGACCGAGATCGACCTCGGCATCATCCCGGGGTGGGGCGGCACGCAGCGCCTCCAGCGGCTCGTCGGCGACGAGATCGCGCGCCGGCTGGTGTTCTTCGGCGACCGGATCGACGCACAGGACGCGATGGAGTACGGGCTGGTCGGCGAAGTGGTGGCACACGGCGAACTCGCCGATCACGTCACGGAGATGGCGGCGGAACTCGCCGCGAAGCCGGCGTTCGCGCTCCAAGCGGCGAAGCACGCGCTCAACGCGGCGGAGGAGATGGACCAGTCCGCGGGTCTCGACTTCGAGAAGCGGACGTGGGCGTCGCTGTTCGGGACGCACGACCAGCGCGAGGGGATGGCGGCGTTCGTGGAGGACCGCGACCCCGAGTTCGAGTGACCGGGACTCGCGGCCCCGTGTCGACGCCCGGCTACGTCACGTCGGGCCGGGAAGCCACCTGGCGAGCCGGTGGACGGCGCACTGGCACGCGTCCTGCCGGGTCTCCAGGTCGCTGAGTCGCTGCTCGTACTCCCACGTCACGTCGGTCAGGATAGCTTCGTACTGGTCGATGACTCCCTGGAGATGCCTGTCCGTCCGCTCTACGTCGTGGCGGAGGGCGTCTACTTCGCTCCGGAGGGCCGTCACGTCGTCGGTCGATGCGTCGCTGTCCGTGGCGGTGGACTGTCGTCGTTCCTCGGTCGTGCTCATGTACTGCTCCCCCATCTGGGCGGTGGAGAGAACGTCCGATACGCCGTCGAATCCGAACACTCCCCCCGACGACAACCACACATCGAGCCAACAAAAAGTTCAGTCAGACGCCCGTCGAACACAAGCAATCGAGGGGATAAATCGATAATCTGGAAGGTAGCTCTTCCAACTAATCCTGGGGTGCCGGTGTGCGGTCACGCTCCGCGATCGGCACCGTCTCCTCGACCTGCGTGTAGACGAGCGCGACGTTCGCGGCGGCGAGCGCCGCGCCGAACGCGAACGGGGCGGCGTAGCCGAACCGGTAGAGGAAGCCGGAGGAGAGCGGGCCGATGGCGGTGCCGAGACCGAACGCCATCGTGAGCACGGAGAGCGTCGTGCCGGACTCGCCCTCGCCCGCGAGGTCGCCGGCGAGCGCGAGCGCGGGTGCGAACACGAGCGCCATGCCGACGCCCTGGACGAGTCGCGCGGCGAGCAGCCCCATCGAGGTGACGACGAACCCCTGCGCGAGCGTCGCCGGGACGAGCACCGCTGTCCCGGCGAGGATGAACGGCCTGCGGCCGAACCGGTCGCTCGCGGAGCCGACGGGCGTCTGGAGCACCACCTGCACGAGCACGAACGCGCCGAACTGGAGGCCGAACCACGACGTGGACTGGTCGAGGCGGTGGTTGATGGGCTGTTCGAGCGTGGCGAACAGCGCGACCGCGATCGCCGCGCCGAGCGTCACCAGACCGAGGGTGAACACCGGGTCGAGGCCGCCCGACTCGTCGCGCACCGACACCGAGAGGTCCTCGGCGGCCGACGCCTTCGTCTCCT
Organism: uncultured Halobacteriales archaeon; assembly: GCA_964651725.1. Classification (GTDB taxonomy): domain Archaea; phylum Halobacteriota; class Halobacteria; order Halobacteriales; family Halobacteriaceae; genus CAZYYH01. The sequence goes on along the minus strand of CAZYYH010000328.1, from coordinate 1,054 downwards.
CGGGGTCCCGGACGAGAAACCAGACCATCGCGTAGCTCACCGCGGCGGTCGCCGCCGCGAGGTAGAACGCCGCCTCGAACCCGGAGAGCACGACGCCCGCGAGCCGGTACGGGCCGGCGTGGACGACCGTCCCCGCGGCGACCGGGCCGAGGCCGAACCCGAGCAGCCGGAACGTGTTGAACACGCCCATGTTCCCGCCGCGCGTCTCGGTCGTGGCGAGTTCGTTCACGAGCGCGATGGTGCAGGGGATGGTGAGCGCGACGCCGAGTCCCTGGATCGCGCGCACCACCACCAGACCGGCGTACGTCGTCGTGACCGCGTACGCCGCACTCGACAGCGCGAGGATGCCAAGCCCCGCGAGGATGAACGGCTTCCGGCGGCCGGTGCGGTCCGAGAACCGGCCGGCGTACGGCTGGGCGAGGCTGTTCACGAACCCGAACAGCGACAGCACGATACCCGTGACGAGCGTCACCGACAGCCCGAACGCGTCCCCGGTCACCACGCCGCTGGCGATGTACGTCGGCAGCACGACGATGAGGAAGGAGCCGCCCAAAGCGTCCGCCATCCGTGCGAACGCAAGCACCAGCACGCGTCGATCCGTCTCCAGAAACGAGGACATTCGATTCGAAACCACGTAGACGACCCCGGGGTTTCACGGTTTGGTTTCCGGCGGACGACCGAGGGCACTGCCCCGAGGGGTTCACGCGTCGCTCGTCGGGGACCGTGCGACGGGAAGGAAGTCGTAGTTAGATGCGGCCGACGTTCTCGACCGAGACGCTCTCGACGTCGTCGACGCCCTCGAAGGCGTCCTCGACGGCTTCCGTGCCGCCGGCGTCGTCGGGGACGACGACGGTCGGGAGGAGCGCGACGAGGCCGAACGCCACGTCGTCGCGCTCGAAGCCGTTTATCTTCGCGCCCTCGGGGAGCGAGTCCTCCAGGCGCTCCTGGAGGTCGTCGAGGTCGATCTCGGGGCTCTGCGGCATGACCTTCAGCTTGGCAGCGACCTTCCCCATGGTTACGGTCCCGTGAACCCGCAGTCGGGGCACTCGTAGAG
>CAZYYH010000327.1:0-2830 GCA_964651725.1 uncultured Halobacteriales archaeon | reverse complement strand
TCGCCGCCGCGCTCCACTCCGCGAGCGACGCGCTCGGCGGCGGCCTCGAACTCCGTCCGTGGGAGGCGTCCTCCGACCGCGCCGTCTACGACCACTATCACGGCCGGTGGATCGCCCCGCGCCGCCTCGTCCGGTACGACGGTGCCCCCGAGGACGTCGCGCTCGCCGCCGCGCTCGGCGCGCCCAGCGTCCTCGTGTTCGACGGCGTCCTCCCGGCCGTCGTCGCCGGCATCCTCGCGGTAAGCGCCATCTACGCCGTCGTCCGCAAACCGATGGTCGCCGCCGCCGAGTTGCTCGTCGCCCGCCTCCCGCCTCGCGCCCTCGAAGTCGTCCCCGAGCGGTTCGTCGCCGACTTCGTGGAGTGACCTTCCTACTCGCTCCCGGATAGCAGGTTATCACCTGTGACACCCTGCTGGCTGTCGGTGATGCGGAGTGCAGGTCTCGTTTTGCCAGGTTTCGCTAGCAACGCCCGCTCGACTGGCACCGGGAGTGCTCGCTCGAACGGGAACAGACGAGCTACTGCTTCCAAATACGTGGACCGCAGCCACATGCCTCCCCTGCCGGCTGGGGTGTCTGCTGAGCGAACGGAGTGAGCGAAGCAGGGCTCGGAAGAGTTTGCTTCTCCGGTGCTCGTTCACTCCGTTCGCTGCGCTCCTCGTCCCTCGCGGCTCACTGCGTTCGCCGTTCCGTGTCCGAGGTCTCGCGCCCTTCGGGCGCTCGACGCGCGCCGGGCAGTGGTCGAGCCGTGTACCTCCGAGAGCGCGGAAGTCCCTCTCAGATACGACTCTGTATCCGAGAGTCCCTGTGGGTACTTTCGAAGCCTTTATTCGCGGCATACGCCTGAGCTTACAGTACTACGAACCATGTCGGACAAGCCAGCGTCTATGTACCGGGACATCGATACGAACCCGTACACGCGGCGGGAGTACATCACTGGTATCCCGGGCTCGAAGATCGCACAGCACAAGATGGGGGACCTCCGGTCCGACCCCGAGGAGTACGAGGTCCAGATCAGCCTGGTGCCGGACGAGGACGTCCAGCTCCGCCACGGCTCGCTGGAGGCGGCGCGGCTGTCGGCGAACCGCCACCTCATCAAGGAACTCGGCGAGGGCAACTACAAGATGATCCTGCGGAAGTTCCCCCACCACGTCATCCGGGAGAACAAGCAGGCGACGGGCGCGGGCGCGGACCGCGTCTCCGACGGGATGCGCCAGTCGTTCGGCGTGCCGGTCGGCACCGCCGCGCGCGTCCAGAAGGGCGACCAGCTGTTCACGGTGTGGTGTGACCGCGACCAGGCCCCCGTCGTGAAGGACGCGCTCCGCCGCGCGTACAACAAGATCTCGCCGCCGTGCAAGATCAACGTCGAGCGCGGCAACGACCTGCTGACGGCGTAACGCCGGGTTCCGCCAGTCGCGTCTTCTCTCCCTGCTGCTACTGCCGTTCGCGTTCGAGCGAGCCCTGACGATTTTTACGGACACGCGCCCGAGAGGGGGTATGCTACGGCTCGCGGTAGCGCACGCGGAGGAGACGTTCGAGCGGATGCGGGGGCCGCTCGCGGACCGCGGCGTCGACGCTCGGCACGTCCCCGTCGCGGAGCGCACGCTCGATCTCTCGGACCCGCCGTGGGAGCCGGGCGAGTTCGACGCGGGGTTCGTGTTCCCGTCGCGGCTGCCGGAGGGTGGCGTCGCCGACGCGCTGCTCGACGTGCCGTGGGTGAACGGCCGCGAGGCCGTGCTGGCGTCGCGGCACAAGGCGGAGACGCTGGCGCGGCTCGACCGTGCGGGCGTCCCCGTCCCCGACACCGTGGTCGTCTCGAACCCGGTCGGAGAGGCTGACCTCGCCGGGGCGTTCGGACGATTCGACCCGCCCGTGGTCGTGAAGCCGAACTCGACGACGCGCGGGACGGGCGTGGCGAAGGTCGGCGACCTCGACTCCTTCCTCGGCGTCACCGACTACCTCGACCTGGTCCACGACTACCGGGCGACCGGCGACCGGTCCTTCCTCGTACAGGAGTACCTGCCGGACGCCCGCGATTACCGCGCGATGGTCGTCGACGGCGAGTACGCGGGCGCGGTCGAGCGCCGGCTCCCCGACGACGCCGACGGCCGGTGGAAGCACAACGTCCATCGCGGCGCGGAGGCGGTGGCCGTCTCCCTCCCTCCCGACCACCAACGGCTCGCCGAGCGCACCGCCACAGCCCTGGGAATCCGCCTGCTCGGCGTGGATCTCCTCGTCGCCGAGGACCGCGCCGTCGTGAACGAGACGAACGCCCGCCCCACCATCGACGACGAGTCAAAGTACGACGACGGCTTCTACGACCGACTCGCCGAGGTCATTCGGGATGCTGCCGAAGATTCGTGACGGGTAGTGGCACCGAGGCGTGAACGACGAACGAAGTGGGTCGTGAACGTCCGCGCGAGGGACGAACACCGACGCGAAGCGAACGGAGTGAGCGAAGCGAGGTGTGAGTCGGCTGGGGAGGCCGTGGTGCTGTCTATCGGGTTGGTAGGTTTCGCTAGCGACTCCCAGTTTGACCACATCACGGGTTGGAGGTCGGACGGGAACGGGCTAGGTGCTGTCTAAACGTGAACACCGCAATCACGGTCTCCCCAGCCGACTCGTACCGTGCGACCGGAGGGAGCACGGTATCCTGGCGAGCGCAGCGAGCCAGGACCCGTCGGACCGAAGGTCCGACGGTGCTCGTCCCTCGCACGGGCACGCTCCGCTCGTGCCTCGCGCGCCGACGCCATCTTGGCGGTTGCAGCCCAACCAATCCCCTGCCGCAGTCGCAGGCGTCAAGTACCGGGCCGGGCGTATCGAACCATATCCG
>CAZYYH010000326.1:0-2852 GCA_964651725.1 uncultured Halobacteriales archaeon | reverse complement strand
AGCGGGCGCGGGCGGCGACGCTGCCGCCGAACTCGTCGTCGCGGCGGTTGTAGTACGGCGAGAGGAACTGCTGGACGATGCTCATGTTCGCGCCCGCGATGTGGACGCCGTCGTAGCCGGCGTCGACCGCCCACGCCGCCGACCGGCCGAAGTCCGCGGCGAGGTCGTACACATCGTCCGTCGAGAGCACGCGGGGGTCGTAGTCGAGGAAGCCGAGGCGGTCGAGCAGCCGGAGGAAGCCGGGCGGCCGCGAGACGACGAGCTGTTCGAGGTCGGGATGGTCGTCGCGGTAGCCGGCGTGCCACGTCTCCATGCTCCGGAGGCCGCCGTGCGCGAGCTGGCAGACCACCGCGCCGCCGCGGTCGTGGATCGCGTCCGCGACCGTGGAGAGCCGCCGGACGAACGCGGGGTCGTGGACGCGCGTCATGCCGGGTGCGGCACAGCCGCCCTCGCCGCGGACGATGGTCGCGCCCTGGCACACGAGGCCCGCGCCCGCGGCCGCCGCCGGCTCCAGCTCCTCCCGGAGAGTGTCGGGCGCGTCCGGACCGTTGCCCGCACACTCCAGCAGCGGCGCGCGATACAGCCGGTTGCGGAGCTGTACGCCCCCGACGTCGACCGGCGTCTCTAGCGTGGCCATCACTGGTCGTACCGGCTCGCAGTCCTTGAATCTACGCGTATGACAGGGGCTCGCACGCGCCGGTCCCCTACAGAGAGCCTAACGGCCCCGGTTCGCGGGTAATTCGTCGGAACGGTGCGCAACGGTTCCCCCGGTTTATCGGCTCTTCGCCGGTAGTTTGGGCTGCCACGAGGTGCTATCAGGTATGAAGCGCACACTGATCGTAATCGCACTGGCGGCTGCCCTGGTGCTGGCTGGCTGTGCCGGCCCGGGCGGCGAGGGCGTGAACAACACGTCGAACGCGACGGATGGCGCAGCAGAGAACGACACCGGCTTCGGTGACGACGGGGAGGAAAACGACACCGGTGACGCGCTCGGGAACGACTCCGGCAACGACACCGGCATGAACGACACGAGCGCGTTGGTCGCAGTCGCCGACGCGTAACTGGGTCGACCGCCGGACGTTCGATGCAGTCGACCGTTCGGCGGCGACATTCTGGTCACTCGCGGCGACGGTCGGTCGGGCCGACCGGGTTCGAGTGCGTACACCTGCCGGTAATCGTCTCGACCGACAGGTAAGCACTTCGTACGTCCGCGAGGACCGACGTACCGCCTTATCAATCGACCACTCCTGGAGACCGGAGTGGGACGCTGAACGTCGTCAGAGTGAGCCGTCGCCGTCTCGGCCGACGGCCGACCGGGCGCGTCGCTCGCCGCAGCCCCGCCCACGCTCCCGTTAGCGCTATCGGGCGCAGGTACGCCGACGTTTGCTCGACGTAATGTCGAAGTACCCGATGCCGGCTCCGAGTAATCGCGCGTGGAACGGTCGAAACGGCCGCGTCTCTTTATTAGGGCCCGTCGGGAAGTTCACAAAGCAAATGGGTGTAATCGGTGTCCTCGGCCCGTCAAGGTGGGGGCGGGAAACAGTTCTCGGGATAACGCTGGTGCTGTTGGTGCTGGCGGCGCCCGTGCAGGTCGCGTCGGCTGGGGCAGCGGACGCGACCCCTCGTTCGACCGTCGACGTCGGCGGCAACAACTCCTCGAACGTCTCCGCGGCGGTCCCGGGCGGTGAGTTCGAACTCGAACTGGAGGACGCCGGCGACGCGGTGTTCCGGACGGACACGTCGTACCTGTGGGTGTCGGAGGAGCAGACGACCGGCGTCCAGGTCAGCGCACCCGACGGGTCCTACGACGAGTACGAGGTGTGTCTCTCCGTTGTCGAACCCGAGGGTGAGGACCGACGGCAGCTCGGCTGCGAGCCCGTCGGCGCGTCCGGCAGCGTGAACGCCACGTCGACGCAGACGTGGACCCCGACCGACACCGGGCCGCACAGGCTCGTCGCCACGCTCGTCGGCACGTCGGACGCCGGCGAGCAGGTCGTGCTCCGGAACACGTCCGACATCCACTTCGTCGAGAAGACGGGTGACGTGGACAACGACAAGCTGACGAACGAGAAGGAACTCGAAGCCGGCACCAACCTCACGGACACCGACACCGACGACGACGGCCTCCTCGACGGCGCGGAGGTCACCGAGTACGGGACCGAGCCACTCGACGCCGACACCGACGACGACGACGTGCGGGACGCCGTCGAGATTCAGCAAGGCACCGACCCGACCGCCGCCGACACGGACGACGACGGTCTCTCGGACGCCGAGGAGATCGACGGCGAGACCGACCCGACCGTCGCCGACACCGACAGCGACGGACTCGCCGACGCCCGCGAACTCGAGATGGGCAGCGATCCGACCGTCGCCGACACGGACGACGACGGACTCGTCGACGGCTACGAGATACAGTACGGCAGCGACCCGACGACCGTCGACACGGACAGCGACGGGCTCGACGACGGCTTCGAGCGCCAGCTCGGCACCGACCCGGCCGCCGCGTGGTCGCCCGCGGTGTTCGCCGCGTTCGCCGTCGGCGCGCTCGTGATCGCCGGCGCGATGCTGGTGCGCCGCCGCCGCGACGGCCCCGACGGCGAGCGCGCGGACGCCGAGGCGGTTGCGGAGGCCAACCCGACCGCGGCGGACGACGAGGCGGACGCACCGCTCACCGACCGCGACCACATCCTCCGGCTCCTCGACGACGCGGGTGGCCAGCTCAAGCAGACGCGCATCGTCGAGGAGACCGACTGGTCCAAGGCGAAGGTCAGCCGCGTGCTCTCCAGCATGGAGGAGGACGGCGACATCTCCAAGATACGCATCGGCCGCGAGAACCTCATCTGCATCAAGGG
>CAZYYH010000325.1:0-2877 GCA_964651725.1 uncultured Halobacteriales archaeon | reverse complement strand
GCCTCGAACTCCTGGCTGCCGACGTGCACGTCGGAGACGAGCGCGGCCTGGACGTGGCGGTCGGCGGTGCTCGGCTGGTAGGTCCGGGGCACGTCCGGGAAGTGGATGGCGTCCGCGAACACGATGCCGCCGTCGTCGGAGAGCGTGCCCTCGACGGCGATGACCTCGTCGAGGAGCAGTTCGTTCACGAGGTCGGCGATGTCGCGGTCCTTCATGACGAGCGCGGGGAACACGCCGTTGGTGTCCTCCAGCTCCACCAGCCAGTGGCCGCTCGCGGTGGAGCGGATGTCGTTCACCATGCCGACGACGGCGGCGTCCGAGCCGCCGGGCATGGAGTCGAGCGCGTCCGTCGGTCGGTGGTTGACGCGACCGCGAAGTTGTTTCGAGAGGCGCTCGTACCGGTCGCGGAACACGTCGACGAAGTCGTCGTACTCGCCGGTGCCGGTGCTGTGGCCGGTGACGTCGCCGTCGATGGCGGGCGCTTCCGGCGACCGGCCGGCGGCGGACTCTACCCCCGTCGTTTCTACTGCACTACCCGTCCGTTGTGCTTGTTTTCCGTCGTTCCCACCTCCACCGGAAGCGATGCTGTCGAGCGCCGAGCGGACGTGGGTGGCGGAGAGCGTGAGCGCGTCCTCGGGCGCGGACTCGACGACGCGCTCGACGGCGCGGCCGGGGTCGCCGGCGCGCGCGAGCAGCGTCACCGCCTCGCGCTCGGCGTTGTAGCCACGGCTCGTGAGTTCGCGGACGACACGAACCGAGGCCTCCTGCGGCACACCACGCTCCACTCCCGGTCGCATAATAAAACGTGGCGGAACGCCGGGTCCCGTGCTATCCGCCGCTCCACACGAAACGAAGGGGTAGTCCGTCGCCGCCCGGCGACTCCCGTCGGTCGGTAGGGCAGTCGGACGGGCCGGCGCGTCGGTCGGGTCACCCCGTGCGACTATCGTGAAGTTCAAACCGGATTGCCTCCAAAACGAATCCGATGAACCCACGCGACGGGGAGCCGGACCCCCGAGGAGGACCGGTGTCGGCGGTGCGCTGGTTCCTCTCCACCGACCACGAGGGCGTCGTCTTCGTCCGGGAGATGCTGGAGAGCGCACTCGCCGTGCTCGCCGTCGGCGCGATACTGTTCGCCGTCAGCGGCGTGTGGCCGCCGATGGTCGCCGTCGAGAGCGGGAGCATGGAGCCGCACATGACCCGCGGCGACCTCGTCTTCGTCATGGAGGAACACCGGCTCGCGCCCGACGCCGCCCACGCCGACACCGGCGTCGTCACGCACCGCACCGGCGAGGAGGTCGGCTACGCCAAGTTCGGAAACTCCGGCGACGTCGTCATCTACCGGCCGAGCGGCTCCGCGTTCGAGACGCCGATCATCCATCGCGCGCACTTCTGGGTGGAGGAGGGCGAGAACTGGTACGACGAGGCGAACGAGGAGTACGTGATGGAGAACAGCTGCGAGGCGATGTCGAACTGTCCCGCGCCGCACGCCGGCTTCATCACGAAAGGTGACGCGAACCAGTTCTACGACCAGTCCCGGGGCATCAGCAGCCCCGTCCGGCCGTCGTGGATCCGCGGCACCGCCGAGATACGCATCCCGCTGCTCGGCCACGTCCGCCTGCTGTTCTCCTCCGCGACGCCCGTGAGCGTGCCGACGCCGACGGGCGCGGTCGTGACGACCGGCATCGACGCGCCCGTCGCCGGGTGACGGGCGTTCGCCCCGACTCACTCCTCGTCGACGACCGTCACGTCGAACTTCGCCCGCCAGCGGTATCGACGACCGCCCCAGACGAACGTGCGGCGGGCCAGCCCGTACGCGAACAGTGGCACCTGGGCGAGCGTCGCCGGGTACGCGAGCAGGAACGTCCACCGGCGGACGCCGAACGCGGCGTACACCGCCGCCTGCAGCAGCGTCACCGCCACGAACCCGTAGATCGGGAGAAGCAGGCAACCGAGCGCGGACAGGATTGCGACGGCGAGCATCGCCGCGGTCCCGCGCGGGTCGTGGAACCGGACGATCTGCGAGAACCGGACGTGTCGCTCCAGCGTCTCGCGGGTCGTGCCGCCGACCGCGACCGTCCGGATCCGCCGGACGGGCGTCACGTCGAGGCGCTCGGACAGCAGGCCGTCGTCGCTCACGGTGCGGCGGAGGTCGTCGAGGAAGGCGTCCCAGTCGAGGTCGTCGCGCTCGAACAGTACCGCCCCGGCCCACGCCTTGTCGTTCGCGTAGACGCCGAGCGTGCCGCCCACGGCGTATACGGGTTCGAGCAGGACGGCGAGCGGGTCGCGGCCGACGAAAAACGGGACCTCGGAGACCGGGCCGTGCTCCTCGTAGTCGGCGTGGAGGTCGGCGAGCCAGTCCGGCGGGTGGTGGAAGTCGTCGTCCGTCCAGACGACGCGATCGTGGCGGGCGGCTTCCATTCCGGCGGCGACTGCGTTCGCCTTTCCCGAGCAGGCGGTCGGTTCGCCGGCGACGACGATCCGGGTCCGGTCGGGAAGCTCGTCCACACGCTCCGCGACGGGGTCGGTCTCGTCGTCGACGACGACCAGGAGTTCGTCCGCCGGGCCGAGCTGATCGGTGACCTCGTCGAGAGACGGCGTCCACCGCGTCGTCGGGAGGAGGACGCTCGTCGGCGGGGAGTCGGTCATCGGTGGCTCTTCGAAGACCCGCGTCGTAAACGAATCGGAGTGCGCCGACGGCTAGTTGCTGTCGAACCGCGCCTGGATGAACGGCGTCGCGTTCTCGATGTCGCTGAGCCGGGAGTCCGTCATGATGACCGTCTCCGTCTCGTCGATGGGGACCGAGAGGCTGATCTCCTTCGTGCGGCCGTACCGGCCCTTGCTCACGACGACCGCGTTCACGATGCCGAGCATGTCGAG
>CAZYYH010000324.1:0-2878 GCA_964651725.1 uncultured Halobacteriales archaeon | reverse complement strand
TCGATGCCCCACCACCGGTCGCGGTCGAGTACGCCGCCGCGCTCGAAGAGTACGGTGTCCACGTCCGGGCAGACGAGGAGACCGCCGATCTCCACGTCGTCGCCGGTGTTCCCGACGACCGTCGCGTCCGCCAGGTCGAAGACCGCGTTCGCGCCGGCGAGGAGCTTCGGCGTCCCCGTGCCACCCGACAGGAACGTCGTCATGCCCGGAGCGTCGGGTCGGAGTCGCTTATGCGTTGTCAAGGCGGCGGCATCGCTCGACGCTCTGCTCCCGTCCTGCCGGCGCTCCGTCCTCCACAACGTTGGCGTACCTCGGGGTAACCTCGCGTGACCGCCTGAACGGTGCCGCCGATTTACCAACGGGCGGGCGGTCCATCCGGTGTGACCATCGAACGACTCCCGGCCGCGTTCGTCGCTGCACTCGTCGCCGCCACCGCGCTCGCCGGCGCAGTCGTCGTCGCACCCAGCCACGCCGTACAGGGCGACGCCGACCAGCGCCAGCAGGCCGGCAACCAGACCGGGAACGTCACCAACGCGACCGACCTCGGCGTCCGGAACCTCACGTTCTCGAACGTCACCCTCCGGAACGTCACCGCGAACCGGCTGATCGTGAACGTGACGACGGGCGACGGCGGGGAGCGCAACCTCGTGCTGGAGAACGCGACCGCGCGTCGCGTCACCGTCGCGAACGCCACCGTGCCGAACGCCACCCTCCAGGGCGCGACGCTGAACGAGTCGCTCGCCGTGGCGCTGATCGGCCAGCCCGCGCGCGGCGAACTCCCGGACTTCCCCGTGCCGCCGGAGGCCAAACCACTCGAGAACGCCGTCATCGACGGCGTGGTGGTGGAGACGCTCGTCGTCGCCAACTCTAGCGTGGACGGGCTGACGATCGAGAACCGGAGCGAACCCACCCAGAGCAGGACGCCCGCCGTCACCGCCGAGCGCGTCCGCCTGGCGAACGCCACCGCGGCGAACGTCACCGTCTCCGGGTGGTCGGGCGACGAGACGGCGAGCTAGGAGTCTCGGAGCAGCGAGTCGAACGACGCGGGTAGCTGCGAGCGCACGTCCGCCATCGCACCTTCGCCCGCGACCTCGGCGAGCACCGCGAACACCGCGCGAGCGTTCCTCTCCGCGTCGGCGCGCGAGCCGCCCCCGCGTTCCGCGACCCGAGCCAGGAACCCGTCGCGGTCGTAGTCGGACGCCTCGTCGCGACTCTCCGCGAGGAGCGCCCGGGACAGCGCGTCCGGCAGGTACGTGGCGAGGTCCTCGGCCTCGCCGCGGCTCACGCGCTCGCCGAGCGCGCGGAGCACCGCCTCGACGACGGGGCGCGCGTCGTCGCCGGTCAGCCCGGCGGCGTCGCCCACCGCCGCCACGAACTCGTTCGCGGTCGTCGGCGATCCCGTCTCGAACGCCAGGTCGAACTCGCCGGGGAGCTGCTCGCGCGCGTCGGCGAGTTCGTCGCCGGCCGCCTCGTCGAGCGCCGCGAACACCCCGCGGGTCCGCGCCAGCGCACCCGACTCGTCGACGCCCGCGCGCTCGGCGACGCGGGCGAGGAACTCGTCGAGGTCGAACGACTCCGCGGCGCTCGGCGCGTCCAGCAGCGCGTCCCCGATCTCTCCGGGGACCGCCGCGGCGAGGTCTTCGGCCTCGCCCTCGGCGAGATGCTCGGCGAGCGTCCGGAGCACCGCATCCGCCGCTCCGCGGGCCGCCGTGGTCGTCTCGAGACCGGCTTCCGTCCGCGCCCGCTCAAGGAAGGTGTCCTCGTCCATCGTGTCCCTCGGTCGCGTAGCGATGACGGTCGCCACCGCAATAGACGTTGGTGGGGATCTGACGAGTGGAGTGGCAGCGTTCAGATCGAGACGGTCTGCCGAATCGGATGGCGGCGGCACGCGAGGAGCGACTGAACAGTGTGAAGCAGCGACCGCGCGAGGGACGAGGCACGCAGCGACCGGAGAGCAAGTGCCGAGTCGGCTGGGGAGGCGTGTGGCTGCGGTCCTCATGTTTGGAAGCAGCTACCTCGTTCACATTCACGCTAGCACTCGTGATGTCGTTCGATGGGGCGTTGTTAGCTAAACCTGCCAACACTGATAGACCGCCGCCACGACCCTCCCCAGCCGGCTGCGCTCCTCGCTCGCGGGCGTCGCCCGCTCGCTGTGGTGCCCGTCCCTCGCGCGGTCGCTCCTGGCGTCGCTCCACACGCGCCGTCACCGGCGACGGTCCGGGTGCTGTCCGCTCGCCTGACTCCTCAGCCTTTTATATCGTAGCGCCAAAGCTCATACCAATGACCGTCACGATCAAGGACTCCGTCCACGACCACATCGCGGTCGAGGGCGTCGCCGCGGAGCTACTCGACACGCCGCCGGTCCAGCGACTCCGGCGCATTCGCCAGCTCGGGCAGGCCCACCTCGTCTACCCGTCCGCGAACCACACGCGGTTCGAGCACAGCCTCGGCGTCTACCACCTCGCGGACCGCGCGCTCGACCACCTCGGCGTCGAGGGCCACCGCGCGGAGCGCACGCGCGCCGCCGCCGTCCTCCACGACGTCGGCCACGGGCCGTACAGCCACAACCTCGAAGGCCTCATCCACCGGCACACGGGCAAGTACCACGACGACATCGGTGACCTCGTGGACTCCGGGCCGGTCGCGGACGTGCTCGCGGCCCACGAGATAGAGCCGAAACGCATCGCGGAACTCGTCCGGGGCGAGGGCAAGCTCGGGCAGGTCGTCGCGGGCGAACTCGACGTTGACCGGATGGACTACCTGGTGCGGGACGCCCACCACACCGGCGTCCCGTACGGCACCATCGACCACGGCCGGCTCGTGCGCGAGATCCGGTTCATCGACGGCGAACTCGTGCTCGCGGAGGGCAACGTCCAGA
>CAZYYH010000323.1:0-2880 GCA_964651725.1 uncultured Halobacteriales archaeon | reverse complement strand
TCGCCGTCGAGTTCGGCGACGACGGCGTCGTAGTGGTCGGCCTCCTCGTCGGCGGTCTGCGCGAACACCTCCCGGGCGGCCGCGTCGGGTTCGTCGTCCGCCCACGTTCGGAACGTCTCGCGGGCGTGGTGCTCGGCGTCGGCGGCGGCGGCGAGGACGGCGTCGGCGTCCATCTCGCCGCCGGTAGCGGCGTACAGCGACTTCGACGAGCCGAGGCGGGAGAGCGCGGTGTCGTTGTCGTCGCGCACGGCGTCGGCGAACTCCTCCGGGATCATGTGGCCGAGGGTAGGCACGGCCCCGGTTTGTATGCATCGCCGGCGGTAGGTCGTGCCGTCGGACGGAATCGGACGCGGCGTGGCAGGCCAGCAGTCACGACGCCGAGGCGTTGACGGGATGCGGGAGTCGGTAGAGGTCGGCGGTGGTGTCGTCGCGCTCGACGGTCAGGAGCGTGCGGCCGTTCGCGGTCACCCGGAACTCCCGGTAGTCGGTGGGGAGGCTCGCGCCGAGTTCGACCCGGGTCGCCACCCGGCAGTCCCCGGACGGCGACTTGGCGTCGTCGGTCGCGGGGACGGTCCGGAGGTCGATGGCGTAGCCGCCGGGTGCGGTCCGGGAGACGTTCGCGGCGACGGCCTCGCCGCGGTCGTGGACGACGGTGGCGTTGAGCGTGACGGCGTAGCTGGTGCCGGCGGCGACCTCGTGGACCCAGCCGCCGCCGGAGCCGTGGCGACTGTCGAGGCAGTTCGGGCCGCCCATCGCGATCGTGAACGGGGGCGACTCGGAATCGGGGCCGGGCTGGACGGGGCCGGACTGGACGGGCGGCTGGAACGCCGCGATGGCGACGGCACCCACGAGGATGCCGGCGGCGAAGGCGAGGAGGAGCGGGGAGCGGTCGGCCATGCCGTCGGGTCGAACGTTCGTGGGAAATACGTTGTTACTCGCGTCGATGCGCTATCAGGCGTCGTCGAACGGGGCGAACGTGACGGTGGGGCCGACGGTCGCGGAGGGCGTCCGGTCGGCGGTTCCAGACGAAACAGAGGGGCAGTTCGGCGGCGTCGGAGTCGTCCGTTCCAGTGGAAACGGAGGGGTGTGGGTCGCGTCGGTGGGAGTCGAATTACGGGACGTCGACGCGGCGGCTACTCGCGGAGGTCGTCGAAAAACCGTTCCGACTGCTGGCCGCTACTTCCCGGTCTCGATGGGCGCGTCCACCAGGTTGCCCCACTCGGTCCACGAGCCGTCGTAGTTCACGACGTTGTCGTAGCCGAGGAGTTCCGCGAGCGCGAACCACGCGATGGAGGAGCGCTCGCCGATGCGGCAGTACGCGACGACCTCCTGGTCGTTCGTGACGCCGTTCGACTCGTAGAGGTCCCGTAGCTCCTCGTAGCTCCTGAACCGGCCGTCGTCCTGGACGGTGTCCGCCCACGAGACGTTCTTCGCGCCGGGGATGTGGCCGCCGCGCTGCGCGGTCTCCTGGAGGCCGGGCGGCGCGAGGATCTCGCCGCTGAACTCCTCGGGCGAGCGCACGTCCACGAGCGGGACGCCGCGGTCGATGGCCTTCTCCACGTCGTCGCGGTACGCGCGGATGCCCTCGAACGGGCCGCGGGCGTCGTACTCCTGCGCCGAGAACTCCGGGACCTCGGTGGTCGTCGGGTAGCCCTGGTCGAGCCAGTAGTCGCGGCCGCCGTCGAGCAGCCGGACGTCGCGGTGGCCGTAGTACTTGAACTGCCAGTACGTGTACGCCGCGAACCAGTTGGAGTTGTCGCCGTAGAGGACGACCGTGGAGTCCTCGGTGATGCCGTGGCTGCCGAGCAGGCTCCCGAAGTCCTCCTTCTCGAGGATGTCGCGCTGCGTCTGATCCTGTAGCTGGGTCTCCCAGTTGAAGCCGATGGCTCCGGGCGCGTGCGCCTCGTCGTACGCTTCGGTGTCCACGTCGACCTCCACCAGTCGGAGACCGGGATCGTCCGACTGGAACTCGTCGAGGCGCTCTTCCACCCAGTCCGGGGAGACGAGCACGTCGTTCGCGTAGTCGCTGTCTGTAACCATACCGCTCGTAGCTACGCACACCAGCCCCTTAATCACCGCCCGTCCAGGCAGGTACCCCCGTTCAAACCCGATACCGGTACGCGTTGCCGCCACTCGGGCGCTGCCGGAAGGGTCCGTCGCTCGACAGGTAGCGGTGCGGCCGCGTATCGGCAACCCCTGCCGGTAGCTGCGAGCGGCGGCCCGCGCTCGCGCGACCCGTCCAGCTAAACCCCGCGAGCGCCAACCCCCGGAAGATGAGCGATCTGCTGGTGTCCGCGGACTGGCTCGCCGACCGCCTCGACCGGGAGGAGGTCGCCGTCGTGGACGTGCGCGACGCCTGGGAGTACGACGGCATCGGCCACGTTCCCGGTGCGGTCAACCTCTCGTTCGACTCGTTCCGGTCCGAGGAGGGGGACAGCGCGGAACGGTCGAGCGGAGCGGGGCGTGAGCGGAGCGAAGGCCTCGAAGATGCGAGCGGGGAGGAACGACCCGCGAGCGAGCGGAGCGCGCGAGACGAAGGTATGCTCCCCGGCGCGCGGCCCTGGGCCGACCTCCTGGGCTCCGCCGGCGTCTCCCCGGGCGACACCCTGGTCGCGTACGACGACCACCACGGCGTGTTCGCCGCGCGCTTCCTCGTCACCGCCATGCTCTACGGCCACCGCGACCTCCACCTCCTCGACGGCGACTACAGCGCGTGGACCCGCGAACACCCCGTGTCCACCGACGCGCCCGCCGTCGAGCCGACGACCTACGAGGTGCGGGAGCCGGAGCACTCCCCGCTGATTCCGACGGCCGAGGTCCGGGCCGCTATCGACGCCGACGCCGTCCTCGTGGACACGCGCTCCCCCGAGGAGTACGCCG
>CAZYYH010000322.1:0-2885 GCA_964651725.1 uncultured Halobacteriales archaeon | reverse complement strand
CTCGCCGCCGCCGCCATCTACGCCGGCGCGCTGCTCTCCAACCAGAAGGTCACGCAGAGCCAGGTCAGCGACGTGACGAACGTCAGCGAAGTCACCATCCGCAACCGCTACCAGGAACTCCTCGAAGCCGAGGAGCCGGCGCTCGCGTGACTGCTCACGGTCGCGTCGCCCCGTGACGGACCGCCCGCGATTCCGGCGACCCGCAACGTTATGCCGGCGCGCACGAAATCCGCGAGTGACATGTACGAGGTCCTGCTCGCCATCGACACCGACGAGGACCGGGCGCTCGCACAGGCGGCGGCCGTCGCCGACCTCCCCGGCCACGACGAGATCCGCGCCGTCCTGTTCCACGACTTCACCGACAACCCCTCCGGCGCGTCCGTCACGCAGATCGGGGCGGTGCGCCGCGCGGCGGCCGTCCTCGAGGACGCCGGCATCGAGGTGGCCTACGAGGAGTCGAGCGGCGACCCCGCCGAGACCATCGTCGAGGCCGCTCGCGACCGCGGCGTGGACTCCATCTGCGTCGCCGGCCGCAAGCGCACCCCGACCGGGAAGGTGCTGTTCGGCAGCGTCACGCAGGCCGTCATCCTGAACGCCGAGCGCCCCGTGCTCGTGGCCGGCGTCCGCGAGTAGCCGGCGACGGGGTTCACGCGCCCACGCCCGGCCCACCGACGCCCTCGGTCGGCGCGGCCGTCACGTTCCCCTCGTAGGAGAGGTCGGGCGTTGACATCCGCACCATCAGCGTCGCGTCGTAGACGCCCGGGACCGCGTACGGCACGCCCGAGCCGTACGCCGCGAACGGGTCGTCGCCGAGCGCCGCCACCACGTCCGCGCGCTCCTCGTCGACGACGAGCTGGTACACGCCCTCGACCTGGTCGGCGTTCTGGTAGGCGACGCGGAACGACCCCGCCACGCCCGGCACGTCCAGCGCGGGGCAGTCCTCACCCCCGACCCGACCCTCCGTCAGGTCGACGGTCGCGTTGGCCGCGTCCACCGAGCACGCCCCCGCGAGCGACCCCGACGCGTTCACCACCTGCACCGTCACGTCGTCCGTCGACGAATCGCGGAACACCGCCACGTCGACCGAGTGCGACGCGTTCGACGCCGACACCCGGAACGCTCCCGACCCCGAAAGCGCCGTCGCGTCGGAGAACGTTCCCGACCGCGAGTGCAGCGACGACCGCGACACGTTCAGCTCGAACCGGCGCACGCCCGTCACGCCGTCCGCCACCCCCCAGAACGCGTTCCCGTCGGCGTCCGTGAACGCGCCGCTCTCGTTCTGCGCTATCGTCGTCCCGTTCGTCACGTTCACCACCCGCACCGACGCCGCCGACGAATCCAGCGCCGCGTACGTCCCCGCGTCGTCGCTCCACCGACCCACGTCCGACCGCACCCGCGACACCGCCGCGTCGTAGCTCGAATGGTTGTACTCGTTCGCGCGCGCCACCGACCCCGCCGCGCCCGACGCCGCCGCCTGCTGGTACGCCACCGCGTCACCGCCACCCACGTCCGCCCCCCGCGTCGCCAGGTTCTCCGCGTAGATCACCGTGTTCAGCAGGAGCGCCAGCGCCACGAACACCACCGCTAACCCCAGCGCCCCGACCAGGACTAGCTGGCCCCTGCTCTCGCTCATTGCGGCGGTGTTTCGACGGGGTCGGGATATGGGTTACGGCCGGTAGCAGAGACGGATGTCGGGGATGGGGTAGCGGCTGCCGGGTGACCGACGGTGCTGTGACTGCTGCTTTTTCGAAAGCCCCTGGTGTGGACGGATGTGTTATCTCGAACGAGCGTCCTGCTGTCGACTAGACCACTACCGCCTCGAAAGCCCCTGGCGCGCTCCGGTCGCGCGGCTCGTTGCGCTCCTCGGTCGCTCACTGCGTTCGCTCCCTGCGGTGCTTACGTCGCCGTGCTTCCCGGAGCGCGCCAGCCCCTTTCATTCCCGCCCGGGAGTTGTTCTCTTCGGCTTCGACGCGCCGGCTTTCTGGCCAGCCTGCGAACGTCTGGAAGCCGGCGGGCCGAAGCTCTGCGGGTGGCCCGGTGGCTGAAGCCTGTGGGAGAACCGGCGCGGGTGGGACTGAAAGGGGCCGGCCCGGTCGGGGAAGGCGGACGACGCAAGCACCGCAACGGAGTGAGGAGCGCAGCGAGTCCCCCGACCCGAGCGGGCCGGGGGCTTTCAAGCTGTTAGCAGTCGCAAATCGGGTGGAAACTCCACCGTCTTCACAACAGTTCTCAAACCACGTCGCTGGGAGCCGTACTCACGACGTAGATCCCGAGTGCCATCACGAGGCCACCGACGACGAACCCGAGTCCGAGGCTCTCATCCAGAAACACCACACCGAGCAACGCACCGACGGCGGGTTGGGCGAAGAAGAAGACGGCGACGGTGCCGGCGTCGACGAACTCGACGCCGCGGTACCAGAGGTACCAGGCGGCGGCGGTGGAGAGGACGCCGAGGTAGAGCACGGCGGCGACGACGCCGGAGGTGACGGGGAGGTCGGCGGGCGAGAGGCCGCGCGTGGCGAGTTCGACGGGGACGAGGAGCGCGAGCATGGGGACGGCGGCGAGCGTGGAGTACGTGGCGGTTTCGAGCGCGGAGTACCGGCGGACGACGGGGAGGCCGTAGACGGTGTAGGCGGCCCAGCCGAGGCTGGCGACGAGGAGGGCGAGGACGCCGAGGGCGCTGCCGGCGGTGAGGGTGGTGAGGTCGTACTGGCCGGCGAGGACGACGAGGGTGCCGGCGGCGGCGAGCGCCATGCCGCCGACCTTGCGGGCGGTGAGCGCCTCGTCGAGGACGGCGACGCCGAGGAGGAGCGTGAAGATCGGGGTGAGGACGGTGAGGAGCGCGCCCTGGCTGGCGGTGGTGAGGTCGGTGCCGACGAACTGCG
>CAZYYH010000321.1:0-2906 GCA_964651725.1 uncultured Halobacteriales archaeon | reverse complement strand
CTTCTGCTGGCCGCGCCGGAGGTTCTTCGACACCGCGGGCTTCGACACGTCGAACCGGTCGGCGAGCGTGCCGAGCGTCGCGGACCGCGGACTCTCGAAGTAGCCCTCGTTCACCGCCGCCTCCAGCGTCTCGCGCTCCGTCCGGGAGAGACCGCGGCAGCCGTCGATGAGCGTCATCGCCGCGCCCGCGTTCTGCACGAACTCCTGGAGGTCCGCGAGTTCGACCGGGTCGCGCTCCAGCACGTCGAACTCGTTGTTGCGTTCGAGGTCGGCGAGCGTCGTGTCCGCGGCCTCGCGCGTGTCGAACCCGACGTGCCACGTCTCCGAACCGTCCTCGATGTGGAACGGGCCCGTGACGTAGCCGTCGTGCTCGCGGATGGTCGCCATCGCGTCCGTCTGCTCGATGACGGTGTTGACGTGCGCCACGTCGTCCACGCGCGACACGAGGTCGTACGCGGCCATGTTCGCGTGCTCGCGGAGCGCCGACAGCCCCGCGTTCAGCGCCGACCGGTCGTCGCCCTCGACCACGAGCCGCGTCTGCAGGCGCTCCGCGGCGGTGTCGAACTCCCAGTGGACCGCCGAGAACGCCACCTCGTGGTCGTCGGTCGTGTCGATGAACGGGCAGTCGTACTGCTCCATGTCCATCGTGAGGTCGATCATCGTTCGTGCCGGTTCTCCGGAAGGAGTTTGCCATGCTAACACATAACGTTTTAGGTCCGGAGCGACGGCCCGAGGAACGGAGTTCGATAGGATGGCGTCGAAAGGGGGATTCCGCGTGGGGAGAGGGACTCAGTGGGGGAGACGAGAGGGGGATTGTAGCCTGAGTCCCGTTGAACGGAGCCACCCGGCGCCCATAAACGAACCGCATAGGCGTATGACGTAACTTCGGAAAAGAACTTTGTTTTCGGGGATATTCCGTGACATAATGTCCGGACGACCGTGCGACCCTACTCGTTCGCGCCGCCCGGCCCCGAGTCCACCGCCCCCTGGAAGTGGTCGAACGGCTGCAGTCGCTTGTACTCGTGAAGCACCGTCCGCTCAACCGCGATACCGAGGTCCGCCAGCGCCACCTCCACCTCGCCGACGGTCGCCCGGTCCGGGCCTGCCGCCGTCACGCTGAGGTTCGACCGCCCGGTGTGGTACGTGTGGACGTCGAGGACGTGCGGCAGGTCGACGACCTCCTCGATAAGGTCCGCACGCCTCGATGGAGACGCGGTGCAGTCCACGCGCACCGCGTACGGCACGTTCGCCGCCTCGTAATCGATGACGGGGAAGTACCCCCTGACGACGCCGCGGTCCTCCAGGCCCTTCAGCCGGGCGCTCACCGTACTCGCCGCCACGCCGAGCTGCTCCGCCATCTCGCCGGTCGTCGTGTTACGGGCGTCCCGCTGGAGCAGGTAGAGGATGCCCGTATCGATGTCGTCCACAGTAGCAGTCCCTCCGACAGAAACAACCGGGCGTAGCAAGGTGAAGATTGGGACCTTTCACCGCCCGGGCCAGTCGCTCGCGTGCCGTGGCGACTCCGCTCACTCGGCGAGGCCGCGCTCGTGCTCCAGCTCGGTGTGGTAGCCCGCGTCGACGAGCGCCCGGTTCGCCGCCGCCAGGCTCTCCGTCCCCCGAACGCGCCGACCCACGTCCGAGGTCGCCAGCACCGCGCCCGGGTCGAAGTAGAACGTCACCGTGGCCGGGGGCGTCATCGAGAGTTCCCGACTGCCGCCCCGGATCGCGCGCCCGCCGAGCCGGCCCCGCGCCGCCTCCACCGGCAGCCGACTCGCCTCCGTCACCACGTCCGCGAACAGCGCCTCCATCTCCGACACCACTCGCGGCGTCAGTCCCCACGCGCCCAGCAAGCCGCCGCGCTCGGCCGCGCGCTCCACGCCCGCGTCGAGCGCCTCCACTCCGAGTTCGCCGTCGCTCCCGTAGCCGAACACGCCCAGGAACGCGTCCGTCTCGAGTTCCGCGAGCGCCGCGAGGCAGACCGCGTCCGCGAGCGGACTCGCCAACCCCTCCTCCCCGCCCGCCGCGAGCACGTCGCCGCCGGAGTCCGTCCCGACCACGAGGTCCGCGTCGAGCGCCGCCGCCGCGTCGTCGATGCCGGCGCGCACGCCCTCGACCCCACCGGAGAGGTCGAGCAGCGCCACCTGCTCGCCGTAGTGCGCCGCCACCCCGGTCTCCGCGAACGCCACGCCGTCCGGCGTCGTCGTGTCGCCGGACGCCAGCCCGACCGCGTCGCTCACGCGCTCCACGTTCCGCACCTCGTCGAGGGGCCACGGCCCCGGGTTCGGGTCCACCACCCACCGCTCCCACGCCACGCCGCCCACGACGGTCTCGACCCCGTGGTCTTCGAGCAGGCGGGCCGTCGGGATGGTGCCGACGACGTCGCCGCCGCCGCCGATTCCGAGGACCAGCGCGCGGTCGTACGAGAAGGCGTCTTCGAGCGTGTCCATATCGGGGGTGTGGGTTCGTGGGCTTTGCCTCTGGTGGTCGACTCGACCAAGTTCGTGGAGGACGGCATCGGATCGGATACGCCCGCCGTCGCGGTGCCTGGTGACCGACGGACTTCGAGTCCGCACCTATTCCCCGAACTCCGCCTCTACCGCGTCCCGATCTATCTTCGACGGCCCGCTCGTCGGCATCTCGTCCACGAACGCGAGGCAGCGGGGCATCTTGAACCCCGCCAGCCGCCCGTCAAGGAACTCCCGTAGCTCCTCGACGGTCAGCGACTCGTCGCCCGCCACGACGGCCCTCCCGACCGTCCCCCAGGTGTCGTCGGGGACGCCGACCACCACGACCTCGGAGACCTTCGGGTGGTCGGCGACGGCGTTCTCGACCTCGGCGGGGTAGACGTTCTCGCCGCCGGAGACGAACATGTTCTTCTTCCGGCCCTCGACGTAGAGGTAGCCGTC
>CAZYYH010000320.1:0-2910 GCA_964651725.1 uncultured Halobacteriales archaeon | reverse complement strand
AGATGGCGACCTCGTAGCCGTGCGCGAGGAACTCCTCGACCGCGTGGCGGCCGATGAACCGCGTGCCGCCGATCACGAGTGCGGTGTCCATGCGCGTGGCGTCGGCCGGACCCGGCAAAACGATACCGCTCCGTCACCAGCCGTCGTCGATGTCGGCCCGCAGCCCGGCCAGTATCTCGTCGGTCGCGTCGTCGATTATCTCGGCCATCACCTCGGGGTCGGCGTTCGTCGGGTCGCCCAGGCCGCCCTGCTCGGTGAGGTCGTCGAAGTACGAGAACGACCGGGTTTCCGGCCAGTCGCGGTTGTCCTGTACCTCCTTTTGCTCCGCTTTCACGAGGTCGGGCCGGTAGTGCTCCACGACGCTCGTCTCGTAGTCGCCGGCGTGTCCCCAGCCCTCGCCGAACGCCGCCTCCAGGCGGTCGCGGGCGTAGTTCGTCCAGTGGACGACGTGGACGGTGAGGTCGTGGTCCCGCATCAGGCGGTCCGCGGCGAGGTCGAGCGGCGAGAGGTTGCCACCGTGGCAGTTGATGACGACCAGGCGCTCCACGCCGTGCTCGGCGAGCGACGCGCCCACGTCCACGATGACCTGTCGATAGGTGTCTCCGCCGAGCGTGACGGTGCCCGGGTAGTTCATGTGGTGCTCCGAGTAGCCGTAGGGAAGCGTCGGCAGCCGGACCAGTGAGAGGGCGTGCTCGCCGGCCCGCTCCACCAGTTCGGCCGTGAGGTGCTCCGCGCGGATGCTGTCCACGGACACGGGCAGGTGGATGGAGTGCTGCTCGACGCTGCCGGTCGGCAGGACCGCGGCGTCGGCGCGCTCGAACGCCTCGCCCGCGTCCTCCCACGACATCGTCCAGAGGTCGTCGTCGGTCTCCGACATCGTTCGAAACCCGCCGGGCCACAACTTAGCGGTGTGGGTCGCGGCGAAACTGGATGGTCCCCGCGGCGACCGACCATCCTAACAGCCTGGAGACCGTACCGTCCCGACGGTGCCGACGTACTCCGTCAACCTCTACGCGCTGGACGGGCGGCGAGCGTTCGTGGCGGCGCGGGAGATCGCGCGCGGCGTGCTGGAGCACAGCCCGGAGCCGGTCGCGTCCGTCCGTGTGGTGGGCGACCCGGACCGACTCGCGCGCACCGACGAGGCGGCGTTCGAGCGACTCCGGTCGGAGCCGGGCGTCCGGGTGGAGAACCGGGGGTTCCTCGGCCGGCTGCTGTCGGGGCTGCAACGGCGGTGGCGCGGCCGGCTGCCGGCCGGTGCCGCGATCGCCGGCCGGAACGGCGTGCTGCGCGGGACGATGCCGGCGACCGAGGAGACGGTGGACGCGACGCTCCGGCTGTTCGGCCCGGGTCTGCGCTCGGCTGCGTTCCGCGACGCCACCGGCGTTGACCGCGTCAGGCTCTACCACATCGACGCGGTCCAGTTCCGGCTGCCCGAGGACCGCTTCCGCGAACTCTGCGGGTGGCTCGGCGACGACGCCCGACCGCTGGTGCGGCAGGCGGCGAGGAGCGGGTGAGCAGTCAGTCGGCGGTCCCGGTGACCTCGGTCTCCGCCTCGCACGCGTCGGCTCGCGCCGGCAGCGACCGACGGGCGTCGGCCTCCGGGCGCTCCGCGATGGCGTCGCGGTACGCGTCCGGCATCACCTTCACGAACGCGTCGCGCGCGGCGTCCCAGTCCACGAGCAGGGCGCGGGCGCGCTCGGAGCCGGTGTAGTCGGCGTGGTTCTCGACGAGTCGGCGGAGGGCGCGCTCGTCGCGATCGGAGAGGTCGGCGTCGAGGCGCACCATGTCGGTGTTGGCACGGTCGGCGAGGTCGCCGTCGGGGTCGTACACGTACGCGACGCCGCCCGACATCCCGGCGGCGAAGTTCCGCCCGACGTCGCCGAGCACCGCGACGACGCCGTCGGTCATGTACTCGCAGCCGTGGTCGCCGACGCCCTCCACGACCGCCTTCGCGCCGGAGTTGCGGACGGCGAACCGCTCTCCCGCGACGCCCTCGACGTAGCACTCGCCGTCGGTCGCGCCGTAGAGCGCGACGTTCCCGACGACGGTGTTCTCGGCGGGGTCGAACCCGGCGTCGTCGGGCGTGCGGACGACGAGCTTCCCGCCCGACAGCCCCTTGCCGACGTAGTCGTTGGCCGCGCCCTCCAGGGCGAGCGTGACGCCGGGCGCGAGGAATGCGCCGAAGCTCTGGCCCGCGAAGCCCGCGAGGTCGACGCTCACGGTGTCGTCCGGCAGGCCGTCGGTGCCGTGCGCCCGGGAGACGCGGTTCGACAGCAGCGTGCCGACCGCGCGGTCGGTGTTGGCGACGCTCGCGGCGAGCTGGACCGACTCGCCGTCCGCGACGGCGGAGCCGGCGAGGTCGAGCAGCGTCCGGTCGAGGTGGTCGTCGATCTCGTGGCCCTGCTCCTCGGTCTTCGTCCGTCCCTCCCCGGCAGGCTCCGCGAGCAGGCCGGAGAGGTCGACGCGGCCCGCCTTCGGGTGGTCCACGTCGCGCTGGCGGAGGGCGTCGACGCGCCCCACCATCTCGTCGACCGAACGGAAGCCCAACTCGGCCATGATCTCGCGGAGTTCCCGCGCGATGAACGCCACGTAGTTGACGACGTGGTCCGGCTCGCCGGGGAACCGCTCGCGGAGCACGCCGCGCTGCGTGGCGACGCCCACCGGACAGTCGTTGGTGTGGCACTGCCGCGCCATCACGCAGCCCGAGGTGACGAGCGGCGCGGTGCCGAACACGAACTCCTCCGCGCCGAGGAGCGCGCCGACCGCCACGTCCCGGCCGGTCTTCAGCCCGCCGTCCACGGAGAGTCGCACCCGGCTCCGGAGGCCGGTCTCGCGCAGCACCTGGTTCGCCTCCGCGAGGCCGAGTTCCCACGGCACCCCGGCGTGCTTGATGGACGTGCGCGGGCTGGC
>CAZYYH010000319.1:0-2923 GCA_964651725.1 uncultured Halobacteriales archaeon | reverse complement strand
CCGAACCGTCGTCCACCCCGTCACTCCTCCTCGCCGACGCGGGGATCGAAGACGGCGTACGCCAAATCCTGGAGGAGGTTCCCGCCGATGCCGACGAACGCGACGACCATGGTGGTGCCGAGGATGAGCGGCACGTCGCGGTTGACGATGGCGTCGTAGCTCAGGGTGCCGAAGCCCGGGATCTGGAAGACGTACTCCAGCACGTAGACGTTCAGCACGAGGACTGCGAGGAGGTCGACGAAGAACAAGGAGACGAGCGGCGGCGCGGCGTTCTTGAGCGCGTGGCGCGCGACGGTCCAGGAGCCCGCGCCCTTCGCGCGGAGGAGGCGGGCGAACTCGGCGGCGGCGTGCTCGCGGGTCTCGGAGCGCACGTAGCGGAGCTGGCCGGCGAGCAGGCTGGTGGCGAGGATGGCGGCGGGGACGGCGAGCCGGACGAGGTTCGCGGGGTGGAGGACGCCGAGTTCGGGCTGGAGGTCGGTGACGAGCCAGCCGTGGCCGTACTCGGCGACCGCGACGGCGACGCCCGCGAGCCAGAAGTTCGGGACGCCGAGTGCGAAGTAGGACGCGCCGGTGCCGAGCCGGTCGAGCAGCCGCGTCTCGCGCACGGCGGAGTAGACGCCGAGCGCGACGCCGCCGAGGGTGGAGACGACCATCGCGGGCAGGACGTACGCGAGCGTGAACGGGAGGTGGACGGCGACGAGCGACGTGACGGGCGCGTTGCTCGCGTACGACCGCCCCCAGTCGAGCAGCGTCACGTCGACGAGCCACTGCACGTACCGCTCGTGGACGGGGTCGTTGAGGTTGCGCGCCTCGCGGTACGCGGAGACGGCGGCCTCGACGTTCTCGTCGACGTTCTCGGCGAGACGGGTGCTGGACGCGACCCCGTACTCGATCTGCGAGATGTTCGGGTCCGGGGTGAGCGCGACGAACGCGAACGCGGTCGAGATCACGAGGTAGACGGCGAGCACGGCGAACGCGGTGCGGCGCACGAGGAACCAGCGCGCGCTCACCGCGGCCACCTCCGGCGGGAGCCGTCGAACGGGACGCTGGACGGGGAGTGGGACGCGAGCGCGGGGACTGACGCCATCGCTACCCGGGTTCGTTCCCCAAGGATAGTGAGGTTTATGGATGCCGCCCGTCAGGGGCTCGTCATGACAGACGGCTCCGTCCGGTTCGAGCGCGAGGACTGGGACGGCGAGGGCGCGACCGGGCTCCGGCCGACCCCGCGCTCGGTCGCATTCGCGGCCGGCGTCGTCGCCCTCGCCGCCGCGTTCGCCCACCACTTCACGTCCGGCGGCGGCCCGCTCGTCCTCGGCCACGAACCGACGCGCGTCGACTGGCTGTTCGCGCTCTCGGCGCTCGTCGCCGCGCGCTACGTCGCCCTCCCGGTCGTGCGCGATCCTCGCGTCGCACGCCGCGTCTGGCGCACGCTCCGCGCGCGCCCCAGCGCGCTCGCCAGCGCCGCGTACCTCGCGGCGCTCGTCGCACTCGTCGCCGTCGAACCCGTCCTCGGGGGCGACGGCGCGTTCGACCTCGTCCACGCGTTCCAGCCGCCCGCGTTCACGAGCGTCTCCGCGTCCACGCCCCCGGAGTGCCTCGGCCCCGTCCGCGACGGTCGGTGCTACGGCACGCTCGCCAACCCGCTCGGCACGAACGCGTACGGCGAGAGCGTGCTCTGGATCCTCGCCGACGGCGCACAGGTCACGCTCCTCGTCGGCCTGCTCACCGCGACGCTCATCGTGCCGCTCGGCACCGCCGTCGGCACCGTCGCCGGCTACGCCGGCGGCTGGATCGACGGGACGCTGATGCGCTACGTCGACGTGCAGCAGGCCGTACCCGCGTTCATAGTTTACATGGTCCTCAGCTACGTCGTCGGCCGCGACCTGTTCGTCGTCGTCGCCGTCTTCGGCCTGCTCGGCTGGGGCGGCGTCGCGCGCGTCGTCCGCAGCGACACCCTCCAGCGCCGGAACGCCGCGTACGTCCGCGCCGCCGAAGGCGCGGGCGCGTCCCCGATTCACGTCGTCCGCCGTCACATCCTCCCCGGCGTCGGCGGCACCGTCGCCACCGCCGTCACCCGCCAGATTCCCCTGCTCGTGCTCGCCGAAGCCGCGCTCTCCTTCCTCAAACTCACCGACGTCGACCCGCGGTCGTTCGGCCGGCTGATCGCCGTCGGCCTCCGCGACTTCCACCAGGCGTGGTGGACCTCGACGGTTCCGGTCGTCGCGCTCGCCCTCACCGTCGTCGCCATCAGCGTGCTGGGGGACGCACTCGGTGACGCACTCGACCCGCGACAGGAGTGACGCCGCGGCCCCGAATCGGGACTAGGCGGTCCGAAAATGCCCGTCGTTCGTAAGTAGCTTTAAGTGCCTGTTCCCCCACGTTCGACGTATGCCCATCGACCCGCAGTTCACGGAGAACCGGGAGAAGATAGACGAACACGAGGGCCACGACGTCTGGGGTCCGGTCGACGAACCGGAGCAGCTCGGCATCCACGGCACTCACGTCGCCGTCGACTTCGACCTCTGCATCGCGGACGGCGCGTGTCTCGAGGACTGCCCGGTGGACGTGTTCGAGTGGGTCGACTCCCCGGACCACCCGGAGAGCGAGCAGAAGGCCGACCCCACGCACGAGGCGCAGTGCATCGACTGCATGCTCTGCGTCGACGTCTGCCCGGTGGACGCCATCGACGTGGACGCGGGCCGCGTGTAGCCGGCGCTACTTCTGGCGGTTCGGAAGTTCACGCTCCGACAGTCGGTACTGTCGCTCGCGGTCGCGCGGACGGCGCTGCGGGAGTAGAATCAGTCGCGGTCTACGTCGAGTCGCTCGCCGAGTTCCTCCATCGCCTCGGAGTCCGCGAGTTCCTCGAGTCGCTCGCGGAAGTGCTCGTCGCAGAGACCGACCTTGACCCCGTCCTTCTCGACGA
>CAZYYH010000318.1:0-2929 GCA_964651725.1 uncultured Halobacteriales archaeon | reverse complement strand
GGAGGGCCTGTCGACGTTCGCGCACATCAACGGCTTCGAGGACAGCGAACCGCTGTTGCCGCCCATCCCGCTTGCGGATCTCACGGCGGCGATGTTCGGGGTGCAGGGTGCGATGTTCGCGGTGTACAACCGCGAGGTCAACGACGGCTCGGGCCAGGTGATCGACGTGAGCCTGTTCGAGCCGCTGTTCCGATTGATGATCGGCGACGTGGAGGCGTACGACGCCGAGGGCGTCGTGCCGACCCGCACGGGGAACAAGGACGTGAAGGCCGCGCCCCGCAACCTCTACGAGAGCGAGGACGGCTACATCAGCCTGTCGGCGTCCTCGCAGAACATCTTCGAGAACGTCATGACGGCCATCGGCCGCGAGGACCTGATCGATGACCCGCGGTTCCGGACGAACGACGACCGCGTGGAGAACCGGCCGGCACTCGACGCCATCATCGAGGACTGGACGAGCGAGCGGAGTCGCGAGGAAGCGCTGGCGGCGATGGATGCTGCGGACGCCATCGTCGGTCCCGTCTACGACATCGGTGACGTGTTCGAGGACGAGCAGTACGCCGCCCGCGAGGATCTGGTCGCGGTCGAGGACGAGGACGTGGGCGAAGTGCGCACGCAGGGCGTGTTCCCGAAGCTCTCCGAGACGCCCGGCGAGGTCGAGCGACTGGGCGGCCAGCCCGGCGCGCACAACGAGGAGCTCTACCTCGACGAGCTCGGCATCGACCGGGCGGAGTACGAGCGGCTGCGCGAGGAGGAGGTCATCTGATGATACTGACCGACGTGACGGTACGGGAGGCCTCCCAGATGCCGGGCCGGTCGTACTCGGCCGACCAGCGCATCCAGGCCGGGCTCGCAATCGACCGCCTGGGCGTGGACCGTATCCAGGCGGGCTTCCCGGTGACGGGCGAGGTCGACCAGGAGGTCACGCGAGAGCTCGCGGCGCGCGCGGACGCGGAGATCGGCGCTATCGCCCGCGCGCTCCCCGGCGACGTGGAGGCGGCGCTCGACGCGGACGCCGAGGCCGTCGAGGTGTTCGCGCCGTTCAACGACCACCACCTCGAGCACGACCTCGGGAAACCCCGCGAGGAGGTGCTGGAGATGGTCGAGTCCGCGGTCGGGACGCTGCTCGACGGCGGCGTGCGAGTGCGCGTCGCCGTGCTGGACGCGTTCCGCACCGACCACGAGCACCTGGCGACGGTCGCGGAGCGGTTCGGTGACGACGCCACCGTCGGCCTCGCGGACACCGTCGGCTGCCGGTCGCCGAAGACGGTGCGAGAGACGCTCGACCGGCTCTCAGCGGTCGTCGACCTCGACCGCGTGAGCGTCCACTTCCACAACGACCTCGGCGTCGGGACGGCGAACGTGCTCGCGGCGTACGAGTGCGGCGTGGCGAACGCCGACGTGGCCATCGCGGCGCTCGGCGAGCGCGTCGGCAACCCCGCGCTGGAGGAGGTGGTCGCCACCGGCGATCTGGAGTACGACGACTCGTTCGGCGTCGACCCCGGGCGGCTCGTCCCCGTCGCCGAGGACGTGCTGGCCGCGCTCGGCGAGGAGGTCTCGGAGCGCAAGCCCGTCCTCGGCCGCGAGGCCACGACCCACGAGGCCGGCCTCCACACCGCGGCGATGCTGGACGAGCCGAGCCTGTTCGAGCCGTTCGACCCCGCCAGGTTCGGCGGGAAACGGACGCTCGTGTTCGGCGAGGGGACCGGCCGCGGCGGCGCGCGCATCTTACGGCCGCGGGCCGGCGCCGCACCGACCGAGGAGACCGCCGCCGAGCCCGGCGCCCCCCGCGCCGCGCGCGGCCCGATGGACCAGGACGAGGCCACCGAGCTGGCGCGCGAGGAGCTGTAGGTCAGGTCCGTTCTTCGGCGTCGGTCGGCCACTCCTCATAAACCACTTGAAGGTTACAAAAAATTACAATTTTGCGCAAAAAGTTACAAATTATTACACTTATAAGGTTTATAGGAGTGCGTCGGGCGGCAGCTCGGTGCTAGAGTGACTGGCGGCGACGGCGCGCGAGGAACGCCCGGAGGGCGTGACCGCGCGAGGGACGAGGAGCGCAGGGCGCGAACGCAGTGCCACGAGCGAAGTGAACGAGCACCGCAGTCGGCTGGGGAGGACGTGGTGCGGTCCTCACGTTTGGAAGCAGCTAGTCTGCTCTCGTTCACACTAGTACTCGTGATTCCGTTCGAGAGAGCGTCACTATCTAAACCTGGCAACATGAGGGACCGTAGCCGCAGCCTCCCCGGCCGACTGCGGTGTTCGGTCCACTCCCTGCGCTCCTCGTCCCTCGCACGCCACCGCCCTCGGATTTCACGAGTCGGGCTTCGTCGAGAGCCTGCATCGTCCCGACTCCGAGCGCGATTAGACAACGCCCCGTGCTCCACTCACGCCGAGTAGCGCTCGACGAGGTCGTCGAGGGCGTCGTGGTGCTCGGTGGTGTGCGGGGCGGTGAGCGGGGAGACGCTGACCTGCCCCGACAGCACCGCGTTCCGGTCCGTGCCCTCCTCCGCGTCGACGTCGCCGCGCGCCATGCGGTCCCAGATGCGGTCGTGGAGGGTGACGCGGCCCTCGTCGATGGTGGCGTCCATGTGGTAGGCGTGAGAGGGGCGCGTCACCTCGATGCCGGCGGGGCCGTCTGCGGGTCGCGGCGCGTTCACGTTGAGGTAGTCCGCGGACTCGAACACGCCGGCGTCGAGCGCGTGCTCGGCGAGGTAGGCGGTTGCGCGCGCGGCTTCCCGGTAAGCGTCCACGTCCCAGTCCTTCGACCACTCGCCGGGCGGCAGGTAGAGCGAGGACGCGATGGCGGGCACGCCGAAGAACGCCGCCTCGACGGCGGCGCTCACCGTGCCGGAGCGTCCGAGCACGTACATCCCGAGGTTCGCGCCCTTGTTGCAGCCGGAGACGACGAGGTCGGGGTACGGGCCGA
>CAZYYH010000317.1:0-2932 GCA_964651725.1 uncultured Halobacteriales archaeon | reverse complement strand
CGGCGGCTCGTCGGCCTTCGCCTCGACGCCGTCCCGGACGACGGCGCGGCCGTCTTCGAGGGCGACGCGTCCGTCGGCGAGGTCACCAGGGCCGCCGACAGCCCGACGCTCGATCGACCCCTCGCACTCGCGTCCGTCCGGTGGGACGCCGCCGACGAAAGCGACCTCGCCGTCCGCGTCGACGGCGAGGAGGTCGACGCCAGCGTCGCCGACCTTCCGTTCGTCGACGGTAGCGAGCGATCCGCCAGACTGCCGCGCTACGACTGACGCTCCGCCCCACCTACAGCTCCCGGAGCGAGACGCTACCGTCCGCCTCCCGGACGAGCGCGCGGAGCGAGTCCGGCGTCTCCACCAGCACCGCCTCGCCGCCCGGCGAGTCGAGGTTCTCCAGGACGGTGTCCCCGCAGACCACGTTCCCTTTCCGCGTCGGCTTGGCGTGTGGCGTGTGGCCGACGACCTGCGGCGGCGCGTCCGCCGGCAGGTGCTCGAAGTCCAGCCAGAGCGGCCCCGCGTCCGGACCGCGCGCGTCGTCCTCGCCGCCGTGGCCCAGGAGGTCGAAGTTCCTCTCGCGGAAGGCGCGGAGATGCACCTCGCGGTCCTCGTCGGTGCCCACCACCTCGACGAGGCTCGCCGCGATCTCCCGGAGTCGCTCGTTCGCAGTGATCGGGTCCACGCCGTCGGCCGCGCCCGCGTGGACGTACGTGTACTCGTAGCCACGGTACGCGAGCGTGATCGCGCCGTCGAGCACCAGCCGGTAGAACCGCCGCCGCTCCCCGTCGGTCGCGCGGTCCACGAACCACCGGTCGTGATCGGGCGGCGACGGCCACGGCAGCGCGGACTCGTGGTTGCCGAGGGTGTGCCGCACGCGCCAGTCGGGAGCCTCCGCGCGGAGTCGCCGGACGAGGTCAAGGACGCCCCGCGAGTCCGGGCCACGGTCCACCAAGTCGCCGTTGAAGACGAGCACGTAATCGTTCCCTGCCCAGTGGAGGTGGCCGTCGTCGTCCGTCTCCACGAGCGGGTCGAACGCCGGGTGGTCGCCGACCGCGCGGAGCGCGCTCCGCACCCGGTCGAGGTGGCCGTGCAGGTCGCCGACGCTGACGATGATCGGTTCGGCGTCCAGGCCATCTACGCCGTCGCGCGGATGGGTCATCGTCCCAGCAACGCCCGCATCTGGTCGCGCGAGAACACCGACGTCGGCCGGTCCATGTGAACACCGATCTCGCCCGATGTCGCCGCCATCCCCGCCTTCTGAACGGGTTCCGGCAGGTCGTAGCCGCGGCGTATCCAGTGGCCGAGTCTGATCTCCGTGCCGAGTTCGTCCCGCCACGCCGCCTCGTAATCCGCGAGGCTCGCGGGGTCGTCGGGGTCGATGGTGCGCGCCGCGCAGTCCGCCGCCGTCATCCCGTAGCGGATGCCGCCGCCGGTGAACGGCTTCGTCTGCCCGGCGGCGTCGCCGAGCAGGAAGCTCCGGTGGGCGGTGATGGTGTCGGGCGGCCCGATGGGGATGGCTCCCGAGCACCGCCGGTGGATCTCCGCGTCGTAGCCCGCGACGAGGTCGTCGAACCGGACGGGCACCTCCTCGCCGGGCGCGGCCGCGAGGCCGTACTCGACGCCCGCGTCGCCGCGCGGAATGCGCCACGCGAAGAAACCCGGGACGGTCAGATGGACGTCCACGAACTCCTGGTGGTCGGGGTCGGCGTCGAACCCGAGAACGCCGTGCAGCAGTTCGTCGGGCTCCGGGAGGCCGAGCGCGGAGCGCACGCGCGAGCGGGGCCCGTCCGCGCCCGCGACCATCCGCGCGTCCACGCGCTCGGAGCCATCCGGCCCCTTCACCGTCAGCCGGACGCGGTCGCCGTGCTCCTTGACGCCCGTCACCGTGTGGTGGTCGCGCACGTCCGCGCCCGCCTCCCCCGCCGACGCCGCGAGCGCGCGGTCCAGCCCGACGCGGTCGATGGCGTTCGACACCACCTCCTCCTTGTAGAACGGGTACGCCTCCGAGCCGGGGCCGCCCGCGTGGAATCTCGCGCCGTAGATGGCGTTCTGGAACAGGTCCTCCCGGGCCGAATCCGGGACGAACTCCCACACGTCGAGGCTGACGTGGCCCGAGCACGCCAGTGGCTCCCCGACCTCGCCCTGCTCGAAGACGACCACGTCGAACCCTCGTTCGGCGGCACGGCGCGCGAACCGCGACCCCGCCGGTCCCGCGCCGACCACCGCGAAGTCGTGCATCGACGGCGTGTTCGCTACGGGCGGACAAGTATCTTGTAGTTCCGGGGCGAGCAGGCGGCACTCGGGATGGGTGGTTCTCGCCGTCACAGTGGGTGTGCCGCGCTCCCGCCTCGGCCCACTGCGGCAGGTCGTCAGGCCACGGGCGGGTTTCGTCCCGTTCTCGTACTTGAAGTTAAGGTGGGTCGGACGGGACACTGGCCACGCGCTCGAACTGGGCGCGACCGCCTCGAAAGCCCTCGGGCGCTACGCGAAGCACGACGAAGTAAGCACTGGACCGACCGAGCGACGCGAGGGAGGGAAGCGCGCAGCGAGTCGCGCGACTGGAGCGCCCGAGGGCTTTCAGTCCACCAGGGGAGTGGCTAGTCGGCCGGCCGCCACCGGCGGTTGGCTGGCCAAGCTGAACCGAGTCGTCAGACCACCGCGAGCCCTCGGGGAACCTGCTCGCGGTAGTCGTCGGGCCACTCGACGCCAACTTCGGTCCACGACGCGCCGGTGTCGGCCGAGTGGTAGAGACCGCGGTTGGTGAGCGCGTAGAACTCGCCGAGGTCGGCGGTGTCGAGCACCGCCCGCGCGAGGCCGTCGGGGCCGGGGAGACCGTCCATCGCGCGCTCCCACTCCGCGTCGCCCGTCGTCCGCCGGTAGACGTAGGACTCGGCGGTGTCCGGGTTGTGCGCGGATCGGGGGCCGCTCGCGGCGGAGAGCA
>CAZYYH010000316.1:0-2935 GCA_964651725.1 uncultured Halobacteriales archaeon | reverse complement strand
CCGGGTGCAGTCGGCGGCGTCGCCGCGGACGGAGAGCCGGAACGTCGCGTCGTTCCAGTCGGCGAGCGGGTCGGCCACGGCGAGGGTGCAGTCGCCGTCGGATGCGTCGGCGTATCGGAGGTCCTCGAACGCGACCGCGACGTCCACGAGCCGGAACATCGCGCCGGTCGTCACCTCGTAGTCGACGGCCGAGGGGTCGTCGACGCGGTCGAGGAGCGAGGGATCGACGGGGCCGTGTAGCACGACGGTCTCGACCTGGGAGTCGTGGTCGTAGCAGAACCGCAGACACTCGCGGTACGCGTCGCGGTCGACGTAGCCGAGGTCGGCGACGCCCAGCCGGGGACCGTCGTCGCCGTCGCGGACGTAGTAGACGACGTAGCCGGCGGGGTCGCCGTCGCGCTCCAGCAGGTAGGCGTAGGGGTCGTCCCGCCACGACTCGAGGACGTGGTGTCGCCACCAGTCCTCGCTCCGGTCGAGCGCGAGGTCGTAGTCACGGTACGTCTCGCGGTTGACGCGGTCGAGCGCCGCCCAGTCGTCGCCGTCGGCGCGCCGGAACGTGCCGTCGCGGGCGTCGGCCGCGAACGAGAGCGCGTCCGGCGGGAGTTCGACCTTCGCGTGCCGCGACGCCGTCCCCCAGCCGAGCCGACGGTAGAACGAACGCTTGAACGGCCAGAGCGCCGAGTAGCGCCAGCCGCGGTCGCGGTACTCGCGGAGCGACTCGGCGAGCAGATCACGGACGAGGCCGCGCCGGCGGTGCTCGGGCGGGGACGCGACGGCGGAGACGCCGCCGACGTCGCGGAACTCGCCGCGGACGCGCATCGAGAGCGGGTGGTGGAGGCAGACGACGAGCAGCTCGTCGCCGTCGAAGAGCGCGCGGGGTTCGCCGAGGCTGGCGATGTCGGAGTCAGCGCGCTCCGCGAGGTCGTCGTCGTCCTGCGGACCGCCCTCGGGATGGAACGCGTAGGACGTGGTCCGCACGAACTCGACCGTGCGGTCGTCGGGAACCGGTCGGTAGTCGGGCATGGTGTGGGGTCGGACCGCCCCGGGTAAATAGCCATCCGTGGCGTGGGATCGAATGGCACGCCGCGGCGCGACCGGGCGGGACGGAGACCACGCGAGGCGTCGGATCGGGACGCCCTGGACCGCCTTCGGAAACGCCCGGCAGGTCCGCAGAACGCCTGGTTTGAAAAGGACTATTACCTGCGATACACTCGGTCCACGCATGAGCGAGCCGCGAATGAGCAAAGGACTGGAGGACGTTCAGGTCGCCGAAACCCGACTCAGCTACATCGACGGGGAGGCCGGTGAACTCGTCATCGGCGGCTACCCGCTGCCGGAACTCGCCGGGAACGCGACGTACGAGGAGACGCTCTACCTGCTCTACGAGGACCGGCTGCCGACGGCGTCGGAACTCGACTCGTTCCGGTCGGAACTCGCGTCGTACCGCGACCTCCCGGACGCGACGCTCGACGTGGTGCGGGCGGCGGCCGAGCGCGGCGCGCCCGCGATGGACGCGCTCCGCATGGGCGCGGCGAGCGCGAGCCTCGGCCGGGACGGCGACGACCCCGAGGAGGACTCGCTCCGCCTCGTCGCGGCGCTCCCCACCATCGTCGCGGCCTACTGGCGCGTGCGGAGCGGGGAGGAGCCGGTGTCGCCGGACCCCGACCTCCGCCACGCCGCGAACTACCTCTACATGCTGACGGGCGAGCGCCCCACCGAGGCCGAGGCCCGCGGCGTCGAGACGTACCTCAACACCGTCATCGACCACGGCCTGAACGCCTCCACCTTCACCGGTCGCGTCATCGTCTCCACGGAGTCCGACCTCGTCTCCGCGATCACCGGCTCCATCGGCGCGCTCAAGGGCCCGCTTCACGGCGGCGCACCCGGTCCCGTCCTGGAGATGCTCGAGGACATCCACGCGTCCGACGACCCCGAGTCCGACGTCCGCGAGGTGCTGGAGGCCGGCGAGCGCCTGATGGGCTTCGGCCATCGCGTCTACAAGGTCCGGGACCCGCGCGCCGAGGTGCTGTCGAGCGCCGCCGAGCAGTTCTACGGGGAGGGCGGCGACTCCGCGTTCTTCGACAGCGCGAAGGAGGCCGAGCGCGTCGCGGTCGACCTCTTAGAGGAGTACAAGCCCGGCCGACAGCTGGAGACCAACGTCGAGTTCTACACCGCCGTCCTGCTGAAAGGCGTCGGCATCCCGCGCGACCTGTTCACCGCGACGTTCGCGGTGTCCCGCGTCGGCGGCTGGACCGCGCACTGCCGCGAGCAGCTGGAGGACAACCGCCTCATCCGACCGCGCGCCCAGTACGTCGGCGACCGCGACCGCCAGTGGACGCCGGTCGACGAGCGGTAAGTTCCGTCTTCGATAACGGGGTTCGATTTTCCGGTTCCACGTAACGTTGCGATGAAACGGACGCGGCAGCCCAACATGTTGGGCAAACGTCCACCACGAAGTCGCATCAACGGTAGGGTGTGATGCAACGCCGATCTGATGCCCGACCGGACGGGACTGACTCGACGGCGGAGCGACCGACGAACGGGACCGTCTTCCCGACGTCGCACCGATCTGTATCGGAACTGTTGGCGGAACTCTACGACAGGAACCGGGTCCTGTGTACCGTCGCACTCTGCAACCTTGGCCTCGCGGTCGTCTTCACGGCCCTGATGCTGGTGGACGGACGAACGCTCCTCGGACGGAACGTCTGGACGAAACCCTGGAAGTTCGCCACCTCGATCGCGATCTTTACCGCGACGATGGGCTGGCTGCTGCCGTCCCTGTCCCTGACCGACCGCGTCGAACGACTCGCGACGTACACGATCGGCACCGCGATGATGATCGAAATCAGCCTCATATCGACACAGGCAGCACGGGCAGTCCCCTCGCATTTCAACAGGGGAACTGCGCTCGACACTGCGATCTTCGCTCTCATGG
>CAZYYH010000315.1:0-2938 GCA_964651725.1 uncultured Halobacteriales archaeon | reverse complement strand
ATGTTGCCCTCGCTCTCGATGCGGTCCGGGTAGATGGTGCCCTGCACGAGGTAGTTCGCGCTCTCCTCCCGCGCCACCGTCTCGAACTCGCGGATGAACTGCTCGCCGATGGCGTGGCGCTTCTCCTCGGGGTCGGTGACCCCGGCGAGCGCGTCGAGGAACCGCTCCTGGGCGTGGACGATCTCCAGGCTCTCCATGTACGAGAACGTCTCCTCTATCTGGACGGTCTCGTCCTTCCGCATCAGCCCGGTGTCCACGTACACCGGCGTGAGCCGGTCGCCGATGGCCTCGTACGCGAGCGCAGCGGCAGTCGAGGAGTCCACGCCGCCGGAGAGCGCGATGATGGCGTTGGCGTCCCCGACCTCGTCTCGGATCTCCTCGACCGCCTCCTCGACGAACGACTCGACCTCAACCATCAGGCCTCCACCTCCGCCTCCCGGTCAGCGTCGCGCCCATCGAGTATCGCCTTCACCAGCCCGATGAACGGCGGGCTGGGGCGGCCGGGCCGCGACCGGAACTCGGGGTGGAACTGCGTCCCGAGGAAGTACGGGTGGTCGGGGAGTTCGAGTATCTCCATGCGGCTGCCGGCCGTCCCGGAGAACACGAGACCGCCGTCCTCCAGGTCGTCGATGTACTCGGGGTTGACCTCGTAGCGGTGGCGGTGGCGCTCTACACAGGTCGTGCCGCCGTAGAGGTCGGCGGCAAGCGTCCCCGGCTCGATGTCCGTCTCGTGCGCGCCGAGCCGCATCGTGCCGCCCATCTCCTCGGTCTCGTACTGCTCGGGCAGCAGGTCGATGACGGGATGGGGCGTGTCCGGTTCGACCTCCGCGGAGTGCGCGCCGTCCAGCCCGAGCACGTTCCGGGCGTACTCCACGACCGCCATCTGGAAGCCCAGACACAGCCCGAGGTAGGGCACGCCGTTCTCGCGGGCGTACCGGACGGCCTCTATCTTGCCCTCGGTGCCCCGGGAGCCGAAGCCGCCCGGGACGACGACGCCGTCCACGTCGTCGAGCTGTCCGTCGTAGCCGTCCGCGAGGTCCTCGGAGTGTATCCAGTGGGCGTTCACGTTTACGCGCTGGTCGAGACCCGCGTGCTTCAGCGACTCGTGGATGGAGATGTACGCGTCCTCCAGGCCGTACTTCCCGACGAGCGCCACGTCGATCTCGCCCGTGCGGCCGCGGGTGACGAGGTCGCGCCACTCGGTCGAGCGCTCGGCCGCCGGACGGGCCTCGTCCGCGAGGCCGAACTGCTGCATGACGTACTCGTCGAGACCCTCCTCCTCGACGACGAGCGGGACGCGGTAGATGTCGTCCACGTCCGGGTTGGAGAACACGGCGTCGGTCGGCACGTCGCAGAACAGCGCGATCTTCTCCTTCGTGGAGGGGTCGAGGCGGTCCGCACACCGGCCCACCACCACGTCGGGCTGGAGGCCGATGGACCGGAGTTCCTTCACGGAGTGCTGGGTGGGCTTCGTCTTCTGCTCGCCGTTCTTCGAGTAGGGGACGAGCGTGACGTGCGCGAGCAGGAAGTCGTCCTCCGCTTCCTCGTGGGCGAACTGCCGGAGCGCCTCCAGGAACGGCATCCCCTCGATGTCGCCCACCGTCCCGCCGACCTCGACGATGCACACGTCGGAGCCCTCGGCGGCCTCGCGCACGCGGCGCTTGATGTCGTCGGTGACGTGCGGGATGATCTGGACGGTCTTCCCGAGGTAGTCGCCGGCGCGCTCGCGCTCGATGACGTGCTGGTACACCTTCCCCGTCGTCACGTTGTGGTCGGCGGTCATGTCGACGCCGAGGAACCGCTCGTAGTTGCCGAGGTCGAGGTCGACCTCCGCGCCGTCCTTCAGCACGTACACCTCGCCGTGCTGGAACGGGTTCATCGTGCCGGCGTCGACGTTCAGGTACGGGTCGATCTTGACCGCCGTCACGTCGAAGCCGGCGTTGGCGAGCAGGCGGCCCGTGCTCGCTGCCGTGATGCCTTTGCCGAGGCCGGACATCACGCCGCCGGTGACGAAGATGAACTTGTTCCCGAGAGAAGGGTCGTATCCGGTTTCGGTCGGCATACTGAATGTGGGCGAGGGCGCTTCAAAACCATTTCGGACGCGGGCGTTCCCCGCGACCCGTTGGCACGAGACGACGCGTTCGTCCCGGGCGCTCGCGTCCGATTCCCTGCTCGCTGGTCGGGTTCGGCTGGCTCGACCCTCACCCGACTTGACCCACCGTCTCGGCGGTGCCCGGCCCGACCCGACCGCACCCGGTCTGACACCCGGGGTAGCGTTCCGGCGAATCGTCCCAGCTCGTGGTCCGACTGACGCCGAATCATTACCGAACGGTCATGACCGCTCGCCGGACACTCGCAAAACCATGCCCGGCCAGGCCACCAATCTTACATAATCTTTTCACTGGTTTGTGACGAAGTTCTACTGGAAATGTCAGACGGATATTCATGGGGAAGGAGGACGTACCTGAAAGCGGCTGGCGGCGTCGGACTGGCCGGATTGACCGGCGTCGGAACTGTCGGTGCGATGCAGGGTCGGGCGATTCCGATGGGGTCGCTCCTGCCCGTCACGGGGGAACTCAGCGACTTCGGGAGCGGCATGCAGGAGGCGGTGAACCTCGCCGTCGAGCACGTCAACGCGGCCGGCGGGCCGCTCGACCGCGAGATCGAGATGTTCAACCGTGACAGCGAGACGCGGCCGCCCGCAGCCACCCAGAAGTACTCGTCGCTCGTCAACGAGGAGAGCATCGTCGGGTTCGTCGGCGCGGCGTCGAGCGGCGTGTCGGTCCCGCTCGCCGAGCAGGTAGCCGGCGATCAGGTGATGCAGATGAGCAACGCGAGCACGTCGCCCGTGCTCGCCACGCTCGGCTACAACCAGGACGAGAGCGTGAAGTACTTCGGCCGCACCGCGCCGAACGACGCCCAGCAGGGCGTCGTCATG
>CAZYYH010000314.1:0-2949 GCA_964651725.1 uncultured Halobacteriales archaeon | reverse complement strand
CCGCCGTAGTCGCCGAGGTCGAGGTAGACGGGGACGACCTCCGCGCCGCGCTTCATCGCCTCCCACGCCGCGACCGGCGAGTCGATGCCGCCGCTCACGAGCGCGACGAGCCGGCCCTGCGTGCCGAGCGGCAGGCCGCCCGGTCCGGCGCGCTTCTCCGCGAACACGAACGCCTCCGCCTCCCGGCACTCCACGTGGAAGGTCACGTCGGGGTCGTCGAGATCGACCGCCGGCTCGAACTCGTCCTCGACCGCCTCCCAGACCGCCCGCCCGCCCTCAGCTTCGACGTCCTCGCTGGTGAACGGGTGGGCGTCGGCGCTCCCCGCGCGGCGCGCGTCCACCGCGAACGTGCCGCCGTCGTAGCGCGCCCGCCCGGCGTCCGCGAGCGCATCCGCGATGGCGTCGAGTTCCGGCGCGACGGACCGCGCAGGACTCGCCGACACCACGCCGAACGCGTCCGCCGCCGCGTCGGTCGCCGCCGCCACGTTCGCCTCGTCGGTCCGAACGAGGATGCGCGTCCACTGGCGCTCCACCTCGTCGTAGCCGACGCCGCGGTCGTCGAGCAGGCGCTCGACGTTCTTCCGGAGCTTCCGCTCCATCGACCGCTGGACCTTCCCGCTCTTCACGCCGACCTCGCCGTGTCGGACCAGGACGGTGTCGGCTCCCGGCGGGTGCATACGCGAGCCTACACAGCCACGCGGTAAACCGGCTTCGCTCGACGCCAGCACGCCGGACTTTGATGTGTCTCGCTCGCGTCTATGGGCGCATGGCTCTGGCCGACTACGAGCACGCGTACCTCGACGTGGCGCTCGACAACCTCTCGGCGAGCATCGCCAGCGGGATGCGCGACGGCATCGAGATAGAGCGGCTGATCGAGGACGACGACAGCCTCACGGATCTCGGTCGCACGTGGGTCCACGGCTACCTCGCCGGCCACCTCGCGATCCTCCGGGGGTCGTCGACCGGCAACCCCAACCTCCGCGTCGACGACATCGACGAACTCGCCGCGCTCGCCGAGGACCACGAGGCCGAGATCGCCGCGGAGCTCTACGCATAGATGCCGACCCGTCTCACCGTCATGTCGTACAACGTCCGGTACGACAATCCGAGCGACGGCACGCACGTCTGGCGGAACCGCCGCGACCGGGTGGCGAGCGTCGTGCGGTTCCACGATCCCGACATCGTCGGCCTCCAGGAGGCGCTCCACGACCAGCTCGACGACCTCCGCGACCGACTCCCCGGCTACGAGTGGCTCGCGGCCGGCCGAACTGACGTGGAGAGCGCCGGCGAGTACGCCGCCGTCGGCTACGACCGCGCGCGATTCAACCTCGAAGCCGACGGCACCGTGTGGCTCTCAGAGACGCCCGACGAGCCGGGGAGCGTCGGGTGGGACGCCGCGTTCCCGCGGCTCCTCCGGTGGGTCCGTCTCCGCGACCGGGACACCGGCGTCGAGTTCCACCACTTCAACACCCACTTCGACCACGCCGGCGAGCGGGCGCGCGTCGAGAGCGCCCGCCTCCTGCTCGACACCATCGACGACGTCACCGACGACACGCCCATCGTCGTCACCGGCGACTTCAACAGCCGCCCGGAGTCGGAGACGTACCGCGTCCTCATCGGGCGGTCGAAGACGGACACCGGCCGCGTGCTCCGTGACGCCCACCACACCGCGCGCACCCCGCATCACGGCCCGATCACCACGATGACGGACTTCCGGAACCTCGTACCCGACAAGAAGATCGACTACGTGTTCGTCTCCGCGGACGTCGAGGTGGAGCTCCACGGTGCCATCGCCGACGCGTTCGGCGACGGCGAGTACCCCTCCGACCACCTCCCCGTGCTCGCGGCGGTGTCGCTGCCCGAGTGGGACGGCCCGGAGGCGCCGTGATTGGAGCGTCGGGCGGTCTCCTCGCCACTGACCGACGGGAGGGCGTCGAGCGGACTGCCGTCACTCGCCCGCCGCCCGTCCGCGCGACGAGACCCACTGCAGCCAGCCCACGAAACCGAGCACCAGCACGAGGACGACCAGCGGGAGGACGCCCCAGGGGGTCGCGTCCAGGACGACCGATCCCAGGAGCACTCCGCCGCCCGCCACGCCGGTCGCGACGCCAGCTATCGCGGCGTCTCCGCGGCCCCAGACGCCGGCGACGACGCCAGCGACCAGCAGCACGACGGCGATGTCGTACGCCGAGACGGGAGCCAACAGCTGGTCGATGGCGAGGACGAGCACCGCGAGCGAGCCGCCGACGAGACCGGGCCGTCCGCGAAGCGCGGCGCGCGAGGTGGAGGACATACGTGAGACGTTCGCCCGCGACGGAAAACGGTTGCGTTCCGCCTAGAATGTCGAGAGTTCGCCGGCTATGACGCGCTCGGTGATACCCGTCACGTCCTGGAGTTCGCGGTCGATGATCGCCGTCACGTCGTCCTCGACCTCGGCGACCGACGTGCCGTCCTCGGTGACGAGGTGGGCGTCGGCGACGTGGGGCTGATCGATGGGCTGACCGATCTGGGAGAGCAGCCGGATGCGGAGGTCGCGGATCTCGGGGATCTCCGCGACGACCTCCTTCGCGATCTCGGTGGCGAGCAGGTTGTAGATCTTCCCGATGTGGTTCACGGGGTTCTTGCCCGACGTCGCCTCCATCGACATCGACCGGTTCGGCGTGATGAGACCGTTCGCACGGTTGCCGCGACCGACGGAGCCGTCGTCGCCCTGCTCCGCCGAGGTGCCGGTCGTCGTGAGGTAGATGGAGCCCTCGTCGTAGTCGTCGGCGGTGTTGACGTGGACGTTCACCTCGCGGTCCGTGTAGTCCTCGGCGATGCCGGCGACGAACTCGCGGATGGCCTCCACCTCCGCCTCGTAGCCGTCCATGTTCGGCACGTACTCGTCCACCAGGGCGGCCGCGACCGTGAGGTCGATGCGGTCGCCCTCGCGCTTGCCCATCACCTTCA
>CAZYYH010000313.1:0-2958 GCA_964651725.1 uncultured Halobacteriales archaeon | reverse complement strand
CCGCGACGGCGACGCACTCGGGGTAGGACGCGGGATAGTAATCGCCCACGTCGGTGCCGTTGTTGCCCGCCGAGGCGGCGAGGAACGCGCCCTGCTCGTGGGCGTACGCCACGGCGTCCTCCATCGTCTGCGAGTAGCCGGCCGCGAGCGAGAGGTTGATCACGTCCGCGCCCTGGTCCGCCGCCCACTGGATGCCGTCCGCCACGTCCGAGACGTAGCCACGGCGCGACTCGTCGAGGACGC
Source organism: uncultured Halobacteriales archaeon (assembly GCA_964651725.1). Classification (GTDB taxonomy): domain Archaea; phylum Halobacteriota; class Halobacteria; order Halobacteriales; family Halobacteriaceae; genus CAZYYH01. The sequence goes on along the minus strand of CAZYYH010000313.1, from coordinate 2,715 downwards.
GCGCGGAGATGAGCGTCGCGCCGCTCAGGCCCGCGACGCCCGTGCCGTTGTCGGTCACCGCCGCGATGGTCCCCGCGATGTGCGTGCCGTGCCACTCGTCCGAGGGTGCGTCCGGCGCGGGGTCGCTGTCGTCGTCGACGAAGTCCTTCCCCGGGTCGCTCCGGAAGTTCGCGGCGAGGTCGGCGTGACCGTACTGGACGCCCGTGTCCACCACCGCGACCGTCACCTCCGCGTCGCCGAGCGTGGTGTCCCACGCGTCCTCGGCACCGATGGTCCCCGGGACGTACTGGTTCGCGTACTCCGGATCGTCGGGCGAGAAGGCCGCCTCCACCGTCCCGTTCTCCTCCGCGTAGCGGATCTCTTCCCGGTCGGTGACCGACTCCACGAAGTTCGCGCGCGCCTCCTCCGTCGCCGTATCAGGGAACGCCACCGCCACGTACGAGAGCGTGTCGTTCCGGTGGACGACCTCCGCGCCCGCCGGCGCGTGCGTGGCGACCGCCGCCGCGATGTCGGCCACGTCGTGGTCGACGCCGACCAGCACGGTCCCTTCGCCCGGGCGCGTGCCGTCTCCGGGATCCGCCGTCACCACGTCCGACCCGGCCGTCTGACCGAGCAGCGACGCGAGCGTTCCACCCGTCGCGGCGAGGTAGTTCCGTCGGCCGAGGCCGAACCCGTCGGCACCCGACCCGATTCCGTCCGTCGCATCCGTGTTCTCCTGTGCCATAGCTAACCGGACGCCCGGGAACTCTCCCATCCCCACCGACGCCCGAGGAACCGTTTACACGGGAGGTTAATATAATATTTCCCCAGGAAGAATGAATTTCGGACGAAGGGAAATCTATCGACGGCCCGTGGCGGGATCTACTCCGCCGCCTCGACCGCGTCCGCCCGCTGGTCGCCGACGTTCGCCGCCGGGATGACGTCGACCGCCGCCACCGCGTCGTCGGCCGCCACGTCCATCACGGTGACGCCCATCGTGTTCCGCCCGATGGTCGACACCTCCGAGACCGGTATCCGCATGATCTGGCCGCCCTCACTCATCACCACGAGGTGATCGTCCGCGCTCACCGCCTCCAGCGCCGTCACCGGCCCGTTGCGCTCCTCGGTCTTGATGTCCACCAGCCCGTAGCCGTACCGCGACTGCGCGCGGTACTCGTCGAGCGGCGTGCGCTTGCCGTAGCCGTTCCGCGTCACCGTCAACAGGTAGCGGCCGTCGTCGTCGCTCGCCGCGACGAGACCCGCGACCGCGTCGTCGTCGCGTAGCTCGATACCGTTCACGCCGCGGGCCGTCCGGCCCATCGACCGTGCCTCCGTCTCGTCGAACCGGATGGTCATCCCGTTCTCCGTCCCGATGACGAGGTCGGAGCCGCCGTCCGTTACCTCCACGTCCGCGAGTTCGTCGCCGTCCTCCAGCCTGATGGCGATGATGCCCGTCGAGAGCACGTTCTCGAACTCCCCGGCGGCCGTCCGCTTCACGTAGCCGTCCCGGGTCACCATCGTGAGGTACTCGTCCCCGTCGAAGTCGTCGGTGTTCACCACCGCCGTGATCTCCTCGCCGTCGTCGAGATCGAGCAGGTTCACGGCGGACTTCCCGCGCGCCGTCCGGCTCATCTCCGGAATCTCGTACACCTTCTGCTGGTACACCTGGCCGTGGTTCGTGAAGCAGAGCAGGTAGTCGTGGGTGTTCGCGCGGAACACGGTGGAGACGCGGTCGCCCTCCTTCAGGCTCGTGCCGATGATTCCCTTGCCGCCGCGGCCCTGCTGGCTGAACGTCTCCGTCGGCATCCGCTTCACGTAGTCCTCCTCGGTCACCACGACGATGACCTCCTCCTCCGGGATGAGGTCCTCGTGGCTCACCGAGCCGTAGTCCTCCACGATGCTCGTCCGGCGCTCGTCCGCGTACTCCTCTTTGATCTCCCGGAGTTCGTCCTTGATGACGCCCAGAAGCTCGTCCTCGTCGCCGAGGATGGTCTCCAGGCGCTCGATCTCCGCCTGCACGTCCTCGTACTCCGACTCGATCTCCGCGGCCTCCATCGACGTGAGGCTGCCGAGCTGCATCCGGACGATGTGCTCGGACTGCGGCTGAGAGAAGTCGAACTCGTCGCGGAGCCCCTGCTTCGCGGCGTCGCGGTCCTCGGAGTTCCTGATGAGGTCCACCACCTCGTCGATGTGGTCGAGCGCCTTCAGCCGCCCTTCGAGGATGTGCGCGCGCTCCTCGGCCTCCGCGAGGTCGAACTCCGACCGCCGTCGCACCACCTCGCGGCGGTGGTCGACGTACTCTGCCAGGGTCTCCTTCAGCGTCAGCACCTTCGGCTGGCCGTCCACGAGCGCGAGGTTGATGACGCCGAACGTCGTCTCGAACACCGAGTCCAGGAGCTTGTTCTCCACCACGTCGGTGTTCGCGCCGCGCTTCAACTCGATGACGACGCGGATGCCGTCGCGGTCGGACTCGTCGCGCAGATCGGAGATACCCTCGATGGCTCCGTCGTTCACCATGTCCGCGATCTTCTCGACCATCCGCGACTTGTTCGCCTGGTAGGGGACCTCAGTGACGACGATTCGGTCGCCGCCCCGGTCGCTCTCCTCGATCTCGTACTCCGACCGGACCCGGATCCGGCCCCGCCCGGTCTGGTACGCCGACAGGATGTCGTTCCGCCCGACGATGTTCGCGCCCGTCGGGAAGTCCGGCCCCTTCACGTACTCCATGAGGTCGGG
>CAZYYH010000312.1:0-2959 GCA_964651725.1 uncultured Halobacteriales archaeon | reverse complement strand
CCGGCTGGACGCCGCGGGGGTCGCTCGGCCGGTCCTCGGTCACGAAGAACGTGACAATGCGGCCGTCGCCCGTGTCGAAGAACAGGTGGGTGACATCCGGCTGGTCGAGGTTCGGCTGCCGGAGCACCAGCCGCATGCCGAGCAGGTCGCGGTAGAACGCGACGGTGTCCTCGACGTTGCTGCCCGTGATGGTGACGTGGTCGGTGCCGGTGACGTGGATCGGGCTGTCGGGCTGCTCCGCGCTCACTTCGGGTTCGTCGCTCATGCCTGGACCGTCGGTCTCCGGGTACTTGAGCGGTAGGCCGCCGGTCGACCCCGCCGGCTCTCCGCCGGGACGGCCGGTCGAACCCTCAGAACGAGCGACAGGACTATGTACAGCCCTGTCCGTTGTCGTACACATGTCCGAAGACGCGCACCGCGACGGAGCGTTCGGCGAGTACGGCGGCCGGTACGTCCCGGACCCCCTTGCCGGGCCGCTCCAGCAGCTCGCCGACGCGTTCGACGGGATCGCCACGACCGACGAGTTCCGCGCGGAGTTCCGCGACGTGCTCGAACACTACGCCGGCCGGCCGACGCCGCTGTTCCACGCCGAGGGACTCTCCGAGCGCTACGGCGCGCAGATCTACCTCAAGCGCGAGGACCTGCTCCACGGCGGCGCGCACAAGATCAACAACTGCGTCGGCCAGGCGCTCCTGGCGAAGAAAGCCGGGAAGGAGCGCCTGATCGCGGAGACCGGCGCGGGCCAGCACGGCACCGCGACCGCGATGGTGGGCGCGCTCTTCGACTTCGACACGGAAATCTACATGGGGAAGAAGGACGCCGACCGCCAGCGCATGAACGTCTTCCGGATGCGGCTGATGGGCGCGGAGGTGAACGAGGTCACCAGGGGCGGCGCGGGCCTCGCGGACGCCGTCGACGCCGCGCTGGAGGATTTCGCCGGGAACATCGACGACACTCACTACCTCGTCGGCTCCGTCGTCGGCCCGGACCCGTTCCCGCGGATGGTGCGCGAGTTCCAGTCCGTACTCGGGACGGAGGCGCGCGAGCAGATAATCGACGAGACCGGCGGCCTGCCCGACGCCGCCGTGGCGTGCGTCGGCGGCGGCTCGAACGCCATGGGCCTCTTCCACGCGTTCCGCGACGACGACGTGCCGTTCTACGGCGCGGAGGGCGGCGGCGAGGGCGCGACCTCCACGCGCCACGCCGCGCCCCTGGCGGCCGGCGGCGACGACGTGATCCACGGCATGAAGACGCGCGTCATCGACGACGACACCGACGTTCACTCCGTCTCCGCCGGCCTTGACTACCCGGGCGTCGGCCCCGAGCACGCCATGTTCCGGGCGTCCGGCCGCGGCGAGTACCGCGCCGTCCCCGACGACGCCGCCCTCGACGCGTTTCGCGAACTCAGCGAGGCGGAGGGCATCATCCCCGCGCTGGAGACCAGCCACGCGCTCGCGCTGGCGAAGGACCTCGCGGCGGACGTGGCCGAGGACGACGTGATTCTGGTGAATCTGTCGGGTCGGGGTGACAAGGATATGGAGCAGGCCGCCGAGATGTTCGACCTCGGGTGAGTCGCTGGTGGAACTCGGCGCAGACAGCGTTCGGATTTTCTAGCGGCGCGCGAGGAGCGACGAACGGAGTGAGGAAGCGACCGCGCGAGGGACGAGGCGTGAAGGGAGCGAGGGAACCGAGCGACCGGAGCGCCGAGTCGGCTGGGGAGGCGCGTGGCTGCGGCCTATCATTGTAGTCGGATGTCGCTACCGACAGCTGCTCGACCAGTACTACGAGTGCGAGCGATGAAGGGAACGGGGTAGCTGCTGCTGGCAACACTGAAACCGTACCACGGCCCTCCCCAGCCGACTGCGCGCCTCGCGCCGCTCGCTCCACTCACGGTGCTCCGGTGCTCGTCCCTCGCGGGTGCGCCGCCCGAGCGCGGCGCCCCGCGCGCCACCGCACGCGACTGCTCGCCCCAACCCAACCAGTACGCGAGCGCGTCCCGGAACGCTTTTCCCCCGGACCGGAATATCCGAGCAGTCCCCATGACCGACGAAGGTAGCTGGCGGCGCATCCGCCCGGTGGCGCTCGGCGTCCCCACCCGGAGCGACGGCGAGGAGCTGCTGCTCGCGGAGCATTACGACGCGACCGCGGACGAGACGTTCTACCGCCCGCTGGGCGGCGGTATCGACTTCGGCGAGGACAGCGCGGACGCCGTGGTGCGCGAGTTCCGCGAGGAGTTGGACGTGACGGTGACGGACGCCCACCACCTCGCCACGATGGAGCGCACGTTCGAGTTCGACGGCACGCCCGGCCACGAGATCTGGTTCCTCTACGAGGTCGCGTTCGCGGAGGACTGGCCGTACGAGCGCGACGAGTTCACGGCGTACGAACCGCATCACGACGAGGAGTTCGCGGTCGAGTGGATGCCACGCGACGACCTCCGGCGCGACGACGTGACGGTGTACTGCGAGGAGCTACCGGAACTGGTTGCGTGAGCGGCTCTCCTGCCCATATGAACGTATGAACAGATGTTCAGATGGCGGAGAGCGACTGGCAGTTCAATCGAGGTTCCGCCGGATATCCTCCCGGCGCTCGCGGTCCCGCTCGTCCAGCCGCTCGATGGCGGCTTCGGCCTCGTCCACTCGTTCCGCGAACAGCACGCCCGCGAACTCCTCGGGTAACATCGTCTACTTACCTTGCGCGTCCACCACGGCCACACCGGCCAGGTTCACGATGTCCTTCACCTCGTCGCCGCGCTGGAGGACGTGGACCGGCTCGCCCATGCCGACGAGCATCGGGCCGATGGCCTCCGCGCCGCCGAGGCGCTGGAGGAGCTTGTAGCCGATGTTGCCCGCCTCCAGGTTCGGGAAGATGAGGACGTTCGCCGGGTCCTCCAGCTGGGAGAACTCGTAGGTGCCCTGGAGGATGTCCTCGACGAGGGCGGTGTCGGCCTGCATCTCGC
>CAZYYH010000311.1:0-2990 GCA_964651725.1 uncultured Halobacteriales archaeon | reverse complement strand
CCTGGAAGCGGATGGCCGTGGCCTCCGTCGTCGTCCGGTTCCCGACGAGGCGTGGCACCTCCAGCGGTTCGACCGCGCCGTCCGCGGTGACGCCGAGGATGCCGACGTTGAGTTCGCGCGCGAGCGTGCGGTCGGTCTCCGAGACGGCGGTCGCGGGCGCGGCGAGGTACGCGGCGTTGGCCTCGTGGAGTCGGTCGTACGCCTGGACGACGCCGCGCTCGGTGTCGACGCCGCCGCCGGCGTAGCCCTTCGCCTCGACCGCGACGAGCGGCGGCTGGTCGCCGAAGCGTTCGACCGCGAGCAGGTCGGCGTCGAGTGCGCGGACGCCGACGAGGTCGGGGTAGCCGCCGCCGAGCCGAACGTGGTTGAACGGCGCGAGCACCTCGCGGATCGCGGGCTCGACCGCCACCCCGTCGAGCCACTCGTCCGTGGCGAACTGGGTGTCGGCAACCGCGTACGAGTCGGCGTCCTCGCCCTCGGGGAACAGCCGGCGCTTCGCGTGCGCGAGGACGGTGGGTTCCGGGAGTTCGGCTGCCGCGCCGGCCATGCCGGCGGTTCCCATTCCGGGGTGATGAAGGTTCGGGCGAACCCGATTCAGTGTCCCTCAGCCGCCGTCCGCCGCGTGTCCACCACGTTCCCGTCCTCGTCCATCTCCAGAACGAGCACGTCCCCGTCCACTTCGACCCGCACGGAGACGCGGGCGGGGTCGTCGTCGGCGACGATGACGGACGTGCGCTCCTGTAGCTCCCACATCGGAACGTCCCGGTGGTCGACGCCGTGGTCGTGGAGGAAGCCGGCGAGGGCGGGGTGGGCGAGCACGCCATACTCGGCGGCGAGGGAGGCTCCGTCGCCGCACTCGGCGCAGACGTAGGCGAGGTAGGCGGGGTGGTCGTCGTCCACGTCGTGCGGGAGCGCGTCGGCGTCGACGGTGAGTGTGGCGTCGGCGGGGCCGCCGCACCACGGGCAGACGCCGCGGTCGAACAGGGCGAGCTGCCGGCGCACCCAGGCTTCGACGGCGTCGCAGAGGTCGTTGGGGTCGTCGGCGCGGACGGCGACGCTCCGCGGCGGGAAGTCGTAGTGGAGGTAGTTGCGGCCGCAGTCCGGGCAGTCCACGTCGACCATGCCGGTGCCCTGGTGGGAGACGGTGAGGTGGCCGCCGCAGTCGACGCAGGGGTGCCAGGTCGCCAGCGGCTCGAGGGAGTCGTGGCCTTCGAAGACGCCGCCGACGAGGAGGCGGTAGACGGTGTAGCCGGCGTAGGTGAGGCGGTAGCCGCCGTCGCCCTGCTCGACGAAGGTGTCGCGGAGCTTGTCGAGGTGGTAGGTGAACCGGCCGCTGTCCTCGACGCCGACGCGCTCCCGGAGTGCCGAGAAGGAGAGGGCCGAGGGTTCGCCGTGGGGCTCGGCGGCCCCGAGCGCGCGGACGATGTCGATGCGCGTCGGGTCGGCGAGAACCTGGAGCGCCTCCGAGGCGGAGTACTCGGCCGGGCCTGTGGACTCGCTCATACGCCGTCCACCGACGCCTCCGAGTTAGGCGTTCGGTTGTCGGCCCGGCGAACTGCCCCGGCACGAGCATCTGCGCCTGGTGAACGGAACTTCAGTAGGAGCGCCTACAGAAGTATAGTTCAGATAACATTTACGGTGGTGGGGTGACTACGGTAGGATAATGAGTCGAACCGCATCCGCTTCGACCGAGCAGCACAGTCCGCTCGAACACGAAATCCCGAGGCGTCCGCCGCTCGCCGACCACACCCTCCGCGAGACGGCAGTGGCCTCGGCCGCGGCGTCGGTCGCGCCGCCGGCCGCCATCCTCGCCGCGAGCGCCCCGGCGGCCGCCGCCGTCATCGTCGCGGTCGTCGTCGCCGCGCTCGTCGCTCGCCGGATGGCCGGCCGACGTCGGGACGCGGCGCGAGTCGAGCGTGACGCCGCGCGGTCTCGGTCGACGGAATCGTCCGGTACCGGGACCGTCTCGGCGGCCGACTGAACGACCGGGCGTGCGGCCCGTGCCGGTCGGGTGGAACGCGCCGTCGGACCGTTTTCAATCCTGATAACGCGGCGGGAAGTTTCTTATGCGGGGCGACTGCAGGACGTGACGGAGGCCCGCAGGCAGTGACCCGAACGCCACCGAACGGGGACGCTCCCGGATCGGGCGACCGCGCGACCGGCCAGTGCGGGAACGCGCTGGTGCTCGCGCAGGACGCCCGGGTAGCGCGCCGGACGCTCGCCTCCGTCACGGGCGTCGACCCGGCGGCGTCGAACGTCATCGCGGTCGCGTACGACGACGCGGAGTCGTGGCTCGACGAGTGGTACGACGAGGTCGGCGCGCCGACGGCCGACGTCGCGGTGGTGTCGCCCGGCGAGTTCGCTCGCTCGGCGGCCGCCCGCACGACGCACTCGCTCCCGGGTCTCGGGACCGTCGACGCCATCGGGGATCCCGACGACCTGGAGCTGGTGGGCCGTCGGCTGCGCGAGTACCTCGACGACTGGGAGAGCCGGCCGCAGGCGACGCTCGTGACGTTCGAGTCGGTCGGCGCGCTGCTGGATCGGTTCGGCCTCCGGACGACGTTCCGATTCTGCCACCTGGTCTGCTACGAGGCGGACCGGGTGGACGCGACCGGGTGGTTCTACCTCGACCCGACCACCTACGACGAGGTGACGGTCCGGACGCTCGCGCCGCTGTTCGACGCCGTCGTGGCGCACCGCGACGGCGAGTGGACGGCGGAGCGACCGTAGACGGGCCGCACCGGGGACCTCCGACCGCGCGCGCTCACACTGTCTATTCCACTACAGGAATCGGTTCCAGCGAACGCTTTTGCGGCTTGCGGGCGCAACGTCCCTCATGAATCCCGACGTTCCACCGTGCCGCCTGTACGTCGGAACCGAGGACGGCGCGAACGCCGTCGACGTGACGGGCGGCGAGGCGACCGACGTCGGCCGCGGGCTGGCGGCGCGTGGCGGCGGAGCCGCCACGTTAGAAGAGGTCGGCGGAGCCG
>CAZYYH010000310.1:0-2990 GCA_964651725.1 uncultured Halobacteriales archaeon | reverse complement strand
GCCTTCGGCCGCGAGGCCTACCGCAACACCGAGTTCGACCTCGGCGACCTCGCCGACACGCTCTCCTACCCCGGGTTCTGGCGGCTCTTGGCGTCACCGAAGTTGCTCGGCGTCGCACGCGACGAACTCGCCAAGTCCTACCGGAAGGAGCGGTTCGTCGCCGCGTCCCGACGGCTCGTCCCGGACGTGCGCGCCGACGACCTCGCGCGGAGCTACGCGGGAAACCGTGCGCAGCTCGTCTCTCCGGACGGCAACCTCGTACAGGACCCGGTGTTCGAGACGGGGCCGCGCTCGCTCCACGTCCTCAACGCGGTGTCGCCCGGCCTCACCTCGTCGCTGCCGCTCGGCGAGCATCTCGCGGGCCGAGTGCTGGAGGCGGTTTGACCTGGATCGTTACAAGTGCCTACGTGGCTCGGCGGAAGCCTGGTGCGTCGCGGGTTTGTACGGTCTCCCACGGCGTGGCCTACCATCTCGACTGCCAGGACTGCGGGTTCGAATCGTACGTCGAGGAGGACCACTGGACGCTTCTCGACGAGGTCGACACTCACCACGACGAGCACGGCGACTCGCACTTCGTCGAGTTCGAACTGATCGAGAACGGCGAGAGCGCGTGACGGAGCCTACACCGGCTCCAGCCCGGCCTCCTCGCGGAGCACGTTCACGTAGTCGCGGAAACCGGCTTCGAGGTCGTACTCGGGGTCGTAGCCGAGGTCCGCCTGCGCGGCGGTCATGTCGAGGCGCTGCGTCCACGGCAACTCGCCCTCGTCGGAGACGTCGAGGTCGGCGTCCGGCAGTATCTCCCGCATCGTCTCGACGGCCTCCCGGATGGTGGCGAGTTCGCCGCGGACGTTGTAGACGCGCCGCGTGAGGTCGGCCTCGTCCACGAGCGCCGCCTTCCGGAACGCCTGCGCGATGTCGCGGACGTGCTGCCAGTCGATCTCCTGGTCGCCGTACTCCACCGAGAAGGATTCGCCGAGCGCCGGCTTCTCCACGATGTTCGCGAGGAACGCCGAGCCGCCGGTCTCGCGGTACGGGCCGTACGCGACCGTGGGTCGGAGCGCGACGTGGTCGAGGCCGTAGTCCTCGTGGTAGACGCGGGCCTGGTGCTCGTTGTACTCCTTCGTCGCGCCGTACAGCGTGTCGGGGTAGACGAGGTCGTCCTCCGTCACCCACCAGTCGCCACCGTCGTCGTAGTTCGAGGGCGGGGCGTAGATGGCCGCCGAGGACGCCCACGCCACGCGCTCCACCTGGTCGTCGAGCGTCCTGGCGGCCTCGAACACGTTGTTCGTGCCCTGCACGTTCACGTCGAGCGCCGCGCGCGGGTTGTCGCGCGCCGTGTTCGTCAGCAGCGCCGCGAGGTGGACGATCCGGGTCGCGCCCGTCTCGCGGACCGCGCGAACCACGTCCGTCGGGTCGGACACGTCACCACGGCGCACCGTCACGTCCCCGGCCACGCCGAGCTTCTCGAGGATGTGGGTGTCGGTCGAAAGGTCGTACGCGACGACCTCGTGCCCCTCGGCGACGAACTCCTCCGCGACGTACGAGCCGATGAAACCCGTGCCACCGGTGACGAGAACCGTCTCTGGCATACCTAACCGTCCGTCAGAACGCCGAAAAAGGTTCCGCGTTCCGACCGGCCGCGACGGTCGCGGTGTCCGCGCGGAGCGACCCACCCGTTCGTTCATCCCGACGCAGTTCGGGCCGTAGCTATATAATCCGAGCCGAGAGACACCGACCGTGCATCGGAAGCCCTCCCCACCGTCCGCATCGTCCTCCCGACCGATAGCCATCGGAGGGTCGTGATGCGTCGACGCACGTTTCTGCGGAGCGTCGGCACGTCCGCGGCGCTCGCCGTCACCGGTGGCCGCGCCGTCGCCAGCGACCGCACCGTCGCCGGGTTCGGCCCGACCGGCAACGTCGAGATTCCGCACGCCTGCGAGGGCGTCGTCGGCGACGACGGCACCACCGCGTACGTCGCCGCGGGGGACGGCTTCGCCACCGTAGACGTCTCCGACCCCGCGAACCCGACCGTGCTCGCCGAGCGCCGCGACCTGACCGGCGGCGACGCCGACGAGGCGTTCAAGCTCGTCCAGGACGTCGCGGTGTCCGGCGACCGACTGCTCGTGGTCGGTCCCGCCAACGGCGTCGACGGCTACTTCCACGGCTTCCACCTCTACGACGTGAGCGACCCCGCCAGCCCCGAGCGCGTCGCGTCGACGGAGACCGACCACGCCATCCACAACGCGTTCCTCGACGGCGACACGGCGTATCTCACCGGCACCGGCAACCTGCGCGAACCGACGGTCGTCTGGGACGTGTCCGGGGACGACCCCGGGCGGATCGGCGACTGGTCGGTGCTCGACGTGGACCCGCGGTGGCGCGACGTGAGCGGCTCCGTCCGCGGCTGTCACGACGTGTACGTTCAGGACGACACCGCGTACGTCGCCAACTGGGACGCCGGCACGTGGCTCGTGGACGTGTCCGACCCCGCGAACCCCGTGGCCGAGTTCCGGCTCGGCGGCCGCGACCCCGACGAGATACCGGCGGACGCGGGCATCGCCGAGATGATCGAACTCCCAGGGAACAGCCACTACGCCCGGCCGAACCCGGACGGCAGCGTCGTCGCGGTCGGCCGGGAGGCGAACGACTTCGTGGACTCCGAGCGGGTCGGCGAGCCCGGCGGCATCACTCTCTGGGACGCGAGCGGGGACGTGCCGGAGGTCCTGACCGTCATCGAACCGCCGCCCGTCGACCGCGACGACAGCTGGAACACGGCGCACAACTTCGGGTTCCGCGGCGACCGCCTCTACACGTCGTGGTACGCCGGCGGCGTCCGCGTGTACGACCTCTCGACGCCGGCCGACCCGCGGCTCGTCGCCGCGTGGAAGGACGAGGCACACGCGACGTTCTGGACGGCCCGACCCGCCGCGGAGGGGTTCGTCGCCACCAGCGTCGAGGACGCGAGCGTCCCCGAGGAGGAGCGCCAGCAG
>CAZYYH010000309.1:0-2991 GCA_964651725.1 uncultured Halobacteriales archaeon | reverse complement strand
GTCGCCATCGGCATCTCGGGCGCGGTCCAGCACGTCGCCGGCATGAAGGGCGCGGGCACCATCATCGCCATCAACACCGACCCGAACGCGCCCATCTTCGACATCGCGGACTACGGCGTCGTCGGCGACCTGTTCGACGTGGTGCCCGCCCTTATCGACGAGTTCGAGTAGCGGTTTTTCGCCCACGTTTTCGTCCTCGCTCACTCCGTTCGCTCGGACGAAAAGGTGGTCGTACGTGGTGCTTACTGTAATCGAAGGGGTCGCGTAGGTTCGCCCGTCGGTGATAACCAAATTAAGTTACGGTGTGGCATATGTGTTATCGTCCAGGGTTACGCTTTTGGGACGGGCGGATGAGAGACGTAGTATGGTCACCGATCTGGTCTCGCGCTCCCCGCACCAGGAACGGGTGCGGGCGATCACCAAGACGCTCTGCTACCGACTCCTCATGGTGGCGATAACGGTCGCCGTCGCCTGGATCGTCGTCGGCGACGCGGGCGACGCCCTCAGTATCGGACTCGTCACGAACGTCGTGAAGACGGGAACGTACTACGCGTACGAGCGGCTCTGGGACAGGATAGCGTGGGGCATCTCGTCGGTGTAGCGGCCCTTCGGACGGGCGCTTACAGCCAGTCCTCCGCCCAGTCCGCGAGTTCCTCGAAGACGGGGCAGAGCGACGCGCCCTTCTCGGTGAGGCTGTAGTAGGTGGCGAGCGGTTTGTCCTCGACGCGGCGGGCGACCAGGCCGGCCTCCTCCAGGTCGTCGAGGACGCGCGAGAGGGTGCGCGAACTCGCGCCAGTGGAGCGCTTGAGTTCGTTGAACCGCTTCTCCTCGCCGTAGAGGTCGCTCAGGACGACGAGCCGCCACTTCGAGCCGATGGCGTCGATGGCCTCGACGATGCCACACGCTTCCGGATTCTGCTCCTCGACCGTCTCCTCGGAGGTCTCATGGATTGACGACACGGATGTTACCTGATGTCGACTATGTCGCCGAGCACATATATAGGTTCGGCTACGAACCAGGTAACGCGATGAAACCGGATGTCGAAACGGTATCGACCGCGGACGCACAGCCAGCTGAACCGCTCGCCCTCGGACAGGAGGTGAGCGCCCGATGGCAGTGACCGGCGTCGAGGCCGTGCTGCTGCTCGCCGGCCGCGTCCTGTTCGGCGGCGTGCTCGCCTTCATGGGACTCAACCACTTCGTGCAGACCGAGCAGATGGCGGGTTACGCCGAGCACAAGGGCCTGCCGGCCCCCGGACTGGCGGTCCTCGGCTCGGGAGCGCTGCTAGTCCTCGGCGGTCTCGCCATCGCCGTCGGCGTGTTCCCGGTCCTCGCCGCGCTCGCCATGGCGGCGTTCCTCGTCGCCTCCGCCGTCGCGATGCACGACTTCTGGGCCGTCGGCGAGGACGAGCAACAGGCCGAGATGACCAACTTCCTGAAGAACGTCGCGCTCGCGGGCGGCGCGCTCGCCATCGCCGCGCTCGGCACGCAGGGCTGGGCGTACAGTCTCGGCCTCGGACTGGTGTAACCCTCCCGACCCAAGTCGAATCGCTACCAGGAGAACGTCACGTATTTGCCGCGTGCCTCCCGAGGGTCGCGTAATGGAGTACGTGGAGACACGGCGGGCCGCCGTCGAGGAGCGCCTCGAAGCGGTCGTGGCGCGCGTCGAGCCGCCGGAACTCGCCGACCGCATGGAGCACGTCGTGCTCTCCGGCGGGAAGCGCGTGCGGCCGACGCTCACGGTGCTGGTGTGCGAGGCCGCGGGCGGGGGCGCTCGGGACTCGGCCGAGTCCCGGACGCGCCAGAACGCGGAGCGTTCCGGAGTCGGCGACACCGCGCTCGACTTCGCGGCGGGCGTCGAACTCGTCCACAGCGCGTCGCTCGTCGTCGACGACATCATCGACCGGTCGGCGGTGCGCCGGGGCACGGAGAGCGCGTGGACGACGTTCGGGCACGGCCCCGCTATCGTGGCGAGCGACGGCCTGCTCGGCGAGGCGTTCGACCTGTTCTCCGCGGACCCGCGTGCGATGGAGGCGGTCGCGGACGCGATGGTCGACCTCGGCGAGGGCGAAGCCACGGAACTCGTTGCGCGACCCACCACCGAGGCGGAGTACGTCGAACTCGCGCGCCAGAAGACCGGCGCGCTGTTCCGCGCCGCCGCCCGCCTCGGCGCGATAGCGGCGGACGCCGACGACGACGCCATCGAGTCCTTCGGCGAGTACGCCGAGCGCGTCGGCATCGCGTTCCAGATCCGCGACGACGTGCTCGACGCCACCGCCGACGCCGACGACCTCGGGAAGCCGACCGGCCAGGACGCCGAGATCGACCGGCCGTCGCTCGTCCAGGTGACCGACCTCGCGCCCGCCGAGGCCAACCGGCGCGCACGCGAACAGGCCGACGCCGCCCGCGACGCCATCGACAGTGTCGACCTCGTGGACGGCGAAGCGCAGACCTATCTCGAGGACCTGGCGGCGTTCGTCGTCGAGCGCGAGCGGTAGTCCTCAGCCGTCCGCGAGCGACGTCAGGAACTCGTACTTCCGGTCGTACGCGGTGATGTCCTCGGGGAGTTCGTCGGCGCGGAACCACGCGATATCGGTCGTCTCGGCGTGGTCGGCGAGCGCCGCGTCGTCGATGACCTGGCCGCCGACGGGGCGGCCGGTGAACTCCACGAACGGCACGGGGAGCGTCTCCGGGACGCCGAGGTCCATCGCCAGCGTCCGGGCGCAGAGCACGCCCGTCACCTCGCACTCGACGCCCGTCTCCTCGCGGGTCTCGCGGCGAGCGGTGTCCGCCGGCGTCTCGCCGGGTTCGCCCGCGCCGCCCGGCGTCTCCCAGGTGTCCTGGACGACGTTCCGCAGGCAGAGCAGTCGTCCGTCGTCGTCCACGACCGCACAGCCGGCGGCGTGGAGCCAGAACTCGTCGAGGAACGCGTCGGCGCTCGCCGGGAACGTCGAGTCGTCCTGGTGCGGGAGCGGGTCGACGCGGAGCGGGT
>CAZYYH010000308.1:0-2999 GCA_964651725.1 uncultured Halobacteriales archaeon | reverse complement strand
GACGGCAGGTCGGCCCCGACCGGACGACTCGGCGGGCCGGCCCGTCTCTGGCTGGTCGCCGTCCACCTCGGAATCGGCCGACCGACCGTTCCCTCACCAGTTTGCAAGCAGCAGCTAGCGTCGCGGCTGGCAGCAAGCACGCGCGACGGAGAAACCGCAGTAGTCGAATCGAGTCGCTCGACTCGCCGCCGCTAGCTCACGTCGCTCGAATCGCCGACCGCGGCCGTCTGGGCGGTGTCGGCCTCCCGGATGGCGTCCAGGAGCAGGTCGACGCCGATGTCCAGCTCGCGCTCCGTCACGTCGAGCGGCGGGAGGACGCGCAGCGTCTTGTAGCCACAGCCGAGGGTGAGCAGGCCGCGCTTCAGCGCGTTGGCGACGACCGCCTCGCGGCGCTCTTTGGTGTCGAACTCCACGCCGAGCATCAGGCCGCGGCCGCGCACGTCCACCACGTTCGGCGTGCGCTCGTCCGCCATCCGGTCGTAGAACTGGTCGCTGCGCTCGCGCACGTTGGCGAGGAGGGAGTCCTCCACGATGGCGTCGAGGGTCGCCGCGCCCTGCGCCGCGGACAGCACGTCGCCCGCGCCCCACGTCGAGGAGAGCCGGGCGCGCTCCTCCGGGAACAGCGACTCCTTCGCTACCGTCGCGCCGACGCGCAGCCCCTTCGCGCTCGTTATCACGTCGGGTTCGAGGTCGTAGTGGTCGACGCCCCACAGCTCGCCGGTGCGCCCGAGGCCGGACTGTATCTCGTCCGCGACGACGCGGACGCCGTACTCCTCCCTGATGTCCGCGATGTCCCGCACGAACTCGCGGTTCGGCACGCGGTAGCCGCCCTCACCCTGCTGGGGTTCGAGGATGACGAAGGCGACCTCCGCGGGGTCGACGTTCCCCTGGTCGGCGTCGAGCCGGTCCGCGATCGCGTTCCCGCCGGGGCCGTTCGTCCGCCAGCCGCAGGTGCAGTCCCCCTCGCAGGCGCAGAACGGCACGCTCATCACGCCCGGAACCTCGGGGTAGCCCTTGCGGTGGTTGACCTTCGACCGGTTGAGCGAGAGCGCGCCGAGCGTCCTGCCGTGGAACCCGCCCTCGAACGTGAACGCGCGGTGGCCGCGGTCGGCGTAGCAGAGCTTGATGGCGTTCTCCACGGCCTCCGCGCCCGAGTTCGAGAGAAAGACAGTGTCGAGGCCGTAGTGGCTCGTGAGGTCCGTGAGCCGGTCCATGAGCTGGCTCGGCCCGTCGAGTTCGGGATCCTCGGGCGGCCAGCCGCCGGAGACGTAGAAGTCCTGGCCCGCGATCTTGTTCGGGTCCACGAGGTCGAACGCCGCCAGCCGGTCCAGAACGAGAGGGTTGTTGTAGCCGAGCGGCGCGGACGCGACGTGGCTCGTGAAGTCCATGAGCACGTTCCCGTCCACGTCCGTGCAGAACGGCCCGGTGGCGTCCCCGTCGAGGTCCCACACGAACTCGTAGACGTACGTCGTCGTCGCGGCGTGCTCGTGGTGGTACTCGACCCATCGCTGCGCCCGGTCGCCCGGCAGGGAGTCCACCTCCGGCTCGGCCGTGTCTCGGTCCATGCTGGCGGTATTGGGGACCGTGCTGTTAAGCGGTTCGCTACTGGTTAGCGTAAATGTTGCGCGAGGTGTCGACGGATACCGTCACCGACCGCGCGACGACTCCACGCGGCCTGAACTTTAAGTACGAGAACGGAACAAGAGTGGGTCACGAACGCCGATGGGCTCGAAGACCATCTACCTCGACGAGGAGGTGTAGAGAAGCTCGCCGCCCACCGGCGCGACGGCGAGAGCTACTCGGAGACCGTCGAACGGCTGCTCGACGAGCCGTCGCTGCTCGAACTACAGGGAATCTACACCGAAGCGGAGGTCGAAACGGTGGAAGCGCAGTTGCGCGAGAGCGAGGAGGCCGACCGGAAGCGACGACGCGAGGCGCTGGAGCGGCGTGGATGATTCTGGACACGACAGTTCTCCACGACGTGATGTACAGCTAACCCGGTGCAGTGGAGACCGTCCGCACCATCGAAGCCGGGAACACCGTCTCCCGGCTCTCGTCGATGTCGGTGTACGAACTCTACTACGGCGTGGGGTACACGGACCGCTCCGACGCGGAGCGGGCGAAGGTCGAGACCGTCATCGGTGCGAAGCAGGTCGTCGCGGCGACCGAGCGCATCATGCGGCGGGCTGGACGACTGGACGGCGAACTCGAACGCGACGGCGAGAAAACCGGGCAGTCCGACCTCGTCATCGCCGCCACCGGCCTCGTCCGCGACGAGCCGGTGCTCACGCGGAACGTCACGGACTTCGAGCGAGTGCCGGGGCTCGCGGTGCGGTCGTACTAAACCGTAGCTGCGAGCGTGACGGCGGACGCGGTGGCGATGAGCACGACGCTCCACGCGGTGACGCGGCGCGTGAATCCCTGATTCGTGCTGGTGAGGGTGAGCGCGGCCTTCACGCCGATGCTTGCGACGGTGGCGAGCAGCACGGCGAACGTAGCTTCGGGTGCGGTGAGCGTGCCGCCGCGGTAGAGCACGACGGCGGACGTGGTCGCGCCCGCGCTCGACACCAGCCCGGAGAGCGCGGCGGTGACGTAGAAGCCGAGCTGGCCGAACTGGGAGCGCGCGAGGCCGCCGGCGACGACGACGAGCAGGAAGATCGCGCCGAAGCCGAGCGCGTTCCGCATCGAGAACGGGCTGTCGAACTCCATGGGGACGTGCTCGTGCCAATCGGCGGTCCACGCGGCGACGGCGACGCTACCGACGACGACCGCGCCGAGCGGGAGCACCGCGCCGACGAGCGGCCGGCCGGGGAACGTGAACAGGAGCGCGATGAGGAGGTTGCGGAGCGCCATCGCGGCGTCCGCGAGGAGGATGGCGGCGACGGCGAAGGAGGCGGCGTCCGGGCGCTGGTCGACGTGGTCGAGCATCGTGCCGACGACCGCGGTCGAGGAGGCGAGGCCGCCGAAGAAGCCGGTGACGGCGATGCCGCGACCGCCGT
>CAZYYH010000307.1:0-3000 GCA_964651725.1 uncultured Halobacteriales archaeon | reverse complement strand
CGCGGCCCGATAGCCGACGCCGACGAGGAAGAGGACGACGCCCCACGCGACGCCGCCGAGCAGCCAGGCGAGGACGCCCGTGGTCGACCCCGAGCCGAGCCGGACCGCCAGCGCGCCGAACGCACCCCCGGCGACGACGCCGTAACCGAGGTAGGCCGCGACCCCTGCCCGGGATGCCGACCCATCGTCGGTCGCGCTCAGCACGGTCGCCAGCGCGCCCGCGTCCCCGAGCGACCACGCGAGTGCGACGACCACGGCCGCGGCGAGGAGTCCGCCGAGCGCGCCCGCGACCGGCGTGGGGAGCATGGCCGACGTTGGCGCGGCCAGCCGCAAACGGCTGTCGGTCGACGGGACCGCCCCGACCCGTAGCGAAACCGGCCGCTTAA
Organism: uncultured Halobacteriales archaeon; assembly: GCA_964651725.1. Taxonomy (GTDB): domain Archaea; phylum Halobacteriota; class Halobacteria; order Halobacteriales; family Halobacteriaceae; genus CAZYYH01. Next base: position 2,614 of record CAZYYH010000307.1, on the reverse strand, counting down.
ACACGGACCCCGCCAACCTGCCGGCAATGGAGTGCCGCCGGTGCGCCACGCCGCTCGACCGCCCCGGCGACTACTGCCTGGTCTGTGGCACCGCGAACGCGGACGCGGTCGTGGTGGACGCGGGCACGGACCGCGCGGAACTCACGGTGCTCGACGAGGACGAGGTGGTTGGTCGCACGACGGTCACGGGCGGGCGCGAGGCCGAGGATCCCGAGCGCACGGTCGCGCTCCGGAACTACGCGGGCCGCGTCGCGGACGAGGTGCGGCGCAAGCGGCCCGACTCGGTGTTCGTCGCGGGCGACCGCGACGTCGTGCAGGCGGTACGGGGCGACCTCCACCACGACGTGTACCGGGTGCCCGCCGACGAACCGGTCGAGGCGGTGCTCGCACGCCGCGACGACCGCAGTCTCGAAGTCGTGGAGAAGCCGCCGGGCGAGAAGATCGGCGGGTCGCACTCGACGCTCATCGGCGGGCGCACCGGCCAGCGCGCCATCCAGGTCGTCGCCGGCCACCCGAACGTGAAGAAGGTCGTCCCCGGCCCCATCGACGGCGGCGGCTCGCACTCCTCGACGGGCGTGCGGGCGAAGGTGACGCGGGCCGGCGAGAACGGCAACGTCCGGCTGCTGATCCACGACGGCTCCTCCATCCAGGAGAACCGCGTGGTGACGACCGCGATGGACCGCGAGACCGGCGAGCGCGTCCGCGACGACCTCGACGAGGCGCTCGCCGACGAGGAACTACAGTGACCGGGCGGTGGGCCGGCGGGCCCCGTAGATAGAACGGATCGGAGTACGACATTTCTCTGTGATCGAGCCCGGTCCCTGGCACGCGAGGATCGAACGGCTCACTCCGTTCGCCGCTCGCCATTCGTGGTTCTCACTGCGTTCGAACCACGCTCCCCGAGTGGAAACCCCTTAACCCGTCGGCTCCAACGACCCGTCATGCTCACCGACGAGATTAAGGACCCGGAGACGACCTCTCCCGACGCGCTCCGGGAGCGGTACGAGCGCGAGGTCGCGGACGCCGTGGAAACGGTCGGCGAGTCGGAGGCGGCGGACGCGACCGACGTGGACCGCTCCCGGCTCGACGCACTCGCCGACGGGGAGTCGCCGCAGTTCACGCTCTCCGAAGCAGCGTCGCTTCTGGCGCTCGCGGACGACGCGCCGGACGCCGAGGGCATCCTCGCCGAGGTCCGGGACCACCTGATGCTCCAGATGAGCAGCGCGGTGGTGGACGTGGACGCGCTCGCGGCGGGACTCGGCGGCGACCTCGACCCGAAGGAACTCCAGCAGAAGATCGAGGGCCGTCAGCCGATGACGCTCGACGAGTACGCGCGCGTCCACCGGTTCGTGGCGGCGGAGAACCCGTTCTGAGATGCGCACGGTCATCGTCGGCTGCGGCTACGTCGGGCTGGAACTCGGCCGGCAGCTCGCCGCCGAGGGACACGACGTGGTGGGCGTCCGGCGCTCGGAGTCGGGGCTGCGCGCGGTCCAGGACGAGGGCCTCCGGGCGATGCGGGCGGACGCGACGGAGCCCGAGTCGCTGTCGTCGGTGCCGGACGCGGACGCGGTCGTGTACGCGGCGAGCGCAGGTGGACGCGGGGCCGCGGCGGCGCGCGAGACCTACGTGGACGGGCTGGCGGCGACCGTCGAGGCGTTCGGCGGGCGCGACGACTCGCCGGCGCAGTTCGTCTACGCGTCGAGCACGGGCGTCTACGGCGACCACGACGGCGCGTGGGTGGATGAGGAGTCGGCGCTGCGACCCGAGAGCGAGCGCGAGCAGGTGCTCGTGGACGCGGAACGCGTGGTGTACGAGCGTGCTCCGGAGTGCGGGATGGACGCGACGGTGGTGCGGTTCGCGGGGCTGTACGGGCCGGACCGCTACCCGGTCGAGCGCTACCTCGACGGCCCCGTGACCGAGGGCTGGCTGAACCTCCTGCATCGGGACGCCGCCGCCGGAATCGTGCGATTCGCGCTCACGCAGAGGAACGTGGACGCGGACGTGCTGCTCGCCGTGGACGACGAGCCGGTCTGGAAGCCCGACCTCGCGCGCTGGCTCGCCGAGGAGTGCGGCGTCGAGCCGCCCGCGGTCGAACCGCTCGACGACGCGTCGGCCAGGGCGCGCGCCCAGAAGCGGTGTTCGAACCGGCGGCTCCACGAGTTGGGCTACGAGTTCGCGTACCCGACGTTCCGCGAGGGGCTGGCCCCCGCGATCGATGCCCGGCCTCGTGGGGAAACTTCTTAGCAGTCCGGTTTCTTGGGCTACCCATGCCCGGTTCGCCCGCGCAGGCCGCCGTCGACGCCCTGGAGTCGGCGGTGTCGTCGGACCCGGCGATCGTCGTCGGCGCGGCGTTCGTCGTCGTGGTCGTGGTCACGGCGGTCGGCGGAGTCGCGTGGTGGATGCGGCGGCCGCCCGGTCGCCGACTCCGCCGCGCGCTCTCCAAACCCGACGAGGTCGCCGTCCTGATGCATCCGAACCCCGACCCGGACGCCATGGCGTGCGCGCTCGGCGTCGCACGGCTCGCCGAGTCCGCGGACACCGACGCCACCATCCAGTACGCCGGCCAGATCCGCCACCAGGAGAATCGCGCGTTCCACACCGTGCTCGACCTCGA
>CAZYYH010000306.1:0-3003 GCA_964651725.1 uncultured Halobacteriales archaeon | reverse complement strand
GGCGTCGGCGGCGACAACGAACTCGGCGCGCAGGTCATGCAGGAGGACTGGCGCGAGGTGATGGGCGAACTCGACGGGACCATCACGGCGGAGACGGAGGCCATCGTCGTCGTCGCGGGCCTGGGCGGTGGCACCGGCTCCGGCGGCGCGCCCGTGCTCGTCGACCGCCTCCAGCAGGTGTACGACGTGCCGGTGTACGCGCTCGGCGTGCTGCCGGGGCGCAACGAGGGCGCGATGTACCAGGCGAACGCCGGGCGGTCGCTGACGACGCTAGAGCGGGACGCCGACGCCGTCCTCCTCGTGGCGAACGACTCGTGGCACAGCTCCGGGGAGAGCGTCACGGACGCGTTCGACGCCATCAACGAGACCATCGCGCGCCGCGTCGGCCTGCTGCTCGCGTCCGGCGAGGCGACCGAGGGCGTCGGCGAGAGCGTCGTGGACTCCTCGGAGATCATCAACACGCTCCGCGGCGGCGGCGTCGCCGCGCTCGGCTACTCGTCGGCCGAGGCGAGCGAGGACGCGGGCGAGAACGTGAACGTCGTCACGTCCACGGCGCGGCGCTCGATGCTCACGCAGATGAGCGTCCCCGACACGACGGCCGCGGAGGCGGCGCTCGTCGTCGTCGCGGGCGACCCCGACCGCGTCTCGCGGAAGGGCGTCGAGCGCGCGCGGCGATGGGTCGAGGACGAGACCGGGAGCATGGCGGTGCGTGGCGGCGACTTCCCGCTCGACGCCGACGAGATAGCCGTGCTCGTGCTGCTCGCGGGCGTCGGCGGCTCCGACCACCTCCAGGCGTTCAAGGCGCGCGCCCGCCAGGCCGCCGACCGACCCGACCGCGACGACCCCACCGACGCGTTCGCCAACGACGACCTCGACGGACTGCTCTGAGTCCGGGACGACGGCCACTCGCAATCCGTTACACTCGACTACGACGAGTCGATCGGGCCGTCACTCGCGCTCCGGTTCCGCTACGCTCGCCTGCTTACTCTCGTCCGCCACGGCCGCGTCGCGAGCGACCGTCAGCTCGGCGTCCTCCGACGTCTCCGTGCCGACCAGCCGCTCGACCTTCCGCTCGAACTCCGCGTCCGTGAGTTCGCCGCGCGCGTACCGCTCGCGGAGCGTCTCCAGCGCGTCCGCCGCCGAATCGACGTCCCGTCCTCCGGTCGCGCCGTCAGCACCCCGCATCGCGAGCGCGTTCACGAGCGGCGCGACCGCCTCGTCCACGAGCGGGACGAGGACGACGAACCCCAGAACCCACACCCACCAGTACCAGCCGTAGCCCAGCGCCAGCGCGGCGAGGCCGCCCCCGAGTACCAGGATAGCGACGACCTCCTCCAGGCGGTCCCCGGGTGTCATACCGGATACGACGGAATGGAGAACAAAAACCTTGCGTGACACGTCGGGCGGGCGGTCGGACGGCTACTCGCGCTCGGTCTCGCGCTCGCGGTACTCCGCGGCGTCCTCGACGGTCTCCGTCTCCAGCAGGCGGTCGAGCTTCCGCTCGAACTGCCCGTCGGTGAGGTCCCCGTCGGCGTAGCGATCGCGGAGCCTGTCGAGGGCGTCCTGCTTCGATTCGGTGGCGTCCTCGCGGCGCTCGGACCGCTGGCGGTCACCGCGACCGGGCGGCTCAGGCGGCTCGGGTGGAGCACCGGGACCGGTCAGCACCGCGACCAGCGGCAGCACCACTGCGTAGCCGAGCAGCCACACCCACCAGTACCAGCCGTACCCCAGCGCCAGCGCGACGAACCCGCCGCCGAGCACCAGGAACACCGTCGCCGGCACGAGGCGCGCTCCGACGTTCATACCCGACATCACGCAACTCGTGCCAAAAAGCTTCGGCGTTCTGGTCGGCCGGGACCGACTACCGCTCCGCCTTCGCGTCCCGCACGCCCTCCACCGTCTCCCGCACCGCCTCCACGCCCTCGTCGTGCAGCAGGTCGCCGACGACCACCGTGTCCGCGTGCCGCCCCATCTCCCGCGCCGACTCGTACTCTCGAATGCCACCGCCGTAGAACAGCGTCGCCTCGTCGAGCGCGTCCGCCGCTGCCGCCACGACGTCGGGATCGCCGAACGTCCCCGAGTACTCCACGTACACGATCTCCTGTCCGAGCAGCCGCTCCGCCACTGCCGCGTACGCCCCGACGTCCTCCGGCGACAGATCACAGTCCGCCTTCGTGAGTTCCGCCACGCCCGCGTCCGGATTCAGCACCACGTACGCCTCCGTGTGCGTCCGCGACCAGTCCACCTCGTCGATGCGCACCCACTCCTTGTGCGCGCCCGTCACCCAGAACACGTCGCCCGCGTTCAGCACCACCGGCACCAGGTAGCCCTCCAGCGCCTCGTCCTCCACCACGACAGCCGGATTGTTCGGCTCCTGGTAGAGCGGCACGTCGTACTCGCTGCAGGCCGCCACCACCCGCTCCATCTTCTCCTGGGTCATCCCCATCGTCCCGCCGATCTCCAGAGCGTCCGTCCCCGTCCGGCACACGTCGGCGAACGTGTCGCCCTCCGCCAGCGACTTGTCCGGATCAATCTTCACGATGTGATCCCAGTCGGCCCACGGTGCGTTCATACACCCCGGTATCTCGCGGCGCGCGCTAAAACCACTTCGATACCAAACCCTCGCGCCGCGCCCCGCGAGGGGGCGCGGCGCTCGTGGTTCGAGAGCGCTCCGCTCTCTCGTTACCCCGGAAGACGCGACCGCAGGGAGCGTCTTCCGGTGGCCCTTGGTGATTCCGCCAGGACGTAGCTTGCTCGGCCGGCCGACACGCGTGGCCCGTGCCGGTCACCCCTACTGGTGCCTGCTCGGCCCTGTCTCGGCTCGTGGATCGGTCGGTCCGCCGTCGGCTGATGCGCCTACTACTCCGACGACGAACGGCGGAAAACCAGCGAATCTCGACGGGACGAACGAGCGAACGAGAGCGCCCTACCCGTGAATTCCCATCGCTTCGATCTGTTCCTGGTAGCGGTTCCGGATGGTGACTTCGGTGACCTGTGCGACGT
>CAZYYH010000305.1:0-3010 GCA_964651725.1 uncultured Halobacteriales archaeon | reverse complement strand
CGGTGCGCCGGCTCGTGGAGGCTGTGGACGTCCCCATTATCGCCTCCGGCGGCGTGGCGACCGTCGATGACGTGCGGGCACTGAAGGACGCTGGCGCGGCCGCGGTCGTCGTCGGGACGGCACTCTACGAGGGGTCGTTCACGCTGGCGGAGGCGCAGAAGGCGGTGCGCTGAGCAGGGATTTCGACTATTTCAGCTAACCGACTGTCCGCTGTTCCATTGCTGACCAACCAACCGCACGGGTGGGAAATCGAAAGGGGCTGGCTGCTGGACTCGCGTGGCTCGCTGCGCGCCTCGGTCAGTCGCTCACTACGTTCGCTCCTTCCCTGCGGTGCTTGCGTCGCCGTGCTTCGTCCAGCAGCCAGGGGCTTTCGGGCGTCTCGGCGGAGATAGCCACGAACGAACCAGCGTATGTCGCAAATTCCCCTAGAGGCGCAATCACCTTGTACCCCGGACCCCATCACCCGACAATGACCGAGCGAACCGCAGCCGTAACGCGCGAGACGGGCGAGACGGAGGTGGAGGTGACGCTGGACCTCGATGGGGACGGCGAGGCGACGGTGGACACGGGCGTCGGCTTCCTCGACCACATGCTGGAGTCGTTCGCCAAGCACGGCCTGTTCGACCTCACCGTCCGCGCGGACGGCGATCTCGAAATCGACGAGCACCACACGGTCGAGGACGTGGGCATCACGCTCGGGCAGGCGCTCGCGGACGCGCTCGGCGAGAAGCGCGGCATCGAGCGGTTCGCGGACCGCCGCGTGCCGCTGGACGAGGCGGTGGCGTCGGTGGTCGTGGACGTGAGCGGCCGGCCGGTGTTCCGGTTCGACGGCGAGTTCTCGCAGGGCAGGGTGGGCGGCCTGACGAGCGTGCTGGCGAGGCACTTCTTCCGGTCGCTTTCGACGAACGCGGGGCTGACCTGCCACGCGGAGATCCGGGGCGAGAACGCCCACCACGAGATCGAGGCGCTGTTCAAGGCGACGGCGCGCGCGCTCGACGACGCGACCCGCATCGACGAGCGCCGGTCGGACACGCCGAGTACGAAGGGACAGCTGTAGGCGGGGCGGTGCTACGCGACGCGGATTCCGGCGTCGGTCTCGCGCAGGTCGCCGTTCTCGATGGCGGCGTCGACGGCCTGCCGCACCTCGGACGCCGTCATGTCGTACGCGCTCGAGGCCAGGGATTCGAGGGCGTCGCGAGCGAGCGACTCGTCGCGGTTCCGGACGAGCCGGAGCACGTTCCCGTAGCCCGGCGGTCGGTCGGCCGATGCTGGCTCGCCGGCAGCGTCGCCGTCCTCGGCAGCCGGCTGGTCGATGGTGACGGCGTCGGACGATTCGACGGTCGGGTCGGCGGTCGCCGTCGCGTCGTCCCGTCCGGCCGTCGTCGGCTCGGCCGAGCTGGCGTCGGACGCGCCAGCGTCGGCGCTCCCGACATCGGCGGCGTCGAGCGGTTCGAGTACTCTCCGGAGTGTGTCGCGGCAGTCGCCGCAGAGCGCGACGCGGGGCTGATCGGCGGCGAGGCTGGCGGGGAGCGGTTCGTAGACGCCGACGGGATCGGCACCGCAGAAGTCGCAGGTCTGGAGTTCGCGCATGCGGGAGTGATGGAGCGGGTGGGGCTTAACCTCGGGGGCCGACCGTGGTCGGATGCGGCGAGCATGGAGGAGAGCTGCGTCCGCAAGACCTATTCCCGGCCGGATAGCTGTTGGCAGTATGAACGTTCCCCATCGCTGCGCCCTCCAAGCAGGCGTCGCACTCGTCGTCGCGGTCGCGGGCTGCGTCGGCGGGTTCGGCGGTGTCGACTACGGCGGGGCGACGACGACTGACGACCGACCTCGGGAGGTCACCCCGAGCGGCGACCCGGTGTCGGCGAACGCGACCGTCGAGCGCGACACCGTCGAGTATCTCGAATCCGAGGACGCCATCCGGTACGTCGCGGCGTGGCGACACACCAACCAGGACGAGATCGAGAACGGTTCGGAGCCCGAGCGCGAGCCGGTCTACGAGACGGTGCCGTTCGCGGAGTGGGCGGAGACCGAGTGCCCGTCCGCCGGCTTGACGCGGATGAACGGGGTGTTGTCGTCCCGCCTCGACGAGCCCGTCGAGGGTGTCAGCGTCGGCATCACGACCGAGAACGGCACGGTCGTCATCGTCGTCGAGCACGCGACACTGTACGACCGGAGTGGAGCCCGAATCTCGACGCCGTCGGTGAGCTTCGACCGCCTCGCCAGCGCGACGCCGGAGCGAGTCTCCATCACGCTCACCATCGAGAATCGGACCACCTCGTGTACCGCCCCGGTCGTCGTGCAGTCCATCGAGATGCACCAGGACTGAGCGGCGGCCCAGAGCCGTCGAGTCCGTCCACCGCCGCCACACCCGTACAACTAAAGCCACTCCAGTCCACCGTTGCGGTAGAGCGCGATGTTCGACCGCATCATGGGCAAGTTCGAGCGGAGTCCGGGCCAGCAGGCGGTCATCCGGCTCCTGCTCGAACGAGGGTTCTCGGTGAGCGACGAGGGGCGGGTGGTCTCGGGTGGCATCGAGATCCCGAACACGCAGATCGCGCGCGAGGTCGGCGTCGACCGGCGCGTGGTGGACTCGACGACGCAAGCGATCTTGGCGGACGAGGAACTCCGACCGATCTTCCAGAACATCTCCTCCATCCCGAGCCTGATGGATCTCGCGCCGGTGCTCGACCTGACGGTGCTAACCATCGAGGTGGCGGACGCGGACCAGCCGGGGATCGTCGCGGGCGTCACGGGGCTGGTCGCCGAGCACGGCATCTCCATCCGGCAGACTGTCTCGGAGGACCCGGAGTTCACGGACGAGCCACGGCTCTACCTGGTGACGGAGGGCGACCTGCCCGGCGACCTCGTCACGGAGCTGATGGAACTCCCGTACGTGCGTCGCGTCGAACTCGGCTGAGCGGGCCATCCGGCGGCGCGAGACGGGCTACTCGCTGCCGACGACGCTGTAGATGACGAACACGTAGCCGACGGTGGTGATGGCGTAGTT
>CAZYYH010000304.1:0-3023 GCA_964651725.1 uncultured Halobacteriales archaeon | reverse complement strand
TCGACGTGTACGGCCAGCTCGCCATCTCGCTGAAGGAAGTGATGTTCTGGTTCGCGGTCACGGGCGCAATCGTGTTCTGGGTCGTCATCCCGGCGCTCCGCGAACTCCAGGCGTACGTCGCGGAGGAGTGACGGCGGCTCGTTCTCGACGGCCGTTCCGGGTCGGTAGCGTCGGGTGTCGCCGCAGGTAGCTGGCGGTCGAGGTAGCCGGCGGTCGGTGGCGGTACGACGGGCGCGTCGGCGCGGCCGACGGAGCCGGTTCAGATGATCTGGCTCCAGAACGGCTCCACGAGGAAGAAGAGGCTCACGTACGCGGCGTAGAGGAGCGCGAACACCGAGATGGTGAGCGCGCCCTTCGGCGACTCGATCTCCAGGTCGTTTTCCGCCTCGACCCGGCGCGCCTCGAACTCGAAGTGGTCGGCGAGCACCATCCCGACGACGAACATCGACAGCACGACGCCGGCGTGATGGTGGAGCGTGGCGTAGTAGAACGACGCGAGGACGACGAGCGCGGACGTGACGACGTGGAGCGAGTTGTGCGCGAGCGCGTCCGCGCCGCCGTCGCGAGCCTGGCGTACGTGCGCGTCGTGTGCGATCTTGCGCGTCACCAGGTTGGCGACGACGAGCGCGAACACGATGTACTCGACGTACGGCCCGAGCATCGCGTCGACGGGGCCGAAGAGCGTGACCGAAGGTCCAGCCATACGCGAGTGTACGGAGGGTGCCGGTATTAGGTCTTTTCCAATACGTCGAGCGTCGTGGCGGACGTAACGGCCGTCGGGTCGGACCGACGCCGGTTACGCCGACTCCTCGTCGAGGAGGGACCGCGCCTCGGCCCGGTGCCAGTCGGCGACCTCGTCGACGCGGTCGTCGGGAACGTGCGTGACGCCGGCGGCGAGGTGGTTCGCGGAGCGCGCGCACATGAGGAGGTCGTAGCACGCGCGGTGGTCGCGGAACTCTTCGGGAACGTCGCCCGCGCGCTCCCGGTACCCGTCCAGCATCGCGGACCGGACGAGCGCGCGGCGGTCGGGCACGTCGGACAGTCCGACGACCGCGGCGCCGGCGAGCACGAACTCGACGCACGCGAGGTCGTAGGCGGGCGTGGCCGCGAGCGTGAACGCCCAGTCGAGCACGCTGGTGGCGCGGCCGGTCCCGGGCTCCACGAGGAGGTTGTGGAGGCCGTGGTCGACGCGGGCGAGCGCGGGGGTGAACGGGCCGTCCTCGCGGAGCGCGTCGAGTTCGGCGTCGATGGCGACGCGGAGCCGGGGCGCGAGGTCGGCGAACCGGGTGTCGCCGAGCCGGTCGAGTTCGTCGTCGGCCCACTCGCGGACGAGCGCCGGCCACGACTCCGCGGAGCCGGTGACGACGAGGTCCGCGCCGTCGGCGCGGGGCCGGCCGCCGCGAAGCGGCTCCGTCGGCTGGCACCCGACGTAGCCGAACGCGTCCGTGGCGTCGAGCGCGAGGTCGGAGCGACCCGCGAGGAGCACGTGGAGGGCGGCGAGGTGCGCGCCGGTCTCGCGCGCGACCCGCCGGAGCGCCGCGTCGGAGAGCGCGCCGACCTCCCGCGGCGGGAGCGCGGTGCCGGCCGCGCGCTCCATCACGAGGAAGGGCGTCCGGAGGTCGTCCTGTGCGTCCACCGCGCCGACGAGGCGCGGGACGGGGATCGACGTGTGCTCGCCGACGAGCGCGAGGAGCCGGGCTTCGGTGCGGATGCCGTAGGCGCCGCCGTCCGGCGACGCCTTCAGGACGTACTCGCCGTCGGCCGCGTCGGCGTCCTCGACGGTGACGTGGTGGACCGACGTGTGACCCCGCTCGGCGAGCGTCGCGTCCCGGACGCGCCACTCCGGGCGGACGGCGTGGACCATGCGCTCGACGGTCTCGCGCGGGAGGGCCCGGTCCGGCAGGTCGTCGGTCACGCGAGGAGGTGGCGCGCGATCCGACGAAACCCTTTCGGGGGCGTGCGGGACGGTACCACGGTGGTTCTCCCTCACCCCTCCAGGGACACCCCGAGGTGCCGGTCGAGCACGTCCTCGTCCGCCGCCAGGTCGGCGGACGTGCCGTCCCACGCGATCCGGCCCTGGTCGAGCACGTAGTGGTAGTCCGCGAGGTCGGCCGCCACCTGCACGTTCTGCTCGACGAGGAGCACCGTCATCCCGTCGTCGTTGAGGTCGCGCACCACGTTCTCGACCTCGCGCACGACGAACGGCGCGAGGCCCTCGGTCGGCTCGTCGAGGAGGAGCAGGCGGCAGCCGGAGACGAGCGCGCGGGCGATGGCGAGCATCTGCTGCTCGCCGCCGGAGAGCGTCGCACCGGGGCTGTCGGCGTGCTCGCGGAGGTTCTCGAACGCGTCGAGCGCGTCGGCTACGTCGTAGCCGTCCCGGTCGCTCGCACCCCCCAGGGCCGCGATCTCCAGGTTCTCGCGCACGGTCAGCCCGGGGAACACACGGCGGTCCTCGGGGACGTAGCCGACGCCCCGGCCGACTGTCTCCTCCGTCGAGAGGCCGGTCACGTCCTCGCCGTCGAACGTGACGGTGCCCGACGTAGGGACGACGTTGCCGACGACGCTCCGGAGCGTCGTGGTCTTGCCCGCGCCGTTCCGCCCGACGAGCGACACGACGCTGCCCTCGGGCACCTCGAACGTGACGCCGCGGAGTACGCGCGTCTCGCCGTAGCCCGCGTGGAGGTCGTCGACGGACAGGAGGGCGCTCACTGCTGCACCCCTCCCAGGTACGCGGCGCGCACCTCGTCGTCGGCGGCGACGGCCTTCGGCGGCCCCTCGGCGAGCACCGCGCCGCGGTGGAGCACGGTGACGCGGTCGGAGACGCGCATCACGAGGTCGACGTCGTGCTCGACGAGCAGGAGCGTGCGGTCGGCGAGCACGTCCGCGACGAGGTCCATCGTCGCCCGCGTCTCGTCGGCGCTCATGCCCGCGGTCGGCTCGTCGAGCAGCACGAGTTCGGGGTCGGTGGCGAGCACGACGCCGATCTCCAGCCGGCGCTGGTCGCCGTACGCGAGCGCGCCCGC
>CAZYYH010000303.1:0-3036 GCA_964651725.1 uncultured Halobacteriales archaeon | reverse complement strand
GCCCGCCGACATCCGTGAACGTGTACTTGGGGTAGAGGACGGGAGTAAGAACTGGATAAAAGATCTGGAATAGGCTACTTCGAAGTAGCCTATTTGCAGGAGGGTTCGTAAGCTGACGTGTACGGCGCATCGGCCAGACGGGTCACGAGTACCTGCAGTGAGACATCGGAGCGGCCGGGAGGAGAGTATCGTTGCGGCGGCCCGTCGCTCAGAAGCCCTTGCCGAGCAGCTCCCGCGCGATGATGTTCTTCTGTATCTCCGTGGTGCCCTCGTAGATCTGCGTGATCTTGGCGTCCCGATACAGCCGCTCCACGTCGAAGTCGTTGACGTAGCCCGCGCCGCCGTGGATCTGGACGGCCTCGTCCGCGACCTCGACGGCGACCCGGGACGCGAACTCCTTCGCCATCGACGCCAGCGTGGTGAGGTCGTCCTCGGCGTGCTCGACACTCCACGCCGACTTGTACGTGAGGTTGCGCGCGGCCTCGGTCTTGGTGTGCATCTCCGCGAGCTTGTGCTGGATGGCCTGGAACTCGGAGATGGGCTTCCCGAACTGCTCGCGCTCCTGGGCGTAGTCGAGCGCGCGCTCGCAGGCTCCCTTGGCGATGCCGACGCCCTGCGCGGCGACCATCGTCCGCGTCTCGTCGAAGAACTGCATCAGCTGCAGGAAGCCCATGCCGCGCGTGCCGACGAGGTTCTCCTCGGGGACGCGCACGCCGTCGAAGATGAGTTCGGCGGTGTCGGAGCCGCGGATGCCGAGCTTCCCCGTTATCTTCTCGGTCTCGAAGCCGTCGCGGTCCGACTCGATGATGATCTGCGAGAAGCCCGTGTACCGGTCCTCGACCTCGGGGTCGGTCTCGCACATCACGACGAAGAAGTCGCCGACCGAGCCGTTCGTGATCCACATCTTGTTGCCGTTTATCACCCACTCGTCGCCCTCCTTCTCGGCGGTGGTGGTGATGGAGGTCACGTCGGAGCCGGCCTGGGGTTCGCTGATGGCCGCGCCCATGACGGACTCGCCGTTGGCGATGGGCGGGAGGTACTCCTCCTTCTGCGCCTCGGAGCCGTACCCCATGATGGCGTCCGCGCCGAACGACGCGCTCGACACCGACAGCCCGATGCCGGGGTCCACGGCGAACAGCTCCTCGATGATGATAGCGGCCTCCAGCGGGCCGTAGCCCGCACCGCCGTACTCCACCGGGATGTTCGGGCCGGTCAGCCCCATCTCCGCCGCCTTCTCCACGACCTCGGCGGGGTACTTCTCCGCCTCGTCGTACTCGGTGGCGACGGGCGCGATCTCGTTCTCCGCGAACCGTCGCACCTCCTCCCTGATGGCCTGCTGTTCGTCGGCGAGCTCGAAGTCCATACGTGCGTGTAGGTACTCGACGCCAAAGCGTTAGTGAAACGTCCACAAACGCGTCGAGGGTTTTCCGCGGACGCGTTCGGGGAACGCATAGCGCGTCGCCGACGACGAGTGACGGCTTCGAGGCCGACCGACGGTAACGGCGCCGACCGCCCGGGCCGCTGTCGCTCGCGGACGCCGTCGTCGAGAGCTACTACGTCGGGAGCGAGCTACCGCTCCTCGCGGGCTTCCTGCTCGGTATCGACGCGAAGGCGACGCGGAGCGTCGTGGTGGAGTGGCGCTCGGACTGACCGATCGGACGCGCCACCCGACCGCCGGTCACTCGCCCGATCCGGCGTCCGCGTCGGACTGCGGGCCGCCGCCGGTCTGGGCCTCCTCGGCCTCGCCCCAGCCGCCCGCGTCCACCACCTCGAACAGCTTCCGCCAGTTCTCGTCGGCCTCGCTCTCGGGAAGCTGGTCGCGGAGCTGCTGGAGGTCGGAGGGCGGCACCTCCGACGCCGCCAGGTCCACGATGACCTGCGCGTGGTAGGCCGCATCCGGCCGCTCGACGCCCTCGATCTCGGCGACGCGGCCGACGAACTCGCGCCAGTCGAACCGCTCGCCGTGCTCGTGGACCGCGCCGGTCGGGTACCAATCGATCTCCATCGGGAGGTTCGCGGCGAAATCCTCGGCCGCCCCCTCCGGGATACGTCGACCGAGCGTCGACAGCGTCGCCCGGATGGCGCGCACCGTCTCGCCGGTTCCCGGGAGTTCGAGCCGATGCTGGACCGTGCCCGTGAACTCGTCGAAATTCATGGGACTGTAAACGGTCGGGAGCGCCATAAAACTCCGGCGTGCGCATCGGCGCGCAGTCCGCTACCGCCGTGCGGGGGTGGTCCGGGTCAGCCCCTCACGTCCACCCGGTCACGAGCGAGCGCGTTCCGTCGCGTCGAACCGTGTCTCGCCCGACCGCCACAGGCTTATGCCGCTCGGCCGAGACGGTCGGGACAGCGATGCCTGCCCGTGACACGGTACGCCTGGAAGAGCGCACCTGGCCGGAGGTCGAGTCGGAACTGGACGAGGGGACGCGAACAGTCGTCGTCGCGGTCGGCTCCGTGGAGCAGCACGGCCCGCACCTCCCGCTGGTGATGGACACGCTCGCGGGCGACGAACTCGCGCGGCGCATCGCCGAGCGACTCGGCGACGCGCTCGCCGCGCCGACCATCCGCCCCGGCTGCTCCGGCCACCACATGGCGTTCCCGGGGACCATCACCGTTCCGGCGGAGACGCTGATGGACACGATACGGTCGTACTGCCGGTCGCTCGACGAACACGGGTTCGAGCACGTCATCCTCGTCCCGACGCACGGCGGTAACTTCGCGCCAGTGAACACCGTCGCGCCCGAGGTCGCCCGGGAGGTAGACGCGAACGTGATCGCGCTCGCGGATCTCGACGAGCTGATGGAACTCCAGAACGAGGGTTTGCGGGACGCGGGCGTGGACTACCAGGAGCCGGTGATACACGCCGGGGCGACCGAGACCGCCGTCGTGCTCGCGGTCGCGGAGGGACTCGTCCGCACCGACGAACTCGCGGCCGGCCACGAGGGCGACATCTCGGTCTCGCGGCTGCTCAGCGAGGGGTTCGACGCCATCACCGAGACCGGCGTGCTCGGCGACCCCCGCGAGGGGACTGCGGAG
>CAZYYH010000302.1:0-3044 GCA_964651725.1 uncultured Halobacteriales archaeon | reverse complement strand
CCGCCGCGGAACTTCGGCACGGCGAGCCGCGTCTCCACGTCGCTGCCGTCGATCTCCTGGTGGAGGTCGAGCACCACGTCCGCCATGTGCTGCGTGAGCGCGCGATGCGCCGTGTTCGTGCCCTTCAGGCAGTGGAGCACCGCGAGGCCACCCGTGTTCCGCATGTGGTTCTGCACGTCGTTCACGAAGTTCTGGTAGCGCGCGCGCTCGCCGTCCTCCAGCACGTCGACGGGGTCGACGACGACGTTCACCGCGCCCGACGTCTGCTTGAACAGCCGGCGGGCGTTCTCCAGCGGCGCGTCGCCCGCCACGAACCGCACCGCCGGGTCGCCCGTCGGCGCGTGCGTCCGCTCGATGGCGTCCGACACCGCCTCCTCCGTCCGGTCCGTGGTCAGGTAGAGCGTCGGCCGCGCCGCCGTCAACTGATACAGTAGAAGCTCCCCCTGGCTCGCCGGCGGCGTCGTGAACGCCACGACGCTCCCCGCGGGCAGACCGCCGTCGATGCGGCGGTCCAGCACGTCCACGCCGGTCGGGAGCCGATTCGCCATGTCGGGTGGTTTCGAGGCGTGGTACTTGAAGCGTTCGGCCGGTAGGAGGTGATGTAGTTGGAGTTGTCCGTGTCGGGCGGCCTGCTACGTCGAAAGCCCCTGCGCGCTCCGGTCGCGCGACTCGCTGTGCTCCTCACTCCCTCGCTTCGCTCGGTCGTTGCGGTGCTTGCGTCGTCGTACGTCCCGGAGCGCAGCCCCTTTCAGTCCCGCCCGCGTCGGTTTCTCGGGCGTACTCACGTCGTTCGGTTCCTCCGGACCGACGAACAGTCGGGAACTCGTCCTGCCGCGAGAGTAGCTCGGCGAGCCGGTCGTGGGCGGCACGGACGTTGGGGTCGGCGAGCGGGTAGTCGTCGGCGGCGGGGACGGCGACCGCGGGCGCGTCGAACGATGCCGCGACGTCGCCCGGAACGTCGTCGGCCCTCGACGCGACGACGCCCGCGACCGGGGTGTCGAGCGCGCGTGCCGTCTCGGCGGTCTTCAGCGCGTTCTCGACTGCCTGCCGACGGGGCGTCGTCACGACGACCGCGGCGTCGGCGAATCGAAGCGGGAGGGTAGCGGGTCGGCCGCCGCCGGACGGGCAGTCCACGAGGACGGGGCGGCGGTCGCCGAGTCGGGCGAGCGCGCCGCGCACGTCGTCACCCGGCGCTGCGGTGAGTACGTCGACGCCCGGGAATCGGGCGGGCGCACGGGCGGCGTCAACGACCGACTGTCCAGCGGCCACGCCCGCGATGCCGGAGCGGCCACCGTCGTCGGCATCGAGGCCGGCGACGAGGTGGAGGTTCGGCGCGCCCGCGTCCGCGTCCACCGCGAGCGGGCGGCGGCGCTGGCCCGCGAGCGCGGCCGCCAGACCGAGCGTCGTGGTGGTCGTTCCGGTGCCGCCCTTGCCGCCTGCGATCGCGAGCATACGCCGGGTGGTTCGTCATCGGGTTTCAACTTTCGTGCCGAATTCGGGTTCCGTTCTGCGTTGGCCGGCTGACGAACCGGAGGCGATAGCAGGTCGATAAACCGACGGCCTGGTGGACTTCGAAAGAGCGAGGTCGCTACGCGAACCCGGACGACGTCCTGCTGAGCGAGCGGAGTGAGCGAAGCAGGGCTCGTCGGACGAGCGCCAGCGAGTCCGACGGTGCAAGCACTGGAGCGACTGAGCGAACGCAGTGAGCGAAGGAGTGAAGCGCGCAGCGAGTCCCGGGAGTGTAGCGGCCGAGGGCTTTCGGGAGCGGTCATGGTGGCTGCAGCAGTCGAACCGGGACTATCTGAACCCCATTTCCAATCTAGGTCCGAACGATTCAAGGCCGCCGCGCGACCTGAGTACACCAATGGACCAGGACCACCTGCTCACCGCCAGGCAGCTGTCGCGGGGGGACGTAGAGTCCGTCCTCGACCGGGCCGCAGAGGTCGACCGCGATCCGGAGTCGGTCCGCGACCGGCTGGACGGCCGGCTGCTCGGCCTCTGCTTCTTCGAGCCGAGCACGCGGACGCGGATGAGCTTCGAGGCGGCGGCGAAGCGAATGGGGGGCGGCGTCGTGGACATGGGGTCGGTGGAGTCGTCGTCCGTGAAGAAAGGCGAGACGCTCGCGGACACCGTGCGAGTCGTGGAGGGGTACGCCGACGCTTTAGTGCTCCGGCACCCGAGCCAGGGCGCGGCGAAGATGGCGAGCGAGTTCGTGGACGTGCCGCTGATCAACGCGGGCGACGGCGCGGGCCACCACCCGACGCAGACGCTGCTCGATCTCTACACCATCCGGGAGGCCGCGGGGCTGGACGGCATCTCCATCGGCATCATGGGTGACCTGAAGTACGGCCGGACGGTGCACTCGCTGGCGCACGCGCTCACGGAGTTCGACGTGCGCCAGCACTTCGTCAGCCCGGAGAGCCTGCGGCTGCCGCGGAGCGTGCGGTACGACCTCCACCAGTCGGGTGCGCAGGTCCGCGAGCACCAGAATCTGGACGATATCCTGCCGAACCTCGACGTACTCTACGTCACGCGCATCCAGCGCGAGCGGTTCCCGGACGAGAACGAGTACCGCGAGGTGGCGGGCGAGTACCGAATCGACGGCGAGACGCTGGCGGCTGCGCGCGACGACCTCGCGGTGCTCCACCCGCTCCCGCGCGTGGACGAGATCGCGGCCGCGGTCGACGACACGCCGCACGCGAACTACTTCGAGCAGGCGCACAACGGCGTCCCCGTCCGCATGGCGCTGCTCGACCTGATGTGCCCATGACAGACCCCGACCACGAACTCCGCGTCAGCAAGATCCGCAACGGCACCGTCATCGACCACGTCACCGGCGGGCAGGCGCTCAACGTGCTCGCCATCCTCGGCATCGACGGCTCCGGCGGCGAGACGGTGAGCCTCGGCATGAACGTGCCGAGCGACCGCCTCGGGCGGAAGGACGTGGTGAAGGTCGAGGGCCGCGAGCTGAGCCAGGGCGAGGTGGCCGTGCTCTCGCTCATCGCGCCCGACGCCACCATCAACATCATCCGCGACTACGACGT
>CAZYYH010000301.1:0-3047 GCA_964651725.1 uncultured Halobacteriales archaeon | reverse complement strand
ACCCCTTGATGTTGACGACGGGGAAGGTGCGCGCGACCTTGTCGCCGATGCCGAGCGCGTCGGAGACGCGCACCACCTCGTCCACGTCCTTGTAGACGCCGGGGGCTTCCTCGGCGATGGTCGCGCCGGACTGCGCCTTGACGTACACCTGGCTGCCTTCACGGAGGTCGTCCTGTACGTCGCCGCCCCAGTACTCCTGCTTGGCCTGCGTGCGGCTCATCAGCCGGCCCGCGCCGTGGGCGGTCGAGCCGAACGTGAGGTCCATCGACCGCTCGCCGCCGCGGAGCACGTAGCTGCCGGTGCCCATCGACCCCGGGATGATGACGGGCTGGCCGACGTCGCGGTAGGCGCGGGGGACCTCGGGGTGGCCGGCGGGGAACGCGCGCGTCGCGCCCTTCCGGTGGACGTACAGCTCGCGGTCCTCGCCGCCGACGCTGTGCGTCTCCTTCTTGGCGATGTTGTGTGCGACGTCGTAGAGCAGGTCCATCCCCATCTCCTGCCAGTCGGCGTCGAACACGCGCTCGAACACGCGCCGCGTCTGGAACGTGATGAGCTGGCGGTTCACCCACGCGAAGTTGATGGCGGCGCACATCGCGCCGTAGTAGTCGTCGGCGAGCCGGCTGCCGGCGGGCGCGGCGGCGAGTTCCTTGTCCGGCAGGGAGTCGAGCAGGTCGCCGTGCGCCTGCTCGATGTCGCGCACGTAGTCCGAGCACACCTGGTGGCCGAGACCTCTGGAGCCACAGTGGATGAGCACGACGAGCTGGTCCTCCGCCAGCCCGTACGCTTCGGCCACGTCGTCGAGGTAGGTGTCGGTGACGCGCTGGACCTCGAGGAAGTGGTTGCCGGAGCCGAGACTCCCGATCTGGTTGCGGCCGCGGTCCTTGGCCTTCGCGGAGACGGCGTCGGGGTCGGCGTCCGGCCGCACGCCCTCGTCCTCGCAGTGGCGGAGGTCGTCCTCGACCGCGTAGCCGTGCTCCAGCGCCCAGTCCATCCCTCGCGCGAGCACGTCCTCGACGGTCTGCTTCGACCCCTCCACGACCCCGCCGCCGCCGAGGCCGGAGGGGACGGACGCGAACAGTTCGTTCACTAACTCCTCTTCTCTACCCTCGATATCACTGTAGTTGAGGTCGGTCCGCACCATTCTTACGCCGCAATTTATGTCGAAACCGACTCCTCCGGGCGAGATGCAGCCGTCCTCGGCGTCGATGGCGGCGACGCCGCCGACGGGGAAGCCGTAGCCCTGGTGGCCGTCCGGCATGCAGATGGCGTGCTCGGTGACGCCGGGGAGGTGCGCGACGTTCTGTATCTGCTCCAGGGTCTTGTCGCCCGCGATCTCCTCTAAGAGCGCCTCGCTGGCGAGCACGCGCGCCGGCACGCGCATGTCGCCCGAGCGCTCCATCTCCCAGACGTACTCGCGCACCCGGTGGAGGGTGCCGTGGTCGGTCTCGAACGTGGTCATACCCGGGGGTTGGCGCGCCATCCGGAATAGAGTTTACCTCCGGCGGTCGCTCCGAGCCGTCGCGGCGGCCGAGTCCGGGCGTCAGGGAGTGACCTCCGCGCGCCGCTCCGACAGCCGTTGGCCCGACCGTCGCCACAGTCGGGCGGCCGTCCACGCGCTCCACGCGCTCCACGCGACGAACGCGACGAGTTCCGCAGCCCCGTAGCCGATCTGTGCGGTCTCGACCCCGAAGTCGTACGGGAGCCACACGCCGAGCGCGGCCGTGCCGAGCGAGAGGGCCACGACGCCTGCGCGCCGGTCGCCTCGCCGCCAGCCGACGACGCTCGCCGCCAGCAGGACGGCGGGGATGCCAGCTAGAAGCCCCGCGCCGAACACCTCGTGGGCGGTCGCCGGAAGCGGGAAGACGCCGGCACCCGCGAACGAGACGCCGACGACTGCGTAGAGCGCGCCGACCGAACGGCCGGCCGCGTTCCAGAGGCGGCGCGCGAACGGGAGCGTGGCGAGACCGACGGCGACCAGTCCCGCGTTGAACGCGAGCGCGAACGGCTGGTCGACGGCCCCCATCACGGAGAACGGGGCGGTCGGCCAGTCGTACGTCGGCGTCGCCGCGACGCCGCTCGCTACGGTCAGGAGCAGGAGCGCGGGTGCGGCGACGCCCGCCGCGGTCCCCGCTCGACGCATCCGGTCGCTCATGGAGGCCGCTTCGAAGCAGCGCGGGAACTACCTTTCCCCGGCGCGCGCCCTCACACGTCGAACACGACGTACGCGCGCCAGCCGCCGTCGGTCTCCACGAGTTCCATGTCGGAGTACGTCACCGCCTTCACCTCGCGCGCCGCCACCGCGTCGAGCGGCACGCCGCGCGCGCTCGCCTCGACCACCCACTCGCCGCCCGCCTCGCGCACCGTCGCCTCGTTGTCCACCGGGAGTACGCCGCGTACGTCGCGCTCGTAGATGAGTTCGTCGAGGTAGTCGTAGAGCGCGGCCTCGCGGCCCTCCGCGCGCACCGTCAGGTCGAAGCGGTCGCCGCCCGCGGGCACGTCCTCGCACATCGCGGCCGCGAGACCGTCCGCGACCGCCGCGAAGGTCTCGCCGAGCGACGCGCCGCTCGCCGCCACCGCCACGTCCGCCGTGTGCTCGCGCAGTTCGAAGCCCATGTGCTCGGTCGCCGCGCCGTGCGCGCCACCGCGAGCGACGCGCCCGCCGTCGCTCCCGACTCTCGGCGCGCACCGTGAAACCGTTTCGGAGTTCGCGTCTCGGCGGTGTCGAGAGCGGCGTCGGACGGCACCACGGCGGCCTTCATGGATGTAATAGCTTGTAATTCTATGTAATAATATGTAAACTTCGAGTAGTACATCTACTCCACCGTCGGCCGGGTCGAGTCGAATACTGAGGGTGGAGGTGAATTTATATTCTCCACCCCACTACTCCCTAGCAGTGAGCGTCACGGTCGACAAGCGCGTCATCCCGCCCGGCGACGACGAGTACATCGAGGACGCCTGGCGGCTCAAGGAGCGCATCCGCGAGGAGGAGGACCTGCTCAAACAGCAGTGGAGCTTCTTCTCCACCGCGTACCGCCGCTCGACCGTCC
>CAZYYH010000300.1:0-3053 GCA_964651725.1 uncultured Halobacteriales archaeon | reverse complement strand
CGCGAGCGCGTCGGCGTCGTCCTCGACGGCGTCGCGTACCTCCATCGGTCGCGTGGACGCGCGCCGTCGCCATAAACCCCCGGCCGGTAAGGGTTTCGGGCATGCAAGCAGTTATCCCCGCGCCACCGTTACGAACGTCCATGTCAGACGCCGACATCCCTGGGGAGGTGCGTCGATGCGCGTCGTAGCGAAGTTCGGCGGCACCAGTCTCGGGAGCGGTGACCGCATCGAGCGCGCCGCCGACTCCATCGCGGACGTGGTCGCCGCCGGCCACGAGATAGCCGTCGTCGCCAGCGCGATGGGGAACACCACCGACGAACTCCTCGACGCCATCTCCTTCGACGCCGACGACGCCGACCGCGCGGAGATCGTGAGCATGGGCGAGCGTACCAGCGTCCGGATGCTGAAGGCCGCCCTCGCCGCCCGGGGCGTCGACGCCGAGTTCCTCGAACCCGGCCACCCCGACTGGCCCGTGGTCGCGGACGACCGCGGCGAGGTGAACGCCGAGGAGACGCGACGGCGCGCCCGCGACCTCGCCGAGCGGCTCGGCGACACCGTCCCCGTCGTCACCGGCTTCCTCGCCGAGGACGAGGACGGCAACGTCACTACGTTCGGCCGCGGCGGCTCCGACACGACCGCGGTGATGCTCGGCAGCTACGTGGACGCCGACGAGGTCGTCATCGTCACCGACGTCGAGGGCATCATGACCGGCGACCCGCACGTCGTCGAGGGCGCGCGGAACGTCGGCGAGATCACCGTCGACGAACTCCGCAACCTCTCCTTCCGCGGCGCGGAGGTGGTCGCGCCCAGCGCGCTCACGTTCAAGGACGCCGGCCTCGACGTACGCGTCATCCACTACCAGCACGGCGACCTGCTCGCCGGCGGCACGCGCGTCGAGGGCGAGTTCGAGAACATCATCGACATGCGCGAGTCGCCGCTCGCCTGCCTCACCGTCGCCGGCCGCGCCATCCGCAACCAGCCCGGCATCCTCTCGCGGCTCTCCACCGCGCTCGCCGACTCGGACATCAACGTAGACGCCGTCGCCTCCGGCATGGACTCCGTCACCTTCTACGTCGACGCCGGGGAGGCCGAGCACGCCGAGAACGTCCTCCACCGCGACGTCATCGACGACGACGCCCTCTCCTCCATCACCGTCATCGACGATATCGCCGTCGTCCGCGTGCTCGGCGGCGAACTTCCGAACCAGCCCGGCGTCATCCAGCGCATCGTCTCGCCCCTCGGCGACGCCCGCATCAACGTCCACGACATCATCACGTCCGCCACGAGCGTCGCCGTGTTCGTCGCCTGGGACGACCGCGAGGAGACGTTAGAGATAGTCCAGGGCAACTTCGACGTGGTCTGACTCGGCGGGTACTGCTTGGACTGAAGCGGCCTCTCGAAGCAGGTTGCGGTGGCGCGAGGGCCGCGTCCCAAGAGACGCGACCCGCGAGGGATGAGAAGCGCAGGGGCCGGAGGCCCCGAGCATCGCAATCGGTCGGGGAGGCGCGTGGCTGCGGCGTATCGGTACACCCGGCAGCAGCTAGCCTGCTCCCGTTCACGCTAGCAGTCGTAGAGCTGAACGGGAAGGCGTGGCTCGTGGTTCTCATCGAGCCGATGGCGGTAGCTAAACGGTGACCAACGATATGACCGCAGCCACACGCCTCCCCAGCCGACTCGCCTCTCCCTCGCTACGCTCAGTCGAGGCTCGTCCCTCGCGCGCCGGCCGCGATTGCTCGGACGAGCAGTCCCGACGCAGTTCCACTACCTGCTCTCGTCCGACAACCCACCACTCTCCGCCACCGATACCCATGCCTGTACACCGACGAACGCGTCTCTGTACGGTGGTTTCTTCGGTGTTCCGGCCGACTCACGGAACATGCGAGCGTACAAGGCGAAGTCCGTGGAGGCCGTCTCCCTGCCGTCGCGGGCCGAGCGCGACGCCGCCATCGAGGCCGCGGGCTACAACGTCTTCGCCCTCTCCGCCGAGGACGTGTTCGTGGACCTCCTCACGGACTCCGGCACCGGCGCGATGAGCGACGAGCAGTGGGCGGCGCTGCATCGCGGCGACGAGTCCTACGCCGGCAGCCGGAGCTTCCACCGGCTCCGGGACGCGGTTTCGGACGTGATGGGCTTCGAGAAGGTGGTGCCCGCCCACCAGGGCCGCGGCGCGGAGAACGTGCTCTACGGCTGCCTCGTCGGGGAGGGCGACACCGTCGTCAGCAACGCGCACTTCGACACGACGCGGGCGCACGTCGCCAACCAGGGCGCGAACCCGGTGGACTGCCCGGCGGCGAGCGCGCTCGACCCCGACGCCGACGAGCCGTTCAAGGGCGATCTGGACCTGGACGCCGCACGCGAGGTCGTGGACGACGTGGGCGTGGAGAACGTCCCCGCGATCATCCTCACCGTCACGAACAACACGATGGCGGGCCAGCCCGTCAGCGTCGAGAACACCCGGGAGGTCCGGGCGTTCGCGGACGAGATCGACGCGACGCTCGTGATCGACGCCTGCCGGTTCGCGGAGAACGCCCACTTCGTCTCCCGCCGCGAGCCCGAGTTCGAGGGCGAACCTATCCGGGACATCGCCCGCGGGCAGCTATCCCACGCCGACGCGCTCGTCATGAGCGGGAAGAAGGAGGGACTCGCGAACGTCGGCGGGTTCGTCGCCGTCCGCGACCCGGCGCTGTTCGAGCGCGCCAAGCAGCGCACCATCCTCTACGAGGGCTTCCCCACCTACGGCGGCATGGCCGGCCGCGACCTCGAAGCGATGGCGGTCGGGCTGCGGGAGGCCGTCGAGCCGCCGTACGCCGAATCCCGCGTCGAGCAGGTCCGGGAACTCGGCGACCTGCTCCGCGACGGAGGGGTGCCCATCTACCAGCCCGTCGGCGGCCACGCCGTCTACGTCCTCGCCAACCGCGCGCTCCCCGACGTTCCGCGCGACCAGTTCCCCGGCCAGGCGCTCGTCTGTGAGCTCTACCGCGAGGGCGGCGTGAGAGGGGTCGAACTCGGCGGGTTCGCGTTCCCCGGCACCGACCGCCCCGACCTCGTCCGGC
>CAZYYH010000299.1:0-3053 GCA_964651725.1 uncultured Halobacteriales archaeon | reverse complement strand
ACTGCGATGAACGTTCGTGGAGTTCTCCGATACCTTAAACAGCAGGGGTGACAATCCCGTGGTATGACCTGGCAGGAAGCCGAGCAAACGTACGAGGACGCCGTCATCGGCGACTCCACCCTCTCTCGGATGTTCGAGGAGGCAGCCGACCGCCACGCCGACCGGCCGGCCCAGCAGTACAAGGGTGGCGTCTACGACCGGAGCCTGGTGCCGGACGTGGTGGAGGCCGCACCCGACGGCGACTACGGCACGCTCTCGTACGCGGAGATGCGACACGTGGTGCGCCGGCTCGCGGCCGGGTTCCGCGACCTCGGCGTCGAGCCGGACGACCGCGTCGCCATCTTCGCGTCGACGCGCATGGAGTGGGCGCAGTGCGATTTCGCGCTGCTGGCCACGGGCGCGGTCGTCACGACCGTCTACACCGGCTCGTCGGAGAGCCAGGTGCGACACCTGCTCGACGACCCGGACGCGACCGGCGTGGTGGTGGAGAACGACGACCTCCTCGACCGGGTGCTCGCCGTCGAGGACGACCTCGACCTCTCCTTCGTCGTCGCCATCGACGACGTGGACGACCGGGGGCGCGACGACGTGCACTCGCTCGCCGACGTGTACGACCTGGGTGCTTCCGAGTTCGACCGCGAGACGTACGAGTCGTGGCTGGACGACCGCGACCCCGAGGACCTCGCCAGCCTCATCTACACGTCGGGGACGACGGGCCAGCCGAAGGGCGTGCGGCTCACGCACCGCAACTTCCGGTCGAACGTCAACCAGGTGCGCAAACGGTTCGGACCGCGGCCCGACAAGGAGGTGCCGGCGCTGGACGAGACCTCGCGGGCCATCTCCTACCTGCCGCTCGCGCACGTGTTCGAGCGGCTCTCCGGGCACTTCTTCCTGTTCGCGTCGGGTTCGACGGTGGCGTACGCGGAGAGCCCCGACACGCTCCGCGAGGACTTCAAGCTCGTGCGGCCCACGTCCGGGTCGAGCGTTCCCCGGGTGTACGAGAAGCTCTACGACGCCATCCGCGAGGAGGCGGAGTCGTCGGCGGTGAAAGCCCGCATCTTCCGGTGGGCGACCGAGGTCGGCCGCGAGTACTTCGAGGCCGAGAATCCGGGTGCGCTCCTGCGCGCGAAGCGCGCGGTCGCCGACAGGCTCGTCTTCGAGCAGGTTCGGGAGGCGGTGGGCGGCGAGGTGGACTTCTTCATCAGCGGCGGCGGCAGCCTCTCGCCGGAACTCTGCGCGCTGTTTCACGGGATGGGACTGCCCATCCTGGAGGGGTACGGCCTGACGGAGACCTCGCCCGTGGTGACCGCGAACCCGACGGAGGAGCCGAAGGTCGGCACCATCGGGCCGCCCGTGCCGGACGTCGAACTCGAACTCGACGAGGCGGTGGCGAGCGACGAGCACCGCGAGCGTGCCGAGGGCGACGTCGGCGAACTCCTCGTGAAGGGGCCGAACGTCACGGACGGCTACTGGAACCTCCCGGACGCGACCGAGCGCGCGTTCACCGAGGAGGGGTGGTTCCGGACGGGCGACGTGGTGGAGATCCGGCCCGACGGCTACGTGCGGTTCGTGGAGCGCGCGAAGCAGATCCTCACGCTCTCCACGGGGAAGAACGTCGCGCCCGGTCCCATCGAGGACGCGTTCGCCGCGAGCGACGTGGTGGAGCAGGCGATGGTGGTCGGCGACGGCCGGCGGTTCGTGAGCGCGGTCGTCGTCCCGAACCTCGACGCGGTGCACGCGTGGGCGGAGCGCGAGGGCGTCGACCTCCCCGAGGACGACCGGGCGGCGTGCCGCGACGACCGCGTCGACGAGTACGTCGGACGGGAGGTCGACCGCGTGAACGAGAGCTTCGAGGAGTACGAGCGCATCAAGCAGTTCCGGATGGTGCCGACGGAGTTCACGGAGGAGAACGACTTCCTCACGCCGACGATGAAGAAGAAGCGCCGGAACATCCTGGAGGCGTTCGCGGACGAAATCGAGTCGATGTACGAGGCGACGTGAGAGAGACGTGAAGAGACGCCCGGGTCCGCTTCGGGCCCGGACGACGCGGCTGTGCCCCACTGTCGGAAGCGCCGGAGCGTTGGGGACGCGCCCACGACGCTCCCTACCCGCCGTTACGACCGAATTCACTTATATTTATACGCCGACTCTGACAGCTATGGCGGCGGAAACGGCATGAAGGACCGCGCGGGTCGGCGGCGTGGTCGGGTGTCGAGTCGGAGTGGTGGGCGGCTGGCGAGTGGTGTGGCGGCCAGTCCGAGCAGACCGGCCAGCAGCCGACGTGGCGCGTCGGCGAGACGCGGATGACGAGGTGCTTTCGATGCCACGAGCAGTGCCCGGTGACGAAGCTGGCGGAGCGATTCGAGGAGCGGGTGGAGCGACGCCTCCGCACGGCTCCCGCCGCCCCTATAAACCTCTTAAGTGTGACATTTTGTAATTATTTGTAAGTAACTGTAACCTTCAAGTGGTTTATGGGGTCGATATCGGCCATCGCCGTCGGTCGTGCGCCATCGCGACGGCGGATCTGCCACACCCTCCCGGAGCCGGTCATCGATCGTGCCTATCGGGCCGCTCTCCGGCTGGCGGTCGTTCGCCGCCGGTTCGGCGCGAATCGCCCTCCCGTTACGGTTCCGCACGGACGGACGACCAGGTGGCGAGTCCGACCGCGATAGGCGGTTTTATACGCTCGTCGGTCTTCAGCCGCAAACACGGAGATGGCCGCAGACCTCATCACCGTCGTGGCAGCCATCATCGGCGTGGGCGTCGTAGCCCAGGTGCTCGCCAGCCGGTTCCAGGTGCCGAGTGTGGTGTTCCTCATCCTCGCCGGCATCCTGCTGGGACCGGAGGTGCTCGGCGTGATCGACCCCGCGGCGTTCGGAGACGCGCTGTCGGCCATCGTTGGGCTGTCGGTCGCCATCATCGTCTTCGAGGGGGCGTTCCACCTCGAAGCCGAGAAGCTCCGGGAGGCTCCGGCGGACACGTTCCGGCTGGTCACGGTCGGCGCGGCCATCGCGTTCGTCGGAACGGCGGTCACCGTACGATACGCGCTCGGT
>CAZYYH010000298.1:0-3053 GCA_964651725.1 uncultured Halobacteriales archaeon | reverse complement strand
TCGGTGGGCGCGACGACCGCGCCCAGCAGGACGGCGGTCGCGGGGAGCGCGCCGAGCACCCAGTGCCCGAGCGCCGCCGCGAGCGCGATGGTGACTGGCATGGTGACGCCGAGCAACCGCCACGTCGAACTCCACGCTCGCAGGTCGAACGGCCGGTCGAGCTTGAGGCCCGCGCCCATGAGCGCGATGATGACGACGAGTTCGGTGAGCCGCTCCGTGATCTCGGCGTTCGCGACGGGGTCGGGCGGCTGGACGCCGACGGGAAGCGAGAACAGCACCGCGCCCGCGGCGACGTACAGCATCGGGATCGACAGCGGCTTCTCGGACAGGAGACGCGGGAGTGCGACCGCTCCGAGGATGGCGAGGCCGACGACGATGAGGCCCATCTCGTAGGAGACCATCGGGGGTCCAAGCTAACGCCGTGGCGTGTAAATGTCCTCTGCCGGTCCGGCGACCGCGGTTCGCTCGACTCCGAGCGTCAGTAGTGCCAGGGAACGTCGGAGAAGTCCGGCTGCCGCCCCTCCATGAACGCGTCGCGTCCCTCGGCCGCCTCGTCGGTCATGTACGCGAGTCGGGTGGCCTCGCCCGCGAACACCTGCTGGCCGACCATGCCGTCGTCCGCGAGGTTGAACGCGTACTTGAGCATGCGAATGGCGGTCGGCGACTTGCGGTCGATCTCCCCGGCCCACTCCAGTGCGACGTCCTCCAGGTCGTCGTGCGCGACGACCTCGTTGACCATGCCCATGTCGGCTGCTTCCTCGGCCTCGTAGGTCTTCCCGACGAAGAACAGTTCGCGCGCCTTCTTCTGGCCGACCTGGCGGGCGAGGTACGCGGAGCCGAACCCGCCGTCGAACGACGCGACGTCCGGGTCGGTCTGGAGGAACTTCGCGTGCTCCTCGGACGCGAGCGTCATGTCGCAGACGACGTGGAGGCTGTGGCCGCCGCCGACCGCCCACCCCGGGACGACGGCGACGACGGGCTTCGGCATGAACCGAATGAGACGCTGGACTTCGAGGATGTGAAGCCGGCCGGTGCTGCTGGCGTCGTCTGCGTCGTCGGCTTCCCCGGTGTACTGGTATCCGTCTCCCCCGCGCACGGACTGGTCGCCGCCCGAGCAGAACGCCCAGCCGCCGTCCTTCGGCGACGGGCCGTTGCCCGTCAGCAGGACACAGCTGGCGTCGGTCTGGCGGCGCGCGTGGTCGAGCGCCGCGTAGAGTTCGTCCACCGTCTTCGGCGTGAACGCGTTCCGCACCTCGGGGCGGTCGAACGCGATCCGGACCGTGCCCTGGTCGACGGCGCGATGATACGTCACGTCGTCGAACTCGGGGCCGGCCGGCTCCCACTGCGACTCGTCCATGATGTCCGAGACCATGGTTCGGCGTGCGGGCGTGCCGCGCAAAAAGATTCCCGTGCAGGCCCGCGTCGCACCGTGGACGACGGCGAGGAGACGGCGTTATATGCGTCAGACGCCTCGGGGACCCGTGGAGACCGACAGTCACCGCCGCGAGGCCGCGTGGTAGCTGGAGCCTCCACTCCACCATGCACTCCGACGATTCACTGCAGGAAGCAAGCGAACGGACGGGAGCGTTCGAGACCGACCTCGAATCGCTCGTGCTGACGGCGTTCGCCAGGGGCGTTCCCGTCGAGGGAACGTGGGAGTTCGCGGTCCCGGTGGCCGACGCGCCGGGCTGGCGAGTTACCGTCGAGAAGGTCCAGCCGACCGGGACCGGCGAGCGCGACGCCGCGGACGGGTAAGAGGCCGCCAACCCGCGAGCAAGCCGACACCGAGCGGTACGTATCTCCCGTCTCGCCGACGCCATCCGGGTTGTAAACTTGCTTTCGTGTACGATACGATTAAGCAGGATGGGGGTGTCGAGTGATCGTGCTCTGCTGAAGTAGGTGAAGCCGAGACGCCGCGTCGAATCGCGGGCCGCGTCGAGTTGCGTAAGCCGGGTACGGAGCCAACCATGAAGACCGAGACTGCGGAGATAGAGACACCGACGAGCGACGACATCTCGACCGACGTCATCTTCGAGGTGCTGGCGAACTCGCGTCGCCGATACCTGCTGCACTACCTCTCACAACGGGTCGGTGCCGTCGCCATGGGCGACGCCGCCGAGCAGATCGCGCTCTGGGAGGAGGACGCGAGCCACGACCGGTACGAGCGCGTGCTCACGGATCTGGTTCACTGCCACCTCCCGATGCTCGACGACGCCGGGCTCGTAAACTACGACTCGATTCTGGAGACCGTGACGCACGAGGAGTCCGCCGAGTGCCTCGCGCCGTTCCTCGAATTCGTCGCGCACGACGACTTCCAGTAGGTACGGCCCGCGCACCGCGAATCTACTTCTGGACCGGTGACAGCTGCTTCGTGTCGGACGCCAGGTCGTCGAGGAGGGACAGCGGCGACTCCCGGCCCTTCCGCAGGGCGATCAGCGACCAGAGCGTCAGCCCGAGTCCGGTGCCTACAGCCGTGTACAGCAAGCCCATGGACGTGAACGCCCACGTCTGTGCGGACAGCACGACGACCGAGGGGACGCTCGTCGAGAGCGGCACGTGGGCGTCCTCGTCGAGGATCGTGGGGATGAGGGTGAGGGTGATGACTATGCTACCGGCTAATACTACGTACTCTTGCCACATGGGGGATCGAACTGGTCCTCTGGGGGTGAGGACGCTATCAGAAGTAGCCGAGTTCCGCGTTTAAACTCGTCGATGACCGGGGTTCCTCGATACGGTGTTGCATATCTCGCGCACGTGGGTACCACGCGAGCTGTTGCGGTCAGGCTACGGCCGGTCGCGGAACAGCGCGATGTGGCGCAGCACGGTGCGGCTCTCCAGGCCACCCGCGAGCGCGCCGGTGACGACGCCGACGGTGCTCACGAACGCGGCGGTGCGCACGAGGTCCGCGAAACCGACCTGCGGGTCCTCCAGCGTCGGCCAGTTGGTGATGAGGTCGGGCGGGAACACGAACAGCTCGATGGCGAGCACCATCAACCCCACCATCACGAACAGGCCGACGACGGCCGAGAGCACCGTCAGCACGACGGCGACGT
>CAZYYH010000297.1:0-3079 GCA_964651725.1 uncultured Halobacteriales archaeon | reverse complement strand
CGTCTACGTGAGCCGGCTCGGCGGGGAGACGCGGCGGTTCACGGCCGAGGAGGGGTCGGACAGCGAGCCGCGATGGAGTCCGTCCGGCGACCGGCTCGCGTTCGTGAGCGCGCGCGGCGGCGAGGATGCGAAACCGCAGCTCTGGGTGCTGCCGGCGGACGGCGGCGAGGCGCGGCAGGTGACGGACGTGGTGGGCGGCGTCTCGGACGTCGCGTGGAGTCCGGACGGGCGGACGGTCGCGTTCACGCAGTCCACGACGGCCGAGGAGCGCGAGGCGGGTCACGACCTCGCGGCCGGCGAGGAGTACGATCGGGAGCCGCCGGACCCCCGGGTCATCGACCGGCTGGTGTACCGGGCGCACGAGCACTACTTCGACGGCCGGCGGAGCCACGTCTACCTCGCCGACCTCGACGACGACTCCGTGGAGCGACTGACGGATGGCGACGTGGACCACGCCAGCCCGACGTGGGTGGACGCCGACACGCTCTACTACGCGGCGAGCCGGCGCGGCGACCCGGACGACAACCTCCTCGTGGACGTGGACGCGTACGACCTCGACGCGGGCACGGCGGAGACGATACTGGAGACCGAGGGCGGGGCGTATCTCGCCGCGGCCGGCGACGGTCGGGTGGCGTACTACTACGCGACCGAGGAGCGGTTCACGCTCGAACATCCCGACGTTCGGGTGTTCGACCCCGAGACGGGCGAGACGCGGAAGCTGACGACGGACTTCGACCGGGCGGTGAGCCTGGAGGTCGACCACCGGCCGACGGGGTTCGAGTGGGGGCCGGACGAGGAGCGGCTCTACTTCGTCGCGCCGGACCGCGGCGACTTCGCGGTGTGGCGCGTGCCCGGCGACGGCTCCGCCGACCCGGAGCCGGTGAGCGAGGGCCGACACGTCCACGGTTTCTCGACCGCCGGCGACACGCTCGCGGTCACGGCCGGCGAGTGGGACCACCCCGGCGACGTGTTCGCGTCCACGCTCGGCGGCGCGGAGGAGAACCGGCTGACGCGCGCGAACGACGGCTACCTCGACGGGCGCGCGATCCGCCAGCCCGAGGAGGTGTGGGTCGAGGTCGGCGACCACGAAGTCCAGGGCTGGGTGCTGACGCCGCCGGATTTCGACCCCGACGGGGAGTATCCGCTCGTCGTCGAAGTCCACGGCGGGCCGCACGGCCAGTGGACGACGAGCGGCTCGATGTGGCACGAGTTCCAGACGCTCGCCGCGCGCGGCTACGTGGTGTTCTGGTCGAACCCTCGCGGCTCGACGGGCTACGGCGAGGAGTTCATGGCCGCCATCGAGCGCGACTGGGGCGCGGTGACGAGCGAGGACGTGCTCGCGGGGGTCGAGGCGGTCGCGGCGCGCGACTACGTGGACGAGGACACCGTGTTCGTGACGGGCGGGAGCTTCGGCGGCTACATGGTGGCGTGGCTGGTCGGGAACACCGACCGGTTCGACGCGGCGGTCGCACAGCGCGGCGTCTACGAGATGGCGAGCTTCTACGCGTCCACCGACGGCGCGTTCAAGCTCCTGGAGGGGGACTACGGTGCGACGCCCTGGGAGGAGCCCGAGTTCCTCTGGGAGCACTCGCCGGTCGCGCACGCGCCGGACGTGGACGCGCCGACGCTCGTGATGCACGCGGAGAACGACTACCGGGTGCCGGTCGAGAACGCGGAGGCGCTGTTCCGCGGCCTCAAGAAGCACGGCGTGGAGACGCGGTTCGTGCGCTACCCGGACGAGGGCCACGAACTCTCGCGGAGCGGCCAGCCCGCGCATGTCGTGGACCGCATCGAGCGCATCGCGCGCTGGTTCGACGGCTACTCCGGGCATCACGACGCGCCGAAGGCAGTGGAGCGTGGCGACGACGGGCTGTCGGCGGGCGAGGAGGACGGGGAGGAGAGCGCCGACGAGGACGACGATACGGACGGGGAAGACGACGTGGACGGCGACGGCGCGGGCGACGCGTAGCTACGGAAGGATACGACCCTGTTGCCGTTTGGAGGTCGGTTTCCTCGGGAACTCCCCCAGGAAAAATCACGCCGCAGTCTGTGGGTTCTCGACTCGAAGGCAGGGGGTTCGACGTGTGACGGAGGTCGGACGAGAGCGTAGCGCGTGAACCTCTCCGTGGCGCTACGTGTAGGATCTGCTGAACGACCGCACTCATAGTCTTTCTGGCCGTCTCGACCCGAAACGAAGGGGTTCGTCAGTCGACGATTATCTCGGTGTCTCCGGTCTCGGCCGGGCCGTCTCCCGACCGCATCTCCTCGTCGTACCGGTCGATCCACTCCGCGAAGCACTCCGGGCAGAGCCGCTGTGCGTCGATCTGCGAGCGGTCGACGGCGACCTGGACGGTGCGCGCCAGCGCGTTCGCCACCGGCTCCTCGCACACGTCGCACGGGGCTGGGTCCTCGGCCATGCGCGTAGGCTCGAAAGCAACCGTAATAGTCCTTGCTCACGCGGGAAGGAGCAATCACGTCGTCCGGAACGCCCGGTCGCCCGCGTCGCCGAGGCCGGGGACGATGAAGCCGTGGTCGTCGAGGTGGTCGTCGATGCTGACGGTGAGGAGGCGGGCGTCGGGGAACTCGTCCGCGACCCGGAGCAGGCCGTCGGGCGCGGAGACGGCGGAGAGCACGAGCAGGCGCTCGGGGTCCGCTCCTTCGTCGAGCACGCGGTCGAGGACTGCGCACATCGTGGAGCCGGTGGCGAGCATCGGATCGGCGACGATGACGGTGTCGTTCTCGGTGATCTCGGGGAGCTTGACGTAGTCGATGGTGATGGGGAACTGGCCCTCGCGATCCATGCCCGCCTCCTCGTCGCGGCCGGCGGAGATGACGCCCTGCTTGGCGCGCGGGAACGCCTTGAGGAGGCCCTCGACGAACGGCGTTGCGGCGCGGAGGACGTTGACGATGACCACGTCGTCGAGACCCTTCACGCGCTCGCCCATGGTCTGCTCCAGCGGCGTCCGTATCTCGACGTACTCGGTCTCCATCATGCCGTCGATGATCTCGTAGCCGCAGATGCGACCGAGCTTCACGAGCCCCTTCCGGAAGCTGACCTGCTCGGTTCGCTCGTCGCGGA
>CAZYYH010000296.1:0-3097 GCA_964651725.1 uncultured Halobacteriales archaeon | reverse complement strand
AGATACTCCTGCTCGACGAGCCGTTCTCCAACCTCGACGTGCGCCTCCGCGTCGAGATGCGCGAGGAGGTCCGGCGGATTCTGAAGGAGGCCGGCGTCACCGCCGTCTCCGTCACGCACGACCAGGAGGAGGCGCTCTCCATCTCCGACCGCGTCGCCGTCGTCAACCGGGGCCGCGTCGAGCAGGTCGGCAAGCCCGAGTCCGTCTACGAGCATCCCGAATCCCGGTTCGTCGCCTCCTTCTTAGGCCAAGCCGGCTTCCTCCGCGCGCCGTTCGACGCCGGCACCGTCGAGACCGGCATCGGCACGTTCGACCAGGAGATGCTCCAGGGCCTCACCGGCGAGTACGACGGCGCGATGCTCGACGTGCTCGTCCGCCCCGACGACCTCCGCGCGCAGCCGGTCGCGGACGACGAGCGCGGCGACGGCCGCATCGTCTACCGCCAGTACACCGGCCCCTCGTTCGTCTACCGCGTCGAACTCGACACCGGCGACGTGGTGCACTGCCAGCACAACCACGTCACCGACTTCGACATCGGCCAGCGCGTCCGCGTCGATCTCGTGGCGGACCACACGCTCGCCTGGTACCCCGCTCGGTGATGTCGCTCGCGCGCCGACTCGACCGACAGGCCCACGCCCTCGGAATCGACCGCATCCACGTCGCCGTCGCCGCGCTCGCGCTCCTCGCCGCGACCGTCGCGCTCGCGCTCTCCCTGACCCTGTTCCCCTACCACTCGCTCAACCACGACGAGGCGGTGTACCTCCAGCAGGCCGCGATGCTCCTGGAGGGGCAACTCTTCCTCCGACCGCCCGTTCCCGACGCGTTCCGGCCGTGGTTCTTCGCCGAGGACGGCGCGCGCCTCTATCCGAAGTACGCGCCCGTGCCTGCCGCGATCTTCGCGCTCGGCGAAGCCGTCGCCGGGAGCTACCGCGCGTCCCTGGCGGGCGTCGCCGCCGCCGTCGTCGCGCTCACGTACGCCGTCACCGCGGAGGCGTTCGACCGCCGGACCGGGGTGCTCGCCGCCGGCGCGCTGCTCGCCTCCCCGCTGTTCGTCCTCCAGTCCGCCGTCTTCCTGCCCTACGCGCCGACCGCGACGCTGAACCTCGCGTTCGCGTGGGCGTACCTGCGCGGCGTCCGGACCGGCGACCGACGGTGGCACGCGGCCGCCGGCGCGGCGGTCGGCCTCGCCTTCTTCGCCCGGCCGTACACCGCCGTCCTGTTCGCCGCGCCGTTCGTCGCGCACGCCCTGTGGCAACTCCGCCGCGAGAGCTTCGCCCCACCCGAACTCGCCCGCCACGCCGCGACCGCCGCGCTCGGCCTCGCCGGGGTCGGCCTGACGCTCGCCTACAACGCTGCCGTCACCGGCGACCCCCTGCTGTTCCCGTACGAGGCGTTCGCGCCCGCCGACGGTCTCGGGTTCGGTCACCGCGAGATCGCGGGCTACGAGCGGGACTACACGCCCGCCCTCGCCCTGCGCGCGAACGCCGAGGTCGTCGCGCGCCTGCTCTGGCAGTGGGTGCCGGGCGGCGTCGCCGGCACCGCGCTCGCGGTCCTCGGTCTCGCATCACTCGCGGTCTCCGGCCGCTCGCCCGTTCGGCGGCCCAAGGGCCGCCCGGCGCTCGCCGTCCGCCGCCGGGGCGACCGACTCGACGCCCGCCTCGCGCTCGCGGGCGTCGCGTTCGCCGTCGTCGCCGGCAACGTCTACTTCTGGGGGAACCTCAACGTGCTCGGCAGCCTGGCGGACCCGAACGACGGCCTCCTCTCCTACCTCGGCCCGCACTACCACTTCGACGTGCTCGCGCCCGTCGCCGCGCTCGCCGCGCACGGCGCGCTCGTCGCCGCGTCGTGGGTGCGCGACCGCGCGGTCGCCCGGGGCCACGACTCCGCTGGGGCGGCCCGTGCCGGAATCGCCGCGCTCGTCCTCGCCGCCACGGTCGTGGCGGGTGTCGGGTTCGCGGGCGCGGCAGCGCCGCTCGACCGCAACGCCGACGTGACCGCCGAGTACCGGGCGGCGTACGCGCCGTTCGCCGACGGCTCGCCGGACGACGCCGTCCTCTTCCTCCCGACGCCGTACGGCGACTGGCTCGCCCACCCGTTCCAGGCGCTCCACAATCGGCCCGGCTTCGACGGTCCCGCAGTCTACGCACTCGACCGCGGCGGCGGCAACTTCGCCGTCGTGGACGCCTACCCCGACCGCTCCTACTACCGCTACGTCTACCGCGGCGCGTGGACGCCCACCGGCGGTGAGCGCGTCGACGCCGCCCTCCGGCGCGTCCGAGTCGTCTCGGGCGACGGCGTGACCCTCGACGCGACGCTCGGCGTACCCCAAGGTGTCGAACGCGCGTCCATCCGGCTCGCCGCCGGGAACGACAGCGCGTACTACGCCGTGAACGGCACGCCCGACGAACTCCCGCTCCGCCTCGTCGCCGCCGACGGCCGCGCGCGCCTCGCCGGCGACCGCGTGACCGTCCAGGGCGAGAACGACGGCGTTCCGCTCCCCGACCGCGGCGAGGTCACGGTCGAGGTGTTCCTTGACCACGGCGCGGGTTCAGGGTTCTCCTACCGGCTCGCACTCCCCGTCGAGAGCGCCGGAGACGGCGTGCGCGCGCTCACGCCCTACCACGAGGTCTGTCAGGTACCCGACCGGTGTGGCGGCGAGGCGGCCTACCTACCTTCGCGTACGCGCGCGGGGTTCAGTATGAACGTATCCGTCGAGGCGACGGACGCGGACGAGTCAGCGTAGCCGCTCCTCGGCCGGGACCGTCACGATGGACTTCGCTATCGCCGCGCCGCCGGAGAGGGGGTCGAGTTTCGTCTCGCCGAGGCGGTCGCCGTACTCGATGGGGACCTCGCGCACGTCGTAGTCTCGGCAGAGTGGGCGGAGCAGGAGTTCGGCGGAGAGTCCGGTGTTCTCGGTCCAGTCGATGGACTCGATCACGTCCCGCCGGTACGCGCGCATCCCGGTGGTGGTGTCGTGGACGCGCCGGCCGACGAGCGTGGACGCGAGCCACGCGAACGCGCGGTTGCCGAGGCGGTTGAACCCCGGCATCGTCTCCGCACCCCAGTAGAGCCGGTCGCCGCTCACCACGTCGTAGCC
>CAZYYH010000295.1:0-3103 GCA_964651725.1 uncultured Halobacteriales archaeon | reverse complement strand
GCCGCCCAGCCACGCGAGCGCGGCGACGGCCGCCGCCAGCCCGGCGAGCGCCGGTCCAGTCGCGCCGAGGCCGGGGCCGACGAGCGAACAGCCTGCCACGCACGCCGCGAGCAGCGTGCACCGCTGCCGGACGTGCCCGCACTCGACGTGGCCGAGTTCGTGCGCCACCACCGCCGCGAGTTCGTCGTGCGGCGACTCCGCGACGAGCCGGTCCGTGAGGTAGACACGCTCGCCGCCCGGCAGCACGCCCGCCGCGAACGCGTCGAGCGTCTCCGACTCGACCACGCGGAGTTCGACCCCGTCGGGGACGACCGGCGCGAGGTCGGCGCGGACGGGCCGGGAGAGCGGGCGCGTGGAGCGCGTCAGCGCGACCAGCCGGGGTGCGAGCGCGAACACCGTTACGACGATTCCCGCGCCCGCCGCCGCGAGCAGAACTGCGGCCGCGGGCACGTGGGGGAGATGGGGGACCACGACTGGCGGGCCGGTCCCGGCCTCGCCCTATCAATCTTCTCGTCTCACTCGCGCCACTCGGACGCCAGCACGCCGAAGGTGTGGACGTCGCGGTACGCGCCGTCGACGAACGCGGCCTCGCGGCGCACGCCCTCCGCCTCGAACCCGACCTTCTCCAGCACGCGGCGCGACGCCTCGTTGAAGCCGTAGGACTCCGCCTCGACGCGGTGGAGCCGGCGGTAGTCGAACGCGTACTCGACCGCGAGCCGCGCCGCCGCCGTCGCGTAGCCCTCGCCCTGATGGTCGGGGAGCACGTAGAAGCCGATCTCGGCGGTGCCGGCCTCGGCGTCGACGTTGCGGAGGCCGACGTTCCCGACGAGTTCGCCGTCGGCGGCGACGGCGAAGGAGACGGCGTCGTCGTGCTCGGACAGCCCCTCGAACCACTCGCGCTCCTGGGCCATGTTGTTCGGCCGGTTCATCCCGGTCGTGCGCCACACGTCCGGGTCGTTGATCGCCTCGTGGAGCGCGGGCAGGTCCTCCTCCTCTATCGTGCACAGGTCGACTCGGTCGCCCTCGATGAACGCGGGTCCGGGCATGGCCGACAGTCTCGTCGCCCGGCTCTTCAACCGTCCGGTGGGGTGCGATCGGTTGCCGCGTCGTGGGGACGCCGAACCGACCGGTTCAGGCAGCAGCACGTCGACCGGCCGACGGCACTCCGACTGACCGGCACCACGCCGACCGGCACCACGCCGACCGGCACCACACCTAACCCGCTCGGGTGCCTACCCCCGGACATGAGCGACACCGAGTCCGACACCGCCGGAACCGACGCCGACCTCCCCGAGACCGACGAGGAGTGGCGCGAGGTGCTCACCGACGAGGAGTACCGCGTCCTCCGCGAGCAAGGTACCGAGCCGAAGTTCACCGGCGAGTTCATCGGGAAGGACGACGACGGCGCGTACGTCTGCACCGCCTGCGGCAACGCGCTGTTCGACTCCGACACGAAGTTCGACACCGAAGGCTCCGGCTGGCCGTCCTTCGCCGACGCGCGCGACGGCGCGGTCGAACTCCGGCGCGACACCAGCCACGGCATGCAGCGCACCGAGGTCGTCTGCGCCCGCTGTGGCGGCCACCTCGGCCACGTCTTCGACGACGGCCCCGAGCCGACCGGAAAGCGGTTCTGCATCAACTCCGTCGCGCTCGACTTCGACGACGAGGACGGCGGGGAGTGACGGGATACGCGGGCGAGCGCCACGACTGACGGCCGCCATATAAAATATTTAAAACTTACGTTTTGTTACAAAGTGTTACAATTTATTACACTTATAAGATTTATAGGTGCGAGCACGCGGCCGGCGTCCACCACCGTCACGCCGAACGACCATCGAACCGCGCCGATCAGGAACCTGACCCACCGTACCGCGCGACCGGAAAGCCGGCGCATCGGTCCGGACTGGAAAGCCGATGCGGGTGGGACTGAAAGGGGCTGGGGCTCTCGGTGTTCCCCGGACGACGCAAGCACCGCAGCGGAGGGAGCAAAGCGACCGGAGCGAGGAGCGCAGCGAGGCCCGGGTACCCGAGAGCGCCAGGGGCTTTCGGAAATGCAGTCGCTAGCTACAACTCGTCGAAAGCCCCTGGCTCGCTCGGCGAAGGCAGGCGACGTAAGCACCGCAACGAGGGAGCGACCGAGTGAGGCGCGCAACGAGCCTCCCGAGTCGAGCGAGCCAGCCCCTTTCAGTCCCACCCGCGTCGCTTGTCGAGCTGGCCGAAGAACGTTCACCAGCAGGCCCGTCGAACTCCGGTCGCTCGATCGAGCCGAAACGGAGCTCCATCCAGCCAGTAGCGCCGAACGCTTACCCCTATCCAGCCCCACCATCCGCCATGAATCGAGGGGAGCCGCCCGGCCCGAAGGGCCTGCCGGTGGTGGGGACGAACTACCACTACGCCCAGGACCCGTTCCGGTTCATGACGGCGGTGGGGCGAGCGTACGGGGACGTGGCGCGGTTCACGCTCGGGCCGCGGGAGACGTACATGCTGTCGAACCCGCGGGACGTGAAGCGGGTGCTGGTGGACGACGGCGACCGGTTCCGGAAGGCCGACTTCGGCGACGACGCCATCGACCGGCTGCTGGGACGGGGCTTGCTGCTGAGCGAGGGCGAGTTCTGGCGGCGGGAGCGGAGCCGCGTCCAGCCGTCCTTTTCGCCGGACCGGGTCGCGGAGTACGCCGAGGAGATCGGGGTGCGGGCGACCGAACTGGCGGACCGGTGGCGACCGGGGTCGGTGGTGGAACTCGACCGCGAACTCGCGCGGCTGACGGTCGGAGTGATCGCGGCGACGATGTTCGACGTGGACCTGACGCAGGGCCAGTTGCACGCCATCGAGCGCGCGCTCCAGCCCATCGGCGACCGGTTCGAGCCGGACCCGCGGCGGGTGGTGGTGCCGTCGTGGCTGCCGACGCCGGAGAACCGACGGTACGAGGACGCGGTGGGCACGCTCGACGCGCTCGTCCGCGAACTCGTGACGCAGCGCCGCGC
Organism: uncultured Halobacteriales archaeon; assembly: GCA_964651725.1. Lineage (GTDB taxonomy): Archaea > Halobacteriota > Halobacteria > Halobacteriales > Halobacteriaceae > CAZYYH01. The sequence goes on along the minus strand of CAZYYH010000295.1, from coordinate 119 downwards.
CGCCGGCGCGGACGGCGACGACCTGCTGTCGACGCTGGTGCGCGACCACGACGCGGGGGACCTCAGCTACCGGACGCTCCGCGACGAGGTGGTGACGATGCTGCTCGCGGGCCACGACA
>CAZYYH010000294.1:0-3104 GCA_964651725.1 uncultured Halobacteriales archaeon | reverse complement strand
CTTCTACACCGACGACGAGTTCCCCGCGCTCGACGAGCGCCACCGCGTCGCCACCGGCGACACGCAGTGGCGGGTGCTCGTCGAGTACGCGCGCGAGGTCGGCGTCGACCCCGTAGTCGACGGTCGCGTCCGGTGCGCGAACGAGTAGACTTACGCCGCAGGCCGCCGTCTCTCCACGCGATGGCTCGCGTCGTCGTCCCGGTCCGATACCCGCTCTCGCGGCACTCGAAGGCGACCCTCCGCGCCGCCGTCGACCTCGCCGCGGAGCGCGACGCCGACCTCACCGTCCTCCACGTCGACCTCTACCAGGACCACGGCACCGTCTCGCGCGCCGACCTCGAACGCGCCGTCGAGGACGCAGTCGGGCGGATCGACGGCGCGCGCTACGTCGTCCGGCAGGGGTTCCTCGTCGAGCAGACCATCCTCGACGAGGTCGCCGCCGAGGGCGCCGACGTCGTCGTCATCGGCCGCAACCAGGTGAGCCGGTGGCGGCGCACCCTCCGCAAGCTCTTCGACGAACCCGACGTGGAAGGCTTCCTCAACGACCACCTCGACTGCGAGGTCGTCACCGTCGACACCTAACGCTACGACGGTCCGCCGTCCCGCGTCGAGCCGTCACCCGGCCGCCCGTCGTCGGGCGGACCGTCGCCGGTCGGACGGCCGCCCGCCGGGCGCTCGTCGTCCGGCATCGACGCGGGGCGCGCCCCATCCACGTCCACGTGCGCCGTCCCGCTCGTCTCGTCGAACACCAGGTGGGTGTGCGGGTACGCGATCTCCACGTCCGCGTCGTCGAGCGCCGCCCACACGTTCTCCTGTATCTTCGACCGCACGCGGGTGAGGTAGTACGGATTCTTCACCCAGTACCGGAGCACGAGCAGCACGCCGCTGTCCGCGTACTCCCCGACGTAGCACACCGGTCGCGCCGGATACCGCGCGCTCCCCACGCGCACGTCCGGCCCGCCCTCGATGACCTCCGCCACGTCGCGCGCCGCCCGCTCCACGATAGAGCGCGCCGCCGACAGGTCGCCCTCGTAGGTCACCAGTATCTCCAGGCTCTGCCGCGTGCGCTCGTCCTCCGCCGAGTAGTTCACCACGTCGCGCTCGCGCATCTGACTGTTCGGCACCACGAGGAACGTGTTGTCGAGCGTGAACACCTTCGTGTACCGGAGCGTGATGTCCTCCACGAACCCGCGCTGCTGGCGGTCCACGAGTTCGATGAGGTCGCCGATCTCGTACGGCTGGTCCGCGAGCACGAACAGGCCGTTGATGACGCTCCCGACGATGGGCGCGAGTACCAGCCCCAGCACCGCCGAGAACACCGTCACCGACAGCACGATGTCCGGCAACCCCAGCCCGAGCACGCCCATCGCCGCGAACACCGCGACCGCCAGCACGCCCAGCCGCACCCCGCGCAGAATCGTGCGCGTCACGCTCGGCCGCTGAAATCGGCGCGCGATACGCCGACCCACCAGCCGCACCAGCAGATGCGAGAGATACCAGCCGACGACGATCACGAGCACCGCCACCGCCGCGCGGACCGTCGGCTGATCGACCCACGCCGGCAGCGCGTCCGGCAGCCCGCCCGGAGCCATGGCCGCCACATCACGCGGGGGCGGGAAAACCATTGCGCCGCGCCGAACACGGTTCGAGTCAACGGCTAAGGGCTCCGCACCCGACACTCCACATATGACGACGCCACGGGACGCCGACCGCGTCGGACCGCCGCAGTTCGAGATCACGCACCGCACCGAGCCCAGCGACGCCCTCCTCGCCGGCTTCTCGCAGTACGGACTCGCCGGCCTCACCGCCGCCAACTACCTCGTCGACCAGCTCGACCTCGACGAGGTCGGCCACGTCACCGTCGAGCAACTCCCCGCCATCACGCCCTTCGAGAACGGCGCGCCCCGCCACCACACCCGCTTTTTCTCCCGCGACGACCTCGACCTCGCCGTCCTCGTCGGCGAACTGTTCGTGCCGCCGTTCGCCACCGGCTCCTTCGCCGACGCCGTCTCGAACTGGGTCGCCGCGAACGCCGTCTCCGAGATCGCCGTCCTCTCCGGCGTCCCGATTCCGCACGGTCCCGAGGAGCACCGCGTCTACTACGTCGCCACCGACGACTACCGGGATCTCCACCTCCGCGACACCGACGTTCCCGGCATGGGCTCCGGCTTCCTCGACGGCGTCAACGCGAGCCTCCTCGCGCGCGGCCTCGACTCCCCGCTCGCCGCCTGCGTCTACGTCACCCCCGTCCACGCCCAGGTCCCCGACGTCGACGCTGCCATCCGCCTCGTCGAGACCGTCACCGGCGTCTACGACCTCGACGTCGCGACCGACGACCTCCAGCAGTTCGCACGGGAGATCCAGCAGTACTACGCCGAACTCCAGGAACGCCTCGAAAACGCCGACGACGAACAGCCCCAGGACCGGATGTTCGCATAGGCCCCTTTTTGCTGCGGTCGCTCGCGCGCCTTCGGCGCGCTTGCTCCCTGGCAAAAAGCGGCACCAAAAACCGTCGTCGCTCCCTCCGCTTCGCTCCGGTCGCTCCTCGGGCCGCTCGCTCGGTCGCTCACTACGTTCGCTCCTTCGCTCGCGGCTGCTACGCTAGCCTCCGTGGAGCGGTTCACTAGCTGTGCGCGGTGAATGGTCGGCGAATCGTATCCCTCCTCAGAACTCCTGGACGCCCTCGTCGGTGACCACCCGGTCGAGGAGGCGCGTCGGCGTCGCGTCGTACGCCGGGTTCCCCACGTCGAACCCGTCCGGCGGCTCCAGGATGACCTCGCTCGGCGACCGGAAATCGTTCTCGAACACGAACCCGCCGTCAACGATCTTCGCGCTCGACCCCGCGACCGTCACCGGGACGCCCGCGTCCGCCGCCGTGGCACTGAGCGGGTACGTCCCGACGCGATTGTACAGCGTCTCCCCGACGATGCAGTCCATGCCGACGAGCACCTGGTCGCAGTCCGGCAGGTAGTGGCCGCACGCGCCGTCCACCACCAGCGTCGTGGAGACGCGGTCGATGGCCGCGAGGTGACGTGCCGCCTTCCGCCCGAGGTGGCGCGGCCGCGCCTCGCTCACGTACACGTCGAGGTACGCGCCGTCCGCCG
>CAZYYH010000293.1:0-3107 GCA_964651725.1 uncultured Halobacteriales archaeon | reverse complement strand
GACCGCACCACCGGCATCTTCGACTTCCTCGACGAGGTGATCAAGGAGGCGGACGCCGAGACCGCGCTCAAAGCCTCCTACGCCGTGGACGAGACGCCGGACGACCTGCTCGACTGGATCGAGGAGAACGTCCCGAAGGACTTCGAGGGCGACGAACTCGCCGTCGCCTACGAGTTCCTGGCGAACGCCGACAGGTGGCTCGGGCGCGTCATGGCGACCCAGGAGTACTCCTACTGGCGGTACGCCACCGACAACATGACCGCGGGCGTCGCCGCCGCGCGCCAGGAGCCGAAGGGCGGCTGGACCCGGTACGGCCGGTCGAGCTACGTCCAGAAGTACTGGCGCTCCAGCGGCACCCGCAACACCCGCGACTACGTCGCCCGGCAGATCGCCGAACACGCCGGCGTCAGCATCGGCACCGCCCGTCGCGAGATCATGCCGTTCCTCGCCGAACTCACCCATCACTGCCGCAACCGCGAGTTGACCGTGGCGATGACCGCGCTCTACGACCTCGACGCCGAGCACGTCGCCTTCGTCACTGGCTCCGGCAAGGACACCAACAAGGTCCAGAACGTCGTCGAGGAGGCCCAGGAACTCCGCGAGCAGGAGGCCGTCGAGCACTCCGGCGGCGCGTTCGAGAACGCCGTCCGGGACGCCGCGGAGGCGGCCGAGAGTGGTGACGGGAACGGCGGGGGGGACGATGGCGACGGCGGCTCCGACGACGGCCAGGCCACCCTGATGGACGCCGGCAGCGACGACGAGGAGGACGACGAGCCCCCGAAGGAGGAGGTCGCCGAGGACGACGAGGACCAGGCGACGCTCGGCGACTGGGGCTAAATCGGCTCGTCGTTCGGGGATACCATCGTTCTCTGGCGCGCGAGGAGCGACCGAACGGAGTGAGGGAGCGACCGCGCGAGGGACGAGGACCGGCCGAGCGTCGTGAGGCCGGTGCGAGTCGGCTGGGGAGGCGTGTGGTGCGGCATATCGTTTTGCCAGGTTTGGCTAGCGATACCCTCGCCACCAGAACTACGATTGCTACTACGGACGGGAACGCGCTAGCTACTGCTTCCAAAAATGAGGACCGCAGCCACACGCCTCCCCAGCCGACTCGGTACTCGCTCGCTCACTGCGTTCGCTTCGCTCGTCCCTCGTCCCTCGCGCGAGGGCGGCCCCTCACTCCGTTCGAGGCCCGACCCCCGCGCCACCGCATTCCTCCATCACTGCTCCGGCGTTCCAGTTCGACGATGGCTTTAGGAATCCAAACCGAGAACGTTCCCGTCCCCATGAACGTAGCGGCTGAGACGCGCGCGGACGTGGATCGGCGAATTCGCGAGTTACAGGAGCGCTTCGACGAGTTCCCGGTGCGGGAGGAGACCGTCCAGAACGAGCCGGAGTTCTTCGAGGAGGGCCGGGAGATGGCGGCGGCGGGCTGGCGCGGCGACGCGGGTGCGTGGGTGTCGGACGAGGCAGGCCGCGTACTCTTGATCCGGCACGAGGACGCCGAGGGGGCGTGGGGCGTGCCGGGTGGTGGACACGAACCCAGCGAAGCGTTCCCGGAAACCGCGAAGCGCGAGGTCCGGGAGGAGACGGGTGTGGACTGCGAACTGACGGATGTGGTGTTCGCGCGTCGGAAGCGGGTGGTGCTGGCTGGCGACTCGAACCGGCAGTGGTTCATGCTGACGGTGGTGTTCGAGGCGGACGCGATAGGGGTTCCCGGTGACCCGGAGCCGGGTGACGACGACGTGGCTGCGGTGCGCTGGTTCGCGGAGCGCCCGGACGCTATCGCGGAGTTCGTCGAGGAGCAGGCGGACGGGTGGGAGTGGCCCGGTTCCGAGTAGATCCATCCGGACACTGCACAGATTAACCGATCAGCCGCCCACCTGTCGCCGGCCGGCCAACCGCCTCCTGGCGGACTTCGAAAGGGCGACCGGAGCGCGCGAGGGCTTTCGGACCACAAGTGAGCAGTTCGGCCGGACCAACCCGACACGGTGACCACTTCTTCTGGCCGCCGTCCGAGGAATTTTAGTGCGCCACGCCAACACACGGCCATGCAAGCAGCCGTCCTCCGCGAGTACGGCGAACCCCTGGCGATAGAGGACCGCCCGCGACCCCAGCCCGACCCGGACGGCGCGGTCGTCGAGGTCGAGGCGTGCGGCATCTGTCGGTCGGACTGGCACGCGTGGCAGGGGCACGGCGAGTGGGCGAACGACCGGACGCCGCTCGGACAGATTCTAGGCCACGAGCCGGCGGGCCGGGTGGTCGCGGTCGGCGACCGCGTGGACGACCTCGCGGAGGGCGACCGGGTCGCGGTGCCGTTCTGCCTCGGCGACGGCACCTGCCAGCACTGCCGGAACGGCCGCGGGAACGTCTGCCCGGACGGGCTGGCGCTCGGGTTCGAGGCGGACGCGCCGGGGGCGTTCGCGGAGTACGTACACGTGCCGCACGCCGACTACAACGCGGCGCGGCTGCCGGACGAGGCCGACTTTGCGGCGGCCGCGGCGCTCGGCTGTCGGTACGTGACGGCGTTCCACGCGCTGTCGAACCGCGCGGACGTGGGTGGCGGCGACTGGGTGGCGGTCCACGGCTGTGGCGGCGTCGGGCTGTCCGCGGTCCAGATCGCGACGGCGCTCGGCGCGAACGTGGTGGCGGTCGACATTCGGGAGAGCGTGCTCGACCGCGCGGCCGACCTGGGCGCGACCGCGACGGTGAACGCCGAGGACGAGAAGCCGTCGCGCGCGATCCGCGGCGTCACCGACGGCGGCGCGCACGTGTCGGTGGACGCGCTCGGCACCGCGGAGACGTGCCGGAACTCCGTAACCTGTCTGCGGCGGCACGGCACGCACGTCCAGGTCGGGCTGACGACGGACGAGGAGCGCGGCGAGGTGTCGCTGCCGACGGACGCGATGGCGATGCTGGAGACGTCGTTCGTCGGCAGCCGGGGGATGCCGCCGACGCGCTACGACGACCTCTTCCGGATGATGGTCGGCGGGCAACTCGACCCGGGCGCGCTCGTCACCCGCGAGGTGTCACTCGACGACGTGCCCGAGCGCCTCGCCGCGATGACCGACTACGAGACCGAGGGTATCGAGGTCGTGACCGAGTTCTGA
>CAZYYH010000292.1:0-3117 GCA_964651725.1 uncultured Halobacteriales archaeon | reverse complement strand
ATGGAGCCGACGGTGCCGACGGCGTAGACGCGGCCGGACGCGGAGCCCGCGCTCTGCCTGCCGGAGAGTTCGGCGGCGTACGGGCTGATGAACCCGAGGAGGAACGTGGGCGGACCGAACAGGATGGTGACGGGGATGATGGACGCGTAGCGCGCGGGCACGGGCAGTGCGTCCGCGAACTGGAGGACGGCGTCGCCGGCGAGCAGGACGAACGCGACGTACAGCGCGGCCTGCACGAGCACGCGGACGAGCGCCGCGCTCGACGCGCGCTCGTGCGCTCGCCGGCCGCCGAGCGCGTAGCCGAGACTGAGCGCGGCGAGGAACACGCCGATGATGGACCCCCACGTGTAGATGCCGGAGCCGAACTCGGGCGCGAGCACGCGCCCGGCGAGTATCTCGAGGCCCATGCTCGTCACCCCGGAGACGAGCACCGCGACCTCGGCGTCGGAGACGGCGATGGACTTCGGGAGCGTTCGAGAGCGAGCGGACACTACCGGCTCGTAGCCGTGCGGAGCGTTTATACCTGGCGTGACGGCGCGAGCGCTGCTACCTCGTGGGTTCGAACCACGGGAGTTCCTCGGCGAACTGGCGGTGCTTCATCACCACGAACCCCGCGAAGATGACGACGAAGCCGACGACGACGGTGGTGGTGATGCGCTGGTCGACGAGCACCCAGCCGCCGACGGCGGCGACGACGGGAACGAGGTAGGAGACGAGATTGATCTCCAGCGGCCCGAACTCGTGGAGCATGTGGAAGTAGACCATGTACGCGAGCGCGCTGGCGAACACGCCGAGGTAGAGGACGGAGCCGACGGCCGTGGGCGTGATGGCGGCGTCAGCGGGCGATTCGCCGACGGCGAAGCTGGCGGCGTGGAGCAGGACGCCGCCGACGAGCATCGCCCACGACGTGAGCGGGACGATGGAGATCGTCGGCCGGGCGCGGTTCACGAGGACGCTCCCGAGCGCGACGACGACCGACGCCAGGAACACGAGGAACGTGCCGATGGCCCCGGAGCCCTGCATGCCCGACGGTGACGGGTCGGCGACGATGACGACGCCGACGAGTCCGAGCAGGACGCCGGCGATGCTCGTCGCGGAGTACGAGCCGTGCGGAAGCAGCAGCCACGCGAACGCCGTGGTGAGGATGGGGACGAGGCTGAAGACGACGGCGGCGACGCCGCTCGTGGTGTACTGCTGGCCGAGGAACACGAGGGCGTTGCCGCCGATGAGGAACGCGCCGCCCGCGAGCACGCCGTACCAGTCGTTTCTGGTCTGCGGGAACCACTCGTCGGAGGCGAGCGCCACGTACACGAGCAGGAGTGCGCCGCCCGACGAGTATCGGGTTGCGGCGAACAGCACCGGCGGGAGGAAGTCGAGGCCCGCGTCTATCGCGGGAAACGACACTCCCCACAGCACCGCGAGGAGGAGGAACGACGCGACGTGGCGGTAACGCGACACAGGAAAGCGATTGCACCCCCTGGATATGAGGTTGTTCATTCCAGACTGTTCGGGCACGTTCGAAGGATTGATGAGTGAACGATAGTGCTCCGAGAGAATGAATTCGGCCGGCTGGCTTCGGGGAAACGCGGGACGGCCGACGACGTGACGATTCGAGGCGAGTGCGGTCAGCGACGCGCCACGACGGCGGCGGCAGCCACGACCGCGACGAGCGCGGCGACGACGCCGAACCCGGGCTGACCGTCACTAGTGGTCGTCTCGGTCGGGTCCATCGGGGCGGTCGTCGTGGTCGCGGTCGTCGTGGTGGTCGTGGTGGTGGTCGTCTCGGCCGCCGACACGGCCATCGCGGCCGAGTCCAGCCGGGTGCCGTTGTACGAGAGCGTCATTCCGTAGCTGCCGACGAACTCGCCGTCCCCGGCGGTCCGGTTGATGATCGTCACGGAGTCGGCGTCGCGGAACGTGCCGAGCGCGTCGTCAGATTCGGGCGACGAGGTGTCGAACTGGAGTTCGACCATGCCGTCACCGTCGCCGTCGGTCACGTTCGCGTGGAGCGCGTACGGCTTCTCCTGGCCGCCGATGACCACGGTCGCCGTGGACGTGTTGTTGAGGGACACGTCGATGGCGACGGTCGAACCCGTGCGGGCGTCGTAGATGCTCCGGTCGAAGCTGCCGTCGGGGGTTCCGTTCGCCTGCGTCTGTGCGTTCGTCACGCCGTCGGTCACCGCGCTCGCGGGGAGCGCGACTGCGAGGGCGACGAGCGCGAGCGCTACCACTGCCGTGAGGGCTAGCTGCGTTCGCTTCATGGTTGGACTGGGTCAGGGCAGCGACGGCGGGTCCGTCGCGTTCTCCGGACGATTCCCACGGGTAGGACAAATCACTTGTGGTAACGGCGCGGTCGAGAGGCCGATTCGCGCCGTGTCCGCACGCCGCGCGCCGGACCGTCGCGTTTTTGGCCGACGGGACGCTACAGCCGACACCGAATGGCCCGCTACCACATCGAGACGTACGGGTGTACGTCGAATCGCGGGGAGAGCCGCGAGATAGAGCGGCGGCTCCGCGACGCGGGCCACCACCGGGTCGCCGGTCCGGACGACGCAGACGTCGCCATCCTCAACACCTGCACCGTGGTCGAGAAGACCGAGCGCAACATGCTCCGGCGGGCGGAGGAACTCTCCGAGGAGACCGCGGATCTCGTCGTCACGGGCTGCATGGCGCTCGCGCAGGGCGAGGCGTTCCGGGACGCGAGCGTCGACGCGCAGGTCGTCCACTGGGACGAGGTGCCGACGGCGGTGACGAACGGCGAGTGCCCGACGACGACGCCGGACGCCGAGCCGGTGCTCGACGGCGTCGTCGGCATCCTCCCCATCGCGCGCGGCTGCACGTCCGACTGCTCGTACTGCATCACGAAGCACGCCACCGGCCGGATCGACAGCCCGCCGGTCGAGGAGAACGTCGAGAAGGCGCGCGCGCTCGTCCACGCCGGCGCGAAGGAGATCCGGGTGACGGGCCAGGACACCGGCGTCTACGGCTGGGACACCGGCGAGCGCACGCTCCACGAACTCCTCGACCGCATCTGTGCCATCGACGGCGAGTTCCGCGTCCGGGTCGGCATGGCGAACCCGAAGGGCGTCCACGGCATCCGGGACGAACTCGCCGACG
>CAZYYH010000291.1:0-3151 GCA_964651725.1 uncultured Halobacteriales archaeon | reverse complement strand
ACGTCACCGCCGACAACGTGACCGAGGACAACGTGACGGCGGATAACGTCACGGCAGACAACGAGACCAACGTGACCGAGGACAACGAGACGAACGTGACCCGGAACGTCACGAACGTCACCGCGTCGCTCACGTTCGAGAACCAGACCTCGAACGGGACGACGGTCGTCGTCGACCGCGCCGTGCTCTCGGAGGGCGGCTTCGTGGTCGTCCACACTGCCGCCCTCCTCGAAGGAGAAGCGACCGAGAGCGTCCGTGGCGTCTCGGACTACCTCGCCTCCGGGACGCACCGCAACGTGACGATCCGGCTCGACCAGCCGATAAACGACGCTCGACGCCTCGTCGTGGTGCCGTACCGCGACACGGACGGCAATCGCACGTTCGAGTTCTACGAACGGAACCGGAGCGTCGACTCCCCGTACTTCCGGGACGGCACCAGCGTGGTCGCCGCCGACGCGTTCGTGACCGTGGCGAACGCGACGACCGGCGGCGGGAACGCCACCACCGGCGCGAACGCGACGGCGGGAGGTGGCAACGCGACGGCGTGAGACCACGGACGCCGGGGCGGCCGGAGCCGGATTCGATGGACGTAACTACTACCGCTGTCACCTCCCGGTCGTGAGCGAGTGGAACGTCACCCCGTCGTCGGTCGGCTACGCGCTGTTCTTCGCGCTGTTCGGCGGCTTCGCCGCGTCGATGGTCGTCGGCTCCGCGACCGACTCCGACCCGCTCGCGGTCGCTGCCGGTGGTGCCATCGCGCTGTTCGTCTTCGCCGTCGTGTTCCTCGGGGCGGCGTACTCCGCGGACGACGCGGTGTAGGAGCGTCAGTCCCCGTCACGCGAGGTCGTCACCGGTTCCCGTCTGTGCCCGCCAGAGGTCGGCGTACCGGCCGTCCAGGTCTAACAGCTCCCGGTGCGTCCCGCGTTCGATTATCTCGCCGTCGGCCACGACGAGTAACTCGTCGGCGTCCACCACGGTCGAGAGCCGATGGGCGACGACGAGCGTGGTACGGTCGGCGGCGAGGTCGTCGAGCGACGCCCGGATGCGCTGCTCGGTCTCGGTGTCCACGTCGCTGGTGGCCTCGTCGAGCACGAGCATCGGCGGGTCGTGGAGGAAGGCGCGGGCGAGCGCGATGCGCTGGCGCTGGCCGCCGGAGAGCCTGACGCCGCGCTCGCCGACGCGGGTGTCGTAGCCGTCGGGGAGGTCGGCGACGAACTCGTGGGCGTCGGCGGCGCACGCGGCGTCGCGGACGGCATCGTCGGGCGCAGTGAACTCGCCGTACCGGACGTTGTCCGCGATGGAGCCGTCGAAGAGGAACGTGTCCTGGCCGACGTAGCCGACCGACCGCCGGAGGCTGGCGAGCGTCACGTCGCGCACGTCGCGGCCGTCGACGCGCACGGCTCCCTCGTCCACGTCGTAGAGCCGGAGGAGGAGCTTCACGAGCGTCGACTTGCCCGCACCGGTCGAGCCGACGAGGCCGACGGTGTCGCCGGGTTCGGCGGCGAAGGATACGTCGCGGAGGATGGGCTCGCCGCCGGCGTCGGCAGTCCTGCCGCCATTCCCGCCGTCGGCCGTCGCCCCGGCAACGTCGGCGGTCCCGGCGTCGTCGCTCGCGCCGGTGTACGTCTCGTAGCCGAAGGAGACGCCGTCGTACTCGACGCGGCCGTCGGGGTCGGCGAGCGGCTCGGCGTCCGACGCGTCGGTGACGCGCACCGGGAGGTCCGCGAGCCCGAAGATGCGCTCGGCGGACGCCCGCGCGTTCTCCACCTGGTCGACGATGCTCGACACCTCCGCGAGCGGTGCGACGAACCGCTGGGTCATGAACACGAACGTCACGAACACGCCGACGGACAGCGATCCGGCGAGGAACAGGGGTGGCTCCCCGACGAGCAGCCAGTAGCCGCCGACGACGAACGTCGCTGCGAAGGAGAGCCCCGCCAGGAGTTCCATGCCGGGGCGGTAGAGGTAGCTGAGCCGCAGCACGTCCATCACGCGGCGGAACATCCGGTGGGACGCGTCGGTGACGCGCTCGACCTCGTGTGACTCGCTCGCCGTGGTCTTGGCGAGTTCGACGCCGCTGATGCCGTTCTCCAGCCGGGTGTTGAACGCCGCGATCGCGGACTGGCGCGCCCGGTACCGCGGCGCGATGGCGCGCATGAACCACCACGTGAACGCCGCCATCGCCGGCACCGCGACGAGCGTCACCGCGGCGAGCTGCGGGTTGAGCGCGAACAGCACCGCCGCGATGCCGCCGACCATCACCACCAGCCGGAGCGAGTTCATCAGCGCGTCGTCGAGGAACGTCTCCAGGTTGCTCGCGTCGTTGTTCAGCACCGACATCACCTCGCCCGTGCGCTTGTCGTCGAAGAACGCCATGTCGAGTTCGGTGACGGCCTCGAAGCTGTCCGTGCGCACGTCGTGCATCACGTCGTGCGCGAACTCGTTCGCCGCGACGCCGTACACCCATCCGAACACCGCCCGCGCCACGAACGCCCCGACGATGAGCGCCACCGAGAACCAGAACTGGGCCTCGGCGTCCGTCGGTAGCCACGACGCCGGCACGAACGGGAGCGTGTACGCCGCGCTCGACTCCGAGAACACCGCGTCGATGGCGCTCCCGAGGACGACCGGCGGCACCAGCGACGCCGCCTGCGACACCAGGTTCGCCGCCAGCCCGACCGTCAGCCACTCCGCGCGCGCTAGCCCGTACTCGCGGAACAGCCGCCACAGCGGGCGCTCGACCGGTTCGCGCACCCTGTCGAACGCGCTATCCTCGGAATCCACGTGGCGGCGGCGACGGGTCCGCTCGACTTGAATCCCCCGAGACGCGGCGAGACCGAACCGACGCAGGAAAGGGGCCGGAGCGGGTAGCCCGGGACGATGGACCTCCGGTTCCTCGGCGGCGCACGCGAGGTCGGCCGGAGCGCCGTGCTCGTGAACGACTCCCTCCTCCTGGACTACGGCACGCTGACGGGGAACCCGCCGCGGTTCCCGGTGGGCGACGTGGAGCCGGACGCGGTGGTGGCGTCGCACGGCCACCTCGACCACGTCGGGTCGATCCCCTCGCTGCTCTCGGGCGACCGCCGGCCGCCGATCCACTGGACGCCGCCGACGCGGGAGCTGACGCTGCTGCTCGCGCGGGACACGCTGA
>CAZYYH010000290.1:0-3152 GCA_964651725.1 uncultured Halobacteriales archaeon | reverse complement strand
CGCCGAGGCGTTCGCGCGCTCCGTCGACCGCGACGACGCCGTCGTCCTGCCGACGGTTCCCGTGGGCGTCTCCAGCCACCACCGCCAGTTCCACGGTACGTGCTGGACCGACCCCGACACGTTCGCCGACTACGTCGCGGACACCGTCGCGTCGATGGCGAGCCACGGCGTCCGGAAGGCCGTCGTCGTGAACGGCCACGGCGGCAACGCCAGCGCGCTCCAGCGCGCCGCGCGCGACCTCCGCGAGCAGGAGGCCGCGTTCGCCGCGCCCTGGAACTGGTGGAGCAACGTCGAGGACCACATCGACGACCTCCTCGACACCTCCCTCGGGCACGCCGACGCGGTCGAGACGAGCATCGTGATGCACGTCGCGCCCGACCTCGTGCGCGAGGACGCGCTCGCCGACGCGGAGGCGGGCGCGAGCGACGGCTGGGGCGAGCAGGTCCACGGCGCGGCGGTCGGCTTCGACACCGCCGACTTCTCGGAGAGCGGCGCGGTCGGCGAGCCGACGCGCGGCTCGCCGGAGATCGGCGCGGAACTCTTCGACGCCGCCGCCGCCGACCTCGACGCGCTGGTGTCGTGGCTCGCCGACCGGGAGTTTCCGGACCTCCTGCCGGAGCCGCACCGATGACCGTCGCCGTCGCCGTCGTCGGCGGCGGCGCGGTCGGCGCGACCGTCGCGCACGACCTCGCCGCCCGCGGCGCGGCAGTCACGCTGTTCGAGGCCGACGAGATCGGGTCGGGTTCGACGGGTCGCGCCGCCGGCGTCTGCTACGACGCGTTCACCGACGCCGCGAACGCCCGCCTCGGCGACCGCGCCATCGACCGGTTCCGCGCGCTCTCCGGCCGGGCCCAGTTCCGGTTCCACGGGACCGAGTACGTCTGGCTCGCCACCGAGGAGGGCCGGAAGGCCGACGCCGTCCGGGAGGGCGTCGAGCGCATGCAGGCCCATGACCGCGACGTCGCGCTCGCCGACCCCGGCGACCTCCGCGACCGCTTCCCCGCCGTGGACTGGGACGACGCCGTCGTCGCCGCCGTCGCCCGCGACGCCGGCTGCACCGACCCCGGCAGCTACGCACGCCTCCTCGCCGCGATGGCGCGCGACGAAGGGGCCACCGTGCGCGAGGGGGAGGCGGTCGCCGTCCGCGCCGACCCGCCCCAGGTTGCGGACCGCGAGTTCGACGCCGTCGTCGTCGCCGCCGGCGCGCACACGCCCGGGTTGCTCGGAGACGCCGGCGTCCCCGTCCCGGTCAAGCCCTACCGCGTCCAGGCGCTCGTCACCCCCGGCCCCGCCGTCCCGATGGTGTACGACGCCACCGACGGCTACTACCTCCGCCCACACCCCGACGGCGTCCTCGCAGGCGACGGGACCGAACCCGTCGAGGCCGACCCCGACAGCTACGACCCTGCTGGCGACGACTGGTTCGTCGCCGAGATGGAGTCCCGGCTCGCCGACCGCCTCGTCGAGTTCGACCCCGCCGTCGACCGCGCCTGGGCCGGTCTCTGCACCGCCACGCCCGACGGCCGCCCGCTCGTCGGCGAACTCCGCGACGACCTCTACGTCGCCACCGGCTGGCAGGGCCACGGCTTCATGCGCTCCCCTGCCGTCGGCGAGGCGCTCGCAGAGCAGGTGCTCGGTGGGGATGGGATTCCGGGCTTCGAGCCCGGGCGCTTCGACGGCGACGAGGAGTTCGAGATCGTCGAAGGGATGGCGCTGTAGCTACTCGTCGGCCTGCGGCGCGGACTCCACCGCCTCGTCTACCTCGACGGACGCCGTCGCCTCGTCCGCCGTCTCCGCACCCTCCGCCTTCGGCAGGAACACGTACAGCGTCCCGTCGTCGTTCAGCCGCGCACGGCCGCGCTCGGGCTCCACCACCGCGTCCTCCGGCAGCGACGCGCGCCCGTCCAGCGTCAGCCCGCGCCCCGGGAACCGCATCTCGAACCCGTCGCGGAACTCGCGGAACCGGTCCACCCGTACCAGCACCGCGTCGTCGCGGTATCGTACTTGCACGTCGCTCGCCGCCGCGCCCGGCGCGTCGAACACCACCAGGTACTCCTCGGCGCTCTCCAGCACGTCCACCGCCAGCGGCGACTCCTCCTGCAGCCGCGACGCAACCCGGCCCACGCGCTTCAGCACCGCGGACCCCATCGACTTCCCCAGTTCCAGCATCCGCGTCCCACGCCCCCTCATACTTCGATCTTCCTCAGCGTCTCCGTCCCCCCGCAGTACGGACACGAAACGTCGTCCGTCCCGAACTCGTCCGGGAGGTCGTACGTGTAGTGGTTCTCGAACATGTCCAGTTCGCAGTCCTCGTTCTCACACGCGAACTCCTCCGTCGGTGGCATCTTAGACGATAGTAGTGGTCCCCGGGGCTTAAACGCGCGGGCTTCGGCGGAGATGGTGGCTAGGTGGAGTTGCTGGTGGTGTTTCTCGGGTCGGTGTTTCTGCGGTTGTTCGTGGTGGTTGGACTGCTGCTACCGTCCCCGAAAGCCCTCGCGCGCTTCGGTCGGGGACTCGTTGCGCTCCTCGCCTCACTCGCTTCGCTCGGTCGGCTGCGGTGCTTACGTCGTCCGCCTTCCCGAAGCGCGCTCGCCCTTTCGATTTCCGCCAGGCCCGCAGGGCGCGCGGCCTTCGGCACGCGCGCCGACGTGCCCCACTCCTCCCCGCGGTCCGCGCCCGCGAGCGGTGAAGCCGCGAGCAGCGCGCGGACCACGCTTCCTGCCGGCTGGTCAACCAGCACGTGACGTGGTGGTCGATACGCCGGCGCTACTCTGCCGGCCGACCAACCGGTGGGGCGGGAATGAAAGGGGCTGGCCGTCTCGGCGAAGCCCGGCGACGCAAGGACCGCAGGGCGCGAGCGAAGCGAGCGCCTGAGGACCGCAGCGAGCCGCGCGAGTCGAGACGACCAGGGCTTTCAGCGAACAGCAGCCGCGGCAGCAGTCTAACCAGTGGCCGAGTCTACGCACCCGACCGAAACAGCACCGAAAAACCGAGTTATCGCGCCTAGAACGTCTCCTCGATGATCTCGCCGACGGCGAAGTTCGACTTGACCTGCGACACCTCGATCTTGACGCGTTCGCCGACTTCCGCGCCGGGGACGATGATGACGTAGCCGCGTTCGACGCGGGCGATACCGTCGCCCTGCTTGCCGA
>CAZYYH010000289.1:0-3177 GCA_964651725.1 uncultured Halobacteriales archaeon | reverse complement strand
AGTTCGAGCGCGACGAGGCTCTCGTCGGCGGCGATGAACGCGGTGTCGAGTTCCTCCCCGCAGTGGGGGCAGGACCGCTCCCCCATGTTTATCTCGACGTAGTTGAGGTCGGGGTTGAGCATCTCGCCCGTCTTCGAGATGGCGATGCGGACGGCCTCGTCGGTCGCCTCGACGTCGTACACCGGTACCGCGGCTTCGACGACAACTCTGCAGTCCATACTCGCCCGTCACTTAGGACTACTGGTAAAAGAAAGTTGGCTCGGCATCGACAGCCTTCTCCGCGCGCGCGACGAACCGGGCGGCGATGGAGACGGGCGTCATCGACCTCGACGGAGCCTTCGACCTCCAGTCGACGCTGGAGAGCGGGCAGACGTTCCTGTGGCGGCGTGCGGACGGCCGAACGTACGAGGAGCGCCGGCCCTACGGCGGGTCGGCGTGGTACGAGACGGTGGCCGACGGCGAGGCGGTCCGGGTGCGCCAGGTCGACGGCCGACTGGAGTGGGCGGCGACGACGGACGCCGACTCCCTGCTTCGCCGCCGCCTGCGGCTGGACGACGACCTCGATGCCGTCGCGTCGTCGCTGCCCGCCGACCCGGTGTTCGACGAGGCGTACGCGGACTTCCGGGGGATGCGGATCGTTCGCGACCCGTTCTTCCCGTGTCTCGTCTCCTTCATCTGCTCGGCGCAGATGCGGGTGGCGCGCATCTTCCGGATGCAGGAGTCGCTCCGCGAGGCGTTCGGCGAGCCGGTCGAGTTCGACGGCCGCAGGTTCTACGACTACCCGACGCCCGAGCGCCTGGCCGAAGCGACGGAGGCGGAACTCCGTGACCTCGGCCTCGGCTACCGCGCGCCGTACGTCCGCGACACCGCCGAACTCGTGGCGTCGGGCGAGGTGACGCGGGCGGCCGTCGCGGGACTGCCGTACGAGGACGCCCGGGCGGCGATGACGGCGTTCGTCGGCGTCGGCGACAAGGTGGCGGACTGCGTGTTGCTGTTCTCACTCGACTATCTCGAAGCCGTGCCGCTCGACACGTGGATCCGGACGGCCATCGAGCGCCACTACCCGGACTGCGACCGGGAGTCCTACGCGGCGACGTCGCGCGCGCTCCGCGAGCGGTTCGGCGGCGACCACGCGGGGTACGCGCAGACGTACGTGTTCCACCACCTCCGGACACTCGGGTGAGGGCAGTCACCGGTCGACGAGCTGACACCGGAGGAAGAACGTGGCGTCGGACCGGTGGTCGGGCGTGAGGAGGTACTCCTGGTCGTCGACGTCCCGGTTGAGACGCTCCTCGAACGCGAAGGCGGCGGCGACCGACCGGAACTCGATGGTGGCGTCCACCTCGTACAGCGCGGTGATCGTCGGGTCGCTGCACGTCGCGGACTCGGTCAGCCGCACCGACACCGAACGCGCGTCGTCCGCGTCGGTTCGAGCGTCGGCGGGTCGGGCTGCGTGGGGAGACTCCAGCGGAGGCTCGCTCATACGGCAACGACGGGCCGAGGCGGGCTGAAGATGACGTTCACATGTACAGCCATTTATAAGTGTTCGCCAGGGCCGCCGAGCGTCGACGTGACGAGCGCGGCCGTGGCGCGGCGGAGACGCTCCGAGACCGCGTTCCGCGAGACGCCGAGATCGTCGGCGAGGTCGGCGGTGCTCGCGGAGCGCGGGACGTCGTAGTAGCCGGCGTCGACGGCGAGCGCGAGCGTCTCGTACTGCTCTTGAGTGAGGCCGTACTCGCGCTGTCGCGGCTCGCTCGGGGTGACGACGCGTTCGAGTGCGAAGTCCGCGTCGCGCTCGCGGAGTTCCGCCTGGAACGCGGCGAGCGCGTCGTGGTCGACGAACCGGAACGAGAGCTGCCACGCGTCGGCGTCGGCGGTCGCGGCGAGCACGACGCCCGCGCGGTCGGTCAGGGCGTCGACGAGCCGTCTGACGCGCTCGCTCCACACGATCCGGTACAGCGTCTCGCCGTCGATCTCGTGGAGGGCTTCGTGTTCGGCGATGGACGGGTCGGCGTCCATCGCGGACTGGACGGCACTGGAGTCCTCGGCGCGCACCCAGAGGAGCGGCAGCACCCACTCGCGGCTGTGACTAGCGAGGCGGTCGCTCTCGACGGCGAGGTCGGGCACCGCGTCGAGCGTGCGGGAGAGCGCGAACGACTCGGGGGAAACGGTGAACTCGGCTACGACGCTCACGCGGGTAGTTGAGACCGAGCGGCTAAACCAGCCCCGGTTGGAGTTTAGTGGCTGGCGCGCACACCTCGGGGTATGAGCGACGACCGCACGCGAGCGCACGCGTTCGTCTCCGGGCGCGTCCAGGGCGTCTACTTCCGCGCGAACACCCGCGAGCAGGCCCGCGACGCGGGCGTGGACGGCTGGGTGCGGAACCTCGACGACGGCCGCGTCGAGGCGGTGTTCGAGGGGCCACGGGACGCGGTCGAGGCGATGGTGGCGTGGTGCCACGAGGGCAGTCCCGCCGCCAGCGTCGAGGACGTGTCGGTGGAGTACGAGTCACCCGAGGGCGAGGACGGCTTCCGCGTCAGGCGGTAGCGTCGAGCCGGTAGTCGTCGAGCCAGTCGGGCACAGGCGAGTGGTTCCACTCCGCCCACGACTTCTCGGTGGCGTAGTACGTCCGTAGGCGTCCACGAGGTCGGGGCCCTGATACCGTTCCGGCACGCACTGGGGCGGGTCGGTCGCGGGGCCGTCGGGGAGCGGGAGCGCGTCGCGGTCGAGACTCCGGAGCATCCGCCAGCTCGCGTGCGACTCGACGCGGTCGAAGTGCTCGACGTACTCCTCGTCCCTTTATAAGTGTACTATTTTGTAAGTCTTTGTAATACTTTGTAATCTTCAAGTTGGTTATATACTCTCGGCCAGGTTGGCCCCGGCGTCGTTCGAGCCGGCCGTCGTCACCTGCTCCGATGCGGAGCCGTACTCCGACCACCGTCCTCCGGCGCACGTGATAGCCTTTAACGCGGTCGGCCGCCAAGCGACGGGCATGATCGGTTCGGAGCGCATGGCGGCGGTGGACCGGAACGCCGAGGCGCTCGGCGTCCCCCGCAAGCAACTGATGGAGTCGAGCGGGAACGCGGTCGCGCGGGAGGTGCGGACGGTCGCGGACGCGGGCGCGTCGGTCGCGGTCGTCGCGGGCCGCGGGAACAACGGGGGCGACGCGTTCGTCGC
>CAZYYH010000288.1:0-3186 GCA_964651725.1 uncultured Halobacteriales archaeon | reverse complement strand
ACCTCGCGGACGCGGGGCTGGTGGAGCAGGTGGACACGTGGTACTCGGAGAAGGGCAACGAGATGGTGGTGTGGGGGCGGCCGGCGGGCGGCCTGGTGCTGGTGGCGGGCGGCGAGTCGTGGCGGACGCGCGTGGAGCGCGCGCTGAAGCGCCTGCTCGCGCCCGTCGCCGCGCTCGGGCTCGCCAGCGTCGGCGTGCAGCGCTGGCTCGCGCGGCAGGACCGGTCCGAACCCCGGGTCGCGATGACGAGCGGGGACGGGGCGATGGAGAGCGCGTCGGAGGGCACGAACGCGACGGCGGACACGATGTTCAGGGGCGCGGAGGCCGCGGCGAACACCGTCGACCCCGGGCTCGTCTTCCTCGCGGGCGGCGCGTTCGCGCTCGCGGCGTTCGTCGCGTGGCGGTACTACCTGTCGTCGCGGTAGCGGGAAGACTTTCGCCGGGCGCGAGTGACCGTTCGGCATGACACCGACCCGTGCGGACGTGCGTGCGGCGCTCCCCGAGGTAGCGGAGATAGCGGACGACGACCTGCGCGAGGGCGTGCTCGACGCGTGGGAGGCGGCGCTCGCCGAGAGCGGCGTGGCCGATCCTGACGATCTGCCGTGGTTGCCGCCGGAGGAGGAGAAGCGCTTGGGGATCTCTGAGTCGGGCGTCGCGCACGTCCGCGACGTGACGCGGGGTGCGGTCGCGCTGGCCGACGCGCTCGCCGACCGGTTCGAGGTCGACGTGGACCTCGTGGTCGCGGGCGCGCTCGTCCACGATGTGAGCAAGTGCTACGAGTTCGACGGCGACGAGAGGACGCGTATATACGACCTTCTGGGCCACCCCTACTACGGCGTACACGCCGTCGTAGCGGCCGGGCTGCCGGTCGAACTCGCGCACGTGGTGCTGTCGCACTCGCCGCGCACGTCGGTGGAGCCGGCGACGCTGGAGGCGGCCATCGTGAAGGCGGCGGACGACGCGGCGGCCGCCGGCATCCGGCTGTCGGCGTGAACCGGCGTGGACCCGGTGGAACGCGTCGCGCTCCGGTCCCTCCGAGCCAACGCTTTTGCCTGCTGCCACCTCACCGTAGTCCATGACAGCAGCGGACGGGCCAGCCGAGGAGTTCACGCTCGCGGCGGCGCAGGTCGAGCCGGTGTTCCACGACAAGGCGGCGACGCTCGACCGGACGTGCGAGTGGATCGAGCGGGCAGGGGACGCGGACGCCGACCTGGTGGTGTTCCCGGAGACGTACTTCCCTGGCTACCCGTACTGGCGGGGCGCTACGTCCATCCCTCGGTGGACGGAGCTGATGGTGGAACTCCAGCGCAACAGCCTCCACGTGGGGGACGACGCGATGGACGTGCTCGGGGACGCCATCCGGGAAGCCGACGTGAACGTGGTGCTCGGCACGAACGAGCTGAGCGACCGTACGGGGTCGGAGACGCTGTACAACTCCCTGTTCTTCTTCGACCGGTCCGGCGAGCTGGTGGGCCGCCACCGGAAGCTGATGCCGACGCACCAGGAGCGCGCGGTGTGGGGTCGCGGCGACCCGTCGAGCCTGCGGACGTACGACACCGACCTCGGGCGACTCGGCGGCCTCGTCTGCTACGAGAACCACATGACGCTGTCGAAGGCGGCGCTCACCGCGATGGGCGAGGAGATACACGCGGCGGTGTGGCCGGGGTTCTGGGAACAGCACGGCCATCCCGGCGACAAGACGCGGGCGGAGTCCGCGGACGCACGCGACACCTGCGACATCTACCCGGCCGTCCGCGAGTACGCGTTCGAGACGCAGTCGTTCGTCGTCTCCTGCTCGGCGTACGTGAGCGAGGGCGCGCCGGAGGGCTTCACGGAGGACGAACTCGGTTTCAACGTTGCGGCGGGCGGCAGCATGCTCGTGAACCCCGCCGGAGTCGTGAAGGCCGGTCCCGCCGTCGGCGAGGAGACGCTGCTCACCGCCGAGTTCAGCCGCGACGAGCGCCGTGCGACGAAGGCGTACTTCGACGCGATGGGCCACTACAGCCGGTGGGACGCGGTGAACCTCCGGGTCAGCGACGAGACGCTGGAGCCGACCGCCGACCGCGCGGAGCCGGGACGCGGGACGCTGTCGGCGGCGCGCGCCGAGACCATCGCCGACGAGCACGACGTGCCGATCGACGCGGTCGAGGACGTAGCGGCGGAGTTCGAGGGAGGACAGTAGAACCGCGTTCGGGCGTCAGTCGCAGGCGACGGCTCTGCGTCGTGGCGCGGCCATCGCCAGCACGTCGTCGAAGAAGCCGAGGGTGTCGTGCGGGCCGGGATTCGCCTCTGGGTGGTACTGCCGGGTGAGAACGTCGAGGTCGGAGTCGGCGAGACCCTCGGCGGTGTCGTCGTTGACGTTGACCTGGGTGACGTCGAGGCGGCCGGGGTCGGCGACGGTGTAGCCGTGGTTCTGCGTGGTCATGACGACCCGTCCGGACTCCTCGTCGCGGACGGGCTGGTTGACGCCGCGGTGACCGAACGGCATCTTCTCGGTGGTGCCGCCGAGGGCGCGCGCGACGATCTGCTGGCCGAGGCAGATGCCGGCGATGGGTAGCTCGCCCGCGTAGTGCTCCACGAGGCGCTGCGCGGCGTCGAAGTTCGCGGGGTCGCCGGGGCCGTTCGAGACGAAGAGGAGGTCGGGGTCGACGGCGGCGACGTCGCCGGGTGTGGCGTCGTAGGGCAGGACGTGCACGTCGGAGCCCCGCGCGAGGAGCGAGTCGACGATGCTCCGCTTCGCGCCGCAGTCGACGAGCGCGGTGGTGGGGCCGGTGCCGTCGCCCCGGTGGAGTTCGCGCCGGGGAACGCTGACGGCCGCACCGATGTCCGTGCGGTCACTCATGTGCGGGCACTCCGCGAGTTGGGCGCGGGCAGCCTCTGGGGTGGCGTCGGGTCCGGCGGCGACGCCGACCTTCATCGCGCCGCCGTCACGGACGTCGAGCACGAGGTCGCGCGTGTCGACGTGGTCGACGGCGGGGACGCTCTCGTCGGCGAGCCAGTCGGCCACGTCGTCGGTGAGTTCGCGCGCGACGACGGCCGACGGGTGAACGGCGTCGGACTCGAATCGCGCCCCTCGGACGCCGTAGTTCCCGATGAGGGGGTACGCGAAGGTGAGGACCTGCGCCTCGTATGAGGGGTCGGTCAGGCTCTCCTCGTACCCGGTGTACGCGGTCGTGAACACCAGTT
>CAZYYH010000287.1:0-3186 GCA_964651725.1 uncultured Halobacteriales archaeon | reverse complement strand
CACCATCCACGGCGACAGCGCCAGCACCGTCCGGTCGTCCACCCGCGGCTCGTCCTCGCGCAGCCCCGCCACCACCAGCGCGACCGCCGCAATCAGGACGACCAGATACGGCAGCGGCGGCACCTCGTACCCCGACGCCAGCGTCATGGCTCAACGGGTGACCGGACGGCGTGAAAAGCTTCCGGCTCCCAGCGCGCGTAAGGTGTGTTCACACCTCCGTTCCGGCCGGTTCGGTGTTCCACCGCCGTCCGACCACCTGCACGACGAGGTTTGTCTCGTTCGGCTCGACTCTCTACGGGTTGGTCGATCGGAAGAAACGGCAGTGGAGAAGCCAATCGACCGATTCACGTCCCAGGCTTTTCCCAGGGTTCGTCGGTGGCCTCACCGTACAACTCACGCATCAACCAGACGATGCTCTCTGGCGGGAACTGGCCGCGCTCGGTGACGATGGCGTCGACGTACCGGGGCGGGGTCACGTCGAACGCGGGGTTCTCGACGGCGATGTCGCCGATGCGGTCGCGGGTGTCGGGGTCGACGATCTCGCTTTCGTCGCGCATCTCGATCTCGACGGTGTGGCCGGTGAGGGTGTCGGGGTGGAGCTTGATGGTCTGGGCGGCGACCACGATGGGGACGCCGCGGTCGCGGGCGTTGACGGCGAGGCCTGAGGTGCCGACCTTGTTGATGACGGAGCCGTCGGCGGCGATGCTGTCGGCTCCGACGAGCACGTGGTCGACGCGGTCGAGGTAGCGCCGGGCGGCGTTGTCGACGATGAGGGTGACGGGGACGCCGAGTTCGCGGAGGCGCTCGGCGGTGATGTGGCCCTGGTTGCGGGGCCGGGTCTCCTTGACGACGGCAGAGAGGTCCTTGCCGGCGTCGACGGCGGCCTCGACGCAGGCGAGCGCGTCGGTGGAGTGGCAGTGGAGCATGACGCCGTCGCCGTCGCGGAGCCGGTTCGCGCCGACGCGGCCGAGTTCGTCCTGGGCGCGGTCGAGCCGGCCGACGAACTCGTCCGCGGTCTCGACGGTGGCGTCGCGGAGCGCGGCGACGGACCGGCCGTCCATACCGCCGAGGACGTACCGGAGGGCGTTCGGGAGGCTGACGGCGGTCGGCCGGGTGTCGTGGAGCCGGCGGGCCGCCGCCCGCATCTCCGCGCGGAATGCGTCCGGGTCGCCGGCGTCGCTCTCGACGGCCTGGGTGCGGAGCGCGTTCGCGGCGGCGCGCGCGATGGTGGCCGCGCCCCGGATCTCCATCGAGGCGATGTCGCGCGCGACGGACTCCACGTCGTCGTGGACGGACGAGGTCATACTACCGGTTGGGGCGCGGCGGGGAAAAACGCCGCGACGGCCGACCCTAGGCATCTAGGGAGAATCCATACACGTGTGTCCGGCCAACCGTGAACTGCGCACCACGTGTGGGGGAGCACAGTGGGCGCACGTCGGGTGGCGGACCGCCGCCCGGCAACGCGTCCCTGCCAGGTGGGGTGCCGCCGTCCGAACATGGGGGTGGACGGGCGGCGGCTACGCCCGCGAAGGGTGGGGACTCGATTCCCGTTTATTGCGCGAGACGAGGCCCAGGGCGACGGGACGCCAGTGCCGACAAGAGGGTGGAGCGTCCGGCAGACCGATTACTGGAACTCGTTCGACCGGCCGCGTCCGTCGACGGCCGGAGAGGGCCAGCACGGGACCGCCCGGCTTTTTACCGGCGTCGGCCGTGGAGTCCTGCATGGACGCCGAGACGCTCGCCGCCGCCATCGACCACACCGTGCTCGGCCCGGAGACGACGTTCGCGGACGTGCGCCGCGTCCTCGACGAGGCCGCGGAGTACGGGATGAACGCGTGCATCCCGCCGTGCTACGTCGCGGAGGCCGCCGACTACGCGCCCGAGGTGACGCTCGCCACCGTCGTCGGGTTCCCGCACGGCCAGCACGCCACGGACGCGAAGCGCGACGAGGCCGTCGCCGCGTGCGAGGACGGCGCGGACGAACTCGACGCGGTGATCAACGTCGGCCGACTACGGGCCGGCGAGCACGACCGCGTGCGCGAGGACGTCGCCGCAGTCGTCGACGCCGCACCCGTCCCGGTGAAGGTCATCATCGAGACGGCGCTGCTCTCCGAGGACGAGAAGCACGCCGCGTGCGAGGCGGCGGAGCAGGCGGACGCCGACTTCGTGAAGACCTCCACGGGATTCGCCGACGGCGGCGCGACCGTGTCCGACGTGGAGCTGATGAGCGAGTACCTGCCCGTCAAGGCTTCCGGCGGCGTCAGCGACTACGAGGACGCGAAGGCGATGCTCGACGCGGGAGCCGAGCGCATCGGCGCGAGTTCCGGCGTCGAGATCGTGGAGGACTACCTGCAGAACTACCCGTAGCCAACCAAGCCCTCGGCCGCTCGCTCCCTTCGGTCGCTCGCGGCCTCGCCCTCGATGATTCCGCCAGGCGTGGAACGTGCCGGTCACCTTCGCCGAAGGTCACTCGCCGGCTATCGCGTACAGCGCGGAGGGACCGTCGCGGCCCTCGGTGACGAGGTAGCACGCGCCGTCGGCGACGACTATGCCGTGCTCGATGGGCTGGCCCACGTCGTACGTCCACCGCCGCACGCCGAGGTCCAGCGGGCCGACGCCGAACCCGCCGTAGGCGTCGAGCGCGTGGACCGTGCCCTCGTAGTCACTGACGTAGAGGGTGTCGCCGGCGACGCTGGGCGCGGACCCGACGTTCGCGCCGAGGTCGACGCTCCAGCGCTCCTCGCCCGAGTGGAGTTCGAGCGCGACGACGCGGCTCTCGTCCACGCCGAAGACGGTGTGATCGAAGACCGCGAGCCACGGCCGGACGCGGCCGCCGGTCTCGCTGCGCCACGCGGGCGCGCCGCCGTGGAACCCGTCGAGGGCGTGGATGCGCCCGTCGCTGCAACCGACGTAGACGCGGTCCTCGATGGCGGCAGGTGCGGTGTTGACGCGCCCGGGAACGGACTCCCGCCAGATCTCGGTGCCGTCCTCCCGGTCGAACGCGTACACGTCGCCGCCCCAGGTGGCGACGTGGCACGCGCCGACCGTCCGCGGTGCCGCGATGGGACGGTGGACGCGGCCGAACACGTCCGCGCGCCACGCTTCCCGCGGCTCGTCGCGGCGCTCGCCGACCTCGGTGAGTTCGAGGCCGTGGACGACGCCGCGCTCG
Source organism: uncultured Halobacteriales archaeon (assembly GCA_964651725.1). Taxonomy (GTDB): domain Archaea; phylum Halobacteriota; class Halobacteria; order Halobacteriales; family Halobacteriaceae; genus CAZYYH01. The sequence continues at coordinate 17 of CAZYYH010000287.1, read as the reverse complement.
GTGCCGACGAGCAGGTA
>CAZYYH010000286.1:0-3188 GCA_964651725.1 uncultured Halobacteriales archaeon | reverse complement strand
ACGGCAACGAGCGCGTGGCGACGATGGGCACGATGGCCGGCCTGCTCGTCATGCTGTACCTCGACGTGGCGCTGGCCTGAGCCGAGGGTCGTCGCCGATCACCGCTCCGAGCGCCGAGGACGACGGTCGCGCTCGCCGCCGCCGAAACCCCGTAAACTGTTTGTGTTGGTATCACATACCACCCATCGTATGGAGCGCGGAACCGACTGGGAGCGGGAGGCCGTGCGCTCCCGGTGGGAGGAGATGGCGAGACGTGAGCGGGCGGCGACCCGCCTCCTGAGAGGGATGGCTATCGCCGGTTGTGGCCTCGTGCTCCTGCTGGTCGCCCCGGTCTCGGAGGCGTGCCTGTACCGCCCCGGCGGCTTCCCGTTCCAGTGCCAGCCGGTCGGCGGATACGTGTCCGCCGTCCTGCTCGTCGCGCTCGGCGGGCTCGCGGTCTCGGTCGGGCTGCGCGCGTGCTGGAACGTCGTCCGGTCGGAGTGACGCCCGCCCGCGTCGGCGACGGTGGGAGTGGCTCCCGGTCGGCAACCCTGGCGAACCGTTCTCACAGGGGATTTTTCTCGCGCCCGACGCCACACCCACGCATGGCCGACGCGTTCGGCGCGGCGCTCCGCGACCGCCACCGCGGCGACCTCGTGGAGACCCCCGTCTACTGGCGACCAGGGAGCGACGAGGCCGAGGACGCGCGCGTCGAGCGGTACTTCGACCCGCCGACGGAGCGCAGCGACTTCGAACGCGACCTCGTGGAGCGGTGCCGGGGACGCGTCGCGGACCTCGGCTGCGGGGCGGGCCGGCACGCGCTCTACCTCCGGGACCGTGGGCGCGAGGTCGTCGGCGCGGACGCGAGCCCGGGCGCGGTCGCCGTCGCGCGCGACCGGGGCGTCGAGCGCGCGGTCGTCGCCGACCTCCGCGCGCCACCGCTCGCCGACGCTACGGTGGACTCGGTGCTGGTGCTCGGGACGCAGGTGGCGGCCGCCGACTCGCCGGACGCGCAGCGTGCCGCGCTCCGGGAGTTCGCGCGGCTCACCGGCGACGACGGCCTCGCGGTCGTGGACCAGTTCGACCCGACCCACCCCGGCGCACCCGACCTGTTCGGCTACCGCGACCACCCCGACCCCGGGTTCGGCCGCCGGGAGTTCGGTGTGGCGTACCGAGGCGAACGCGACCGGCTGTCGACGCTCCACGCCAGCCCCGACCGGATGCGCGAGATGGTGACCGGCACTCCTTGGCGAGTCGCCGAGGTTCCCCGGCCCGACGACCACCCCGTCGGCTGGTACGCGCTCGTCCTCTCGAAGCGCTGACGTCGTTTGGCAGTGGGTTCATCCGCCTGGACGCCGTCACACGCGACCGTGGACGCTGACATCCAGCCCTCGACGATCGCCGCCGGGTTCGTCGGCTCGCTGGCGGTCGTCGGCGCGCTCCTCTCCGTCATCGGGGTCGGCGACGTGGTCTCCGCGCTCCGGAGCGCGCGACCCGGGATACTCGCCGCCATCCTCGGCGTCGCCGCCCTCTGGCTGACGTCGTGGGCGCTGTCGCTTCGCACCGTCCTCGGCGTGCTCGACGCGCCCGTCGGCGTCGCCGAAGCCGTCGCCGTGTTCGCGGCGTCCGTGTTCGCCAACAACGTCACACCGTTCGGGCAGGCGGGCGGCGAACCGCTGTCCGCGTGGTTCATCTCGAACGCCACCGAGCGCGAGTACGAGACCGGCTTCGCCGCCATCGCCAGCGTCGACGCGCTCCACTTCGTCCCGTCGCTCGGCCTCGGTCTCGTCGGCCTCACCTACTACGCCGCCACCATCACGTTCGGCCGCCGGCTCGAACTCGTCGGCGTCGCCGTCGGCGGCCTCGCGCTCGCCGTCCCGGTCGCCGCCTACTTCGGCTGGAAGCACCGGTACGAGCTCGAAACCAGGGTCGTCTCCGTCGTCACTCCCGCCGTCCGGCGCGTCGTCGACGTGCTGCCGCGCGTCGACCCGCCGACCGAGGAGAGCGTCACCGAGCGCATCGAGGGGTTCTTCCACGCCATCGAGCGCGTCGCCACCGACCGCCGCGGCCTCGCGCTCACCCTCGGGTTCGCCGCCCTCGGCTGGGTGCTGCTCACCGTGTCGCTGTGGCTGTCGCTGTACGCGCTCGGGTTCACCGTGCCGTACGCCGCCGTGCTCGTCGCGGTCCCCGTCGGCGGCCTCGCGTCCATCACCCCGCTCCCCGGAGGCCTCGGCGGCGTCGACGCCATCCTCGTCGCGCTCCTCGTCACTATCGCCCCCGTCAGCGCGAGCGTCGTCGGCGCAGCCGTCCTCATCCACCGCGCCGCCGTCTACTGGCTCCCGACCGTGGTGGGTGGTGGGTCCGCCGCGATCATCGCGACGCACTAAATTTTTGGACCGGGAACTCGGAGCAGGAGGGGCTCCGACGAGAACGGCCCCGAAAGGGCGTGGACTGGTCAGCAGGCCTCGACAGGGGCGGCGTCCGGCGTTCGAGTCTGCCGACCGGCCAACCGCTCCGGGCGGGAATGAAAGCGACCAGGGGCTTTCGAGCCGCCAGCAGCGGTCGGCAGTGGAGGCAAACCGGTGAGAAGTCACATCCTCCCGCGACACTTTTCCCCACTAGGCACACATCGACGTTCGTGCGAGAGTTCGCGTTCGAACTCCGGCTGTGCGCGCATCTCGAAGCGAGGGCTGAGCGACAGGGACGTGGAGAGATCGTCGCCCGCCAACTCGGCGCGAGCGTCCACGCCGCGAACCGGGTGATGGACGTGGTGCTGGTGGAGCCGGGACCGGCGTTCGACGCGCGGACCCGGCTCACGCCCCACGCCATCCCGGACGCCGTCATCGAGAGCGACGCGGGCGTCGGGCGGTGGCGGTCGGTGACCGACGCCTTCGACGGGCCGCCGGAGCGGGCGCGCCGGCTCGCGGAGCGCGCGGTGGAGTCGGGCTTCTTCGAGCGCGAGCGCGAGGGCGGCGACGAGGTGGTGCGGCAGGTCGGTCGGTACCCCGACGGCTGGTTCGGGCGGCTGACGGGAATCGAGAACAAGCCGGACCTCGGCGACCCCGGCGACCTCGAAACCCAGCTTCGGAAGGACGCCAGCCTCGGGCTGCTCGACGAGGTCGTGCTCGCCACGGAGTCGTACGTGACGGGCGCACACCTCAACCGCATCCCGGAGCCGGTGGGCGTCTGGCGCGTGGACTTCGACGCGG
>CAZYYH010000285.1:0-3189 GCA_964651725.1 uncultured Halobacteriales archaeon | reverse complement strand
GCGTCCAGGCGAACATCCTCAACCTGCTGGAGGATCTCCAGGACGAGTTCGGGCTCACCTACCTGTTCATCGCCCACGACCTCAGCGTCGTCCGGCACATCTGCGACCGCGTGGCGGTGATGTACCTCGGGAACGTCATGGAACTCGGGCCGACCGAGGAGATCTTCAACGACCCCGCGAACCCCTACACCATCTCGCTGCTCTCGGCGATTCCGACGCCGGACCCGACCGCGAGGATCGACCGCATCACGCTCCGCGGCACGCCGCCCAGCCCCAGGTATCCGCCGTCGGGCTGTCCGTTCTCGACGCGGTGCCCGATGAAGATAACGCCCGAGGGGTACCGCGACCTCGACGCCGAACAGTGGGGCGCGGTCGAGGAGTTCCGGGACGTGCTCCGGGCGCGGGCGCGCGCCGACCGCTCCATCCGCGAGCGACTCCGGGAGCGACTCGGCTTCCACACCCGGTTCTCCGACATCGACGAGATCCGCAGTGACGTGTTCGACGGCGTCGACCTGCCGTCCGAGGTGGAACGGCACGTCGACGAGGCGGCGTCGATGGTCGCGGAGGGCGACGAGGCCGAGGCCCGGTCGTATCTCGCCGAGCAGTTCGACAGCGTCTGCGACGAGGAGTATCCGCCGCGATATCCGGTCGGCGACGCCGGCCGCGGGAGCCGGTGTCACCGCCACGACGAGGCGTACGAGTCGCCGGACAGCTACCGGGAGTCGGAACTCGGCGGCGAGACCCCGTCGCTGGAGGGCGAGCGGCTCACCCGCGAGATCCTGTGGAGCGAGGAGGCCGGCGAGGCCGACCGGCGATGAGGAACTGGTAACAACCGCTTTCGGGCGAGCGACGCAACCGGTAGGTATGCCGCGTGCAGGCGACGACGACACGGACTACGCCGACCGCGCCGCCGCACACGCCGACGTCCACCGCGACGCGTGGAAGCGGACGCTCGCCGAGATGGAGGCCATCGCGGCCGACCGCCGCGACGACGGCTGGCGCGTCGTCTCCATCGCCGCCGGCCACACCGCTCCCGAGCATCCGGACGCGGGCGACACCGACCGGTTCGGGCTGGTGCACGTCGTCGGCGACGACGACGCGGAGGGGTTCCGGGCGGCGTTCGACCGCGGCGGCTTCCCGGAGTACCAGGTGTACCGCAACGAGTTCGAGGGGCGCGCGTTCGTGCTGACAGAACTCCTCGACCCGGACTCGCGTACCGCCATACTCGTCGCGGGCACGTTCGAGTTGCAGCACGCGCCGGGGCTGGTGCGCGCGGCCGAGCGCGAGGACGAGATCTACACGCACGTCCAGACCCTCGACGGCACGTATCTCGGGTCGTTCCGGCACGCCGACTGGCAGAAGTTCTTCCCGAACCCGGAGCGCGTGAAGGGGTACGCGGGCACCGACGCGGGCGGGTGAGCGCGGAGCGAGTGCGAGCGTCGTCCGAAGTTCGGTCCTTCGCAACCGCCGTCGGCGGGGCCGGTTACGGCGGAACCTCCCGCTTCGAGTACAAAAACGAGGTTGTGGTAGCCACGCTACAATAATGTAGTTCAGATAACACCTTTTGCGGGGGCGCGCGTAGGCCCCGATAGCCGGGGACCCGGCCCACAGTGCGTGATGCCATGACCGACGCCGACTCAGCCGCCGACCACACCGTCGTCCTGAAGTTCTACCTCTACAGGGCCGTCGGCAACCCCGGCTTCATCTACCCCATCTACGTCCTCTACATGGTCTCGCACGGACTGAGCTACGCCGAGATCGGCGTCATCGGGGCGGTGCAGGCCGTGATCGTCGTGGCCGGCGAACTCCCGACGGGCTACGTCGGCGACCGCATCGGTCGGCGCAACAGTCTCGTCGTCGCCCAGGTGCTGTTCACCGCCTCGGCCCTCCTCTTCCTCGCCGCCGAGGGGTTCCCCGGCTTCACCGCCGGCTTCGCGCTCCTCTCCGTCGGCACGACGTTCGTCTCCGGGAGCGCGGACGCGTGGCTTTACGACGTCCTCGCCGAACGCCTCGACGCCGACCGGTACACCCACGTCCGCGGCCGCGCCGCCGCCATCGGCCAGTGGGTGATGGCCGCGACGATGATCGCCGGCAGCCTCCTCTACGTCGTCGAGCCCATCTACCCGTTCGTCGCGCTGCTGGTGACGCGCGTGCTGACGTTCGTCGTCGTGCTCTCCCTGCCGAAGACCGCCCGGTACGCCGACCGCGAGACGCCCGCGGACGGCGACGACGCGGACGACGCCGATGACGCCTCCTCCGACGACCACCTCACCGTCGCGGACGCGCTCCCGGTGATCCGGGAGCGGCTCGCCTCCCCGCCGCTCCGGGCGTTCGTCGCGTACATGGCGCTGTTCCTCGGCGCGGCCTCGACCGTCGACGCGTACGTCCAGCCGATCACCGTCGACGCGCTCGAATCCTCGGCGTCGACGCTGCTGTCGTCGCTCGGCGTCCCCGAGGCCGCGTCGCTCGGCGTGCTCTACGCCGCGTTCACCGCCGTCTCCGCGGTCGCCAGCGACCGCGCGAGCGACCTCGAAGCGGCACTTGGCGTGCGCGGCGCGGTGCTCGTCGTGCCGCCGCTCGTCGCCGTCCTGCTGGTCGTGCCCGCCTTCGTCCCCCTGGTCGCCTTCCCGGCGTTCTTCGGCCTGAAGGCCGCCCGGTCCGTGCTCCGCCCGATCACCGGCCAGTACCTCAACGACCACGTCGAGTCGGTCGGCCGGGCGACGGTGCTCTCCGCCGTCTCGATGGTGTACGCCGTCGCGCGCGTCCCGTTCGCGCTCGGCAGCGGCGTCGTCGCGGACGCTCTCTCGCCGCTCGCCGCCGTCGCCGCGCTCGGCGGCGCGTTCCTCGTCGTCGGCAGCCTGCTCGCGGCCTGGCGGCCGCCCGTCCCGAAGGAGTCGACCGCCGGAACGGCCGAGACCGCACTCGGCGATTAGCGGCGGCTGGGTCGTAGCGGTTGCCACACTCGAAACCACTTTCCTCGTGGCTGGCGTGAGTCGAGTCATGAAGCGCGTTCGATTCAGCGACCCCGCAGGCGCCGTCAGGTACGGTAGCTGGACCGACGGCGGCGTCGAGTTCGGCGGCCGCACGTACGACCTCGACGAGATCGACGTGCTCGCACCGTCGCAGCCGTCGAAGATCGTCTGCGTCGGCCGGAACTACGCGGCGCACGCCGAGGAGCGCGACGAGGAG
>CAZYYH010000284.1:0-3206 GCA_964651725.1 uncultured Halobacteriales archaeon | reverse complement strand
TCCCCATGCAGGGCTACCCTGGCATCGTCGCCGCGCACGTCATCCGCACCATCCCGTTCGCCACGCTCGTCATCCTCCCGACCTTCCTCACGTTCGACAGCGGACTGGAGGAGGCGTCGATGGACCTCGGCGCGGACGAACTCCAGACGTTCCGGCAGGTCACCCTGCCGAACGTGTTCCCCGGCATCGTCGCCGGCGGTCTGCTCGCCTTCACCCTCTCCTTCAACGAGTTCGTGTTCACCTACTTCGTGAAGGACTCCGGCACCACCACGCTCCCCATCTACATCTGGAACCAGATCCGGTACAACGTCACCCCCGAGGTGAACGTCATCTCCGTCGTGTTCCTGCTCGTCGCCGTCACGCTCGTCCTCGTCGCCGTCTCCCTCACCCGGATCGACCTGCTCGCCCGGCGGTGACGGCAGGCGAACTACCCGCTCGCTTCCCTCCGATCAGTCGCAGCGTCCCGTCGTCCGCGAGCGTCACCGTCGCCGGCGTGCACGGCCCCCACGCGCGCTCCACCGACTCGCCGTCCACGCCGACGCGGAGCGCGTACCGGCCGATGTCCGTCACGCCCGTCGCCACCTGTCGGTCGTCGTTCGCCGGCACCCGGACCGACCCCGTCCACAGCCGCTCGCCGTCCCGCAGGACGCTCATCGCGAACTCGCGCTCCCGGTCGGTCGCGTTCACGAGGATGACGCGGCCCGCGACCTCGCCGCACCCGAACGTCGGGCCGTCCGGGCCGAGCGTCACCGACACCGTGTACAGCACCGCGTTGCCCCAGTCGTACGAGCGCGTCTCCCCCGCCGCCGTCGCCTCGACCGTGTACGCGCCCGGCCACGCCACCGCCGGCACGCGCAGGCGCACCCGCGGCGGCACCGCGTAGCCGTACTCCAGGACCGACTCCCCCTCGTGTGTCACCCGTAGCGCGACCTCGCGCGTCTCCCGCGACGGATTCTCCACCATCACCGCGCCGACGTACTGCGGCACGCCCTCGCGGTCGCGTGGGTCGAACGGCATCGCGGTCGCCTCGCCGCCCGTCGACACCGGCGCGCAGTCCGGCGTACACCGCGCCGACTGCCAGAACGACACGCCGTCCGCCCGCTCCCGTCGGTCGCTTGGGGAGTCGTCGTCCTCGACGACCGCCGTCAGGTCGCCGAGCGCACCCTCGACGCGCCAGTCGAACGCGGCGCGCCGCAACTCGCCGTCGCTCTCCGGGACCGCCTCCGCCACCACCCGGTAGGTTCCCGACCGCGCCACCACCGCCTGCCGACTCGCCGTCCGCGCCAGCCCCTCGCCCGCCACGTCGAACGTCTCGCCGAACACCGTCTCACCGTCCCGCGACACCGCCACCGTCACGTACTGGCGCTCGCCCGACCGGTTCTCCACCCGAACGCCGCGGCTCGCCTGCAGGTCCGCCCCCGGGTCGTCGGGATCACGCGGGAACGCCGTCGTCGTCCGGGTCGTCGTCGCACCCCCGCCACCCCCACAGCCGGCGAGCGCGCCCAGACCCGACCCCGCCACCAGCCCCAGGAGCCGCCGGCGTCGCATACCCCCTCGTTGGCGTCGTCGCGGAAAAGCCTCTCGCCGGTCCGAACGTTCAAATACGAGAGCGAAGCAGACTCCCCGTGATCTGGTCACCCGACACGGCGCGAACGAGGCTGGAGTGCGGCACACCGCGTCGTGAACGTCGCTCGACTTTCGTGCCGCCTGCTCGCCTTTACCGTACGACCGTCACCGGGACCGGCGACTGCCGCACCACGCCCTCCGCGACGCTCCCGAGGAGGATGCGCGACACCCCCGACCGGCCGTGGCTCCCGACCACCACGTGGTCGACGTCGTGCTCCTCGGCGTAGTCCACGATGCACTGCACCGGCCGGCCGTGCTCGACGTGCGTCTGTAGCGACACGCCCGCCTCCGCCCCGCGCTCCCGGGCGTCCGCGAACAGCGCCTCGGCGTCCGCCTTCGCGCGCTCGTACCACTCCTCGGAGTAGCCCGGTATCGCTGCCTCCGTCGAGAACCCCGCTTCGAGCGGGTTGATGACGGTGAGCGCCACCACTTCCGCGTCGTCGAACTCCGCGAGCGCGTAGTCCAGCGCCTCGCGCGCCTGCTCGGAGTCGTCGAGCGCGACGAGCACGCGGCGCGTCATGGCCGACGCTACGGCCGCTGTGACGAAAAAGCTGTCGCGGAGCCGACGGCTCGACCCGGCGTCACTCCCGGCCGTGCCGGGTCAGGCAGGTGCTCAGCCCCGTTATCTCCACCGGCTCGGAGTTGTCGGGCGAGTACACCACCATCTGACCCTTCTCCATGTACGGCACCTTCCCTTCGAGGTTCGACGGGATGTTCACGCTCTTGATGGCGTCCTCGTCGCCGAGGTTGAGCACGACCTTCGTGTTCACCTGCTTGAACACCGGCTCCGCCACGTCCTGTGGGTCCTGCGTGATGAGGAAGAGGCCGAGTCGCTCCTTCCGGCCCTGCTTCGCGGCCTCCGTGAACTTGCCGATGACCTTGCGCGCCTGCACGCTCTCGGCGTCCGCGAGGAAGTTGTGCGCCTCGTCCATCCCGAGCACGATGGGCGTGCGCTTGATGCGGTCGAATCGGGGGTCGTTCGACAGCTTCTGGTCCACGACGAGGCTCGACACCGCGAGCACCACCGTCTCCGCCGCCCGCGTGTCGTTGACGTGGTACGTCGGCACGACGGAGAGCCGACCCGGCCGCACGAACTCGTGGACGAGGTCGGTTATCGGTCGGGCGTCCTGGTCGAACACGCCGTCCGGCATCCCGTGGACGCGGCGCTTCACGGCGTCGTACGTCGCCTCGTGGACGCGCCCGCTCTCGTCCAGCTCCTCGCGGAGCGCGGGGTCGTCGAGGAAGGACGTGAACGCGTCGTAGGTGGCGTCGGCGGCGTTCTCGAAGAACCGGCGGAGGAGGTAGGTGAGCGCGCCGTACTGGTTGTCGTTGAGCTGCGCGCCCGCGACGAGCCACGGGCGACGCCGCACCATCGAGAACGGGACGGTGAACTCGACCTGCTCCGCGCCGTGGTGGCTCGCGGCGTAGCTCGCCGTTCCGACCTTCGGGACGAACGCGACGGTGTCGTCGTGGCCGCCGTACGCGACGCCCTGGCGCTCCCAAACGCGTTCGTCGTCGCGGGTGGCGTCCGGGTTGTCGTCGTGCATCTGGGCGTACTCGTCCTGCGGGTCGAACTGGAC
>CAZYYH010000283.1:0-3215 GCA_964651725.1 uncultured Halobacteriales archaeon | reverse complement strand
CGGGGCTGTACGCGCCGGCGAGCCAGGCGATGATCGCGGACCTGACGCCGTCGGCGCGGCGCGAGCAGGCGTTCGGCCTGCTGAAGGTGGCGAGCAACGCGGGGTTCGGCACGGGGTTCGTCGCGGGCGGACTGCTGTACGGCGTCGCGCACGCCGCGGTGTTCGTGGTGGACGGCGCGACGAGCGGCGTGGTGGCGGCACTGCTGTTCGTGGTGCTGCCGCGCTCGGCGGGCGGCATGGCGGCGGCGTCGGTCGGGGAGACGCTGCGCCGGTGGGGTCGAGCGGTGACGCGCCGACGGCTCGCGGCGCTCGCACTGCTGAACGTGGGCTTTGCGATACTGTACGCCCAGATGCAGGCGACGGTGCCGGTGATGGCGGACGAGACGCTCGGGCTGTCGAGCGGTGAGATCGGGGCGCTGTACGTTCTGAATCCGCTGGTCGTCGTCCTGTTCCAGCTACCGGTGGTGTCGTGGGTGAGCGGGTGGCGACGGACCAGGGGGCTGGTGCTCTCGACGGGCTTCTGGGCGGCGGGCTTCGTCGCGGTGAGCGCGGCGTACGACGTGCCGTGGCTCGCGGGCGTCGCGCTCGTCGGCGCGTTCCTGGTGCTCCGGACGGTCGGCGAACTCCTCCACTCGCCCCTCGTCACGGCGCTGGCGAGCGACGTGGCGGCGGCGGAGACCCGCGGCAGCCAGCTGTCGGTTCTGGAGGTGGCGATGCGCCTGGGGATGGGGATCGGTCCGGTGGTGGGCGGGCTGTTCTTCGACTACGGGTTCGAGCGGCTGCTGTGGCCGGCGCTGGTGGTGCTGGCAGCAGTCGTCGCGGTCGGTCTGCTCGCGCTGGAGCGGTCGGTCTCGCCGGCGGAGAACGGCGTCTCCAGTGGAAACGGAGGGGTGTGAGTCGCGGGAGACGGCGACCTGACCCCCCCTTTGCGACCGCCGCTCGACATCGACCGGAAGTGACCGGAATCCTTTAGAACGGGCGGTCGAGTGACCGATTCATGGCTCCCGACGGCGACGCCCGGACCCGACGGCGGTTCCTCGCGGCCGTCGGTGCCGCCGGGATGGGGTCGGCGGCCAGGGCAGCGGGGCGGCGCCGACCGGAAGCGGCTGCCGGATCGCGGGCCGCCTCAACGCGTCAGTCCGTCGAGGCGGACAGCCCGTCGTTCCAGTACGACGCCCGGAACACCGGCCGGACCGACTCGCCGGGCCCGTCGGCGCAGCCGACCGAGCAGTGGCGGGTCGAGGCCGCGAGCCCGCGGGCGCCGGCAGTCGTGGACGGCGTCGCGTACACGGCCGACTCGCACGGCGGGGTGCGGGCGCGCGACCTCGCGTCGGGCGAGCAGAGATGGCAGGTCGCCGGGCGGGACGAGTGGCGGGCACGGGGCGGCCCGCGGTTCGACCACACGCCGCACGTCGCGGACGGCGTCGTGTACCACGCGACGCCGACGCACGTCCTCGCGCACGCGACGGACGGCACGTTTCTGTGGGCGGTCGAGGCCGACCGCGCGCCTCGGCGGTCGAACAACGCAGGGCGGACGACCGCGCCGGTCGTCGCGAGCGGCCTGGTGGTCGCGGGCCTCGGCGACGGCGTGTACGGCGTCGACCCCGGCACCGGCGCGCGCGTCTGGAAGCTGTCGATGGACTACCGGAACCTCGGGACGCCTGCGGCCGCCGACGGCACCGTCTACTTCGCGCGGGTCGACGGATACGTGTACGCGCTCGACGCCGCCTCCGGCGAGGTGACGTGGCGCACGTACTTCGGGCCGACGCCCGCGTACTGGCGGACGGACTCCGTGCCACTGGCGACGCCGACGGTCGCCGACGGCGTGGTGTACGTGGCGAAGAACCATCGGTCGAAAGAGGTCGGCGTCGTCCACGCGCTCGACACCGGGGACGGAACAGCGCTGTGGTCCGCGGAGACCGCGGGCCTGCTCGACCCTCGGCACGTCGAGGTCTCGACCGCCGTTGCCGACGACCAGGTGTTCGTCACCGACTCGCCGGCGACGCTGAACGCGTTCGACCGCGCGGACGGCACCCGCCGGTGGACGTACGACGTCGGCTCGCGGTACGGGCTCGCGCCGATTGTCGCGGGCGACACCGTCTACCCGAGCGCGACCGACGGCGCGGTCCGCGCCCTCGGCCTCGACGGCAGCGAGCGGTGGACAGTCGAGCTGGAGGGGCTGGCGCTGTCGCCGCCGCTCGTGCTCGACGACCACGTGTTCGTCGCCCGGGACGTGGAGACGCACGTCGAGCTAATCGCGCTCGCGTGACTCAGCACTTCGCGTCGCCGGTTACGCCGTCGGCGTAGTACTCGCTGGAGACGTCGTGGAGCGACTTGTTGATGGTCGCCCAGTCGTCGTTGTCGTTCGAGCCGTTGCTGCCATCCGAGAACCCGACGTAGTCCGGCGGCGTGTTGTAGTTCATCGTACTCCGGTACGTGTCGAACGGTATCTCCCTGGAGTCGACGCCGGGGATGGTCGGTCGCAGCCCGAGATCGTGGCCGAGCTCGTGCGCGAACACGAGCGCGAACGAGAGGCCCTGCGGCTGGTCGTTGACGGCGATGCCGGTGGCGGTCTGGAAGCCGCCCTCGCGGCGGTCGTTGCCCGAGATGAACCCGTTCTCGACGATGGTGGCGTAGTGGTACCCCCGACACGCGCCGTCGAAGTACTCGCCGGCGAACTCCAGGTGGTCTGACGGCCCCGTGCGCTCGTCGTACGGAATCTGCTCGTCGACGACCACGTGGAGCGCGATGCCGGTGGAGCCGTCGGGGTTCTCGACCGGCGCGTTCCGGAACACCGCCACGACCTCCGACAGCCTGCCGTCGGGCCGATAGTCCCGCATGTAGTCGACCTCCACGAACACGTCCTTGTGCATCGGGTCGGCGGCGTCGAGCATCTCGCTCTCCACCTCCGCGCCGTCGGGCAGCCCGTCGCCGTCCGTGTCGGCGTCCGCCGCGTCGGTCGGTCCGTCGATCTCCCGGGAGTCGGCGAGTCCGTCGTCGTCCGTGTCCGCCAGCGCGGGGTTCGTGCCCAGCTCTGCCTCCCGTGCGTCCGGGAAGCCGTCGCCGTCCGTGTCGCCGGTGGTCGGGTCGGCATTCAGCGCGAACTCGCGGCCGTCATCGAGCCCGTCGCCGTCCGTGTCCGCGCTGAGGGGGTCGGTGTCGAGCAGCGACTCCCGCTTGTCGTCCAGACCGTCGCCGTCGGTGTCGTTCGCCCC
>CAZYYH010000282.1:0-3235 GCA_964651725.1 uncultured Halobacteriales archaeon | reverse complement strand
ACGGCGAGCAGGTCGGCGAGACCGACGCCGACGGCCGGTACGCCGCGGAGATACCAGACGCCGGCAACCACACGCTCCACGCCGAGGACGGCTCGCTCGCCTCCGACGAGGTGACGGTGCGCGCCATCGCGGAGAACCCCGCGACGACCACCGCCGACTCGACGACCGACGCCACGACGGCCGCGACCACGACCGACGCCGCCGCGAGCCAGAGCCTCCGTACGCTCACGCTCGCCGTCGGCGGCGTCGCCATCGTGCTCGTCGCGCTCGCCGCCGTCTACTGGTGGCGCGGAGCCTAGGACTGGTTTCAGGTTTTCTCGGTCGTGCCAGCGGAACGCTCGACGACAGCCCGAAAGCCCTCGCGCGCCCGGCTCGGGGGCCTCGCTGCGCTCCTCACTCACTCCCTCGTTGCACTCGGTCGTTCGTTGCGGTGCTTGCGTCTACCGCCTTCCCCGAGCGCGCTCGCCCTTTCATTCCGCCAGGGGGCTGGTTGACTGGCCGGCAGTAGCCGTCGGCTGGCAGGAGTGTCGAAGACGGTGTGGGCGAATCGGCTACTACTCGTCGGACCCTGAATCAGCGACGTACTCCGCCACGTCGCAGGGGTCGGCGCTCATACCGCCGCCCTGGGCGAACGTCGGGCCGCCGCCCCCGCCGCCGCCGAACTCGTCGGTCGCGTCCGCGACCACGTCGCCCGCGTCCACGCCGCCGGTCGTGGCGACGACGAGGAAGGCCGCGCCCTCGCCGCCCGCGACCGCCACCACGTCCGCGCCGTCGCCCGCGACGTCCTGGGCGTGCTCGCCGACCGCGTTCGGGCCGAAGCCGTCCACGGTGCCGACGCGCCACGTCGCGCCGTCGCGCTCCACGACGTCGAGGTCGCCGACGCGCGCGCCGAGCATCTCCGTCCGGAGGTCGTCGAGTTCGGCCTGGAGATCCGCGAGGTCGTCGCTCGCGCGCTCGGCCGCGTCGCCCACGTCCGTCACGCTCGCGTCGAGTGCGCGCGCCGCCCGCGACGCCGCGCGCTTCTCCGCCGCGCGGCGCTGCACCGCGACCGGACCGACCGCGAACTCGACCCGGGTGAGGCCCTCGCCGGGGTTCGACCGCCCGAGGACGGTCACCGGGCCGATCTCCCCGGTGTTCTCGACGTGCGTGCCGCCGCAGGCCGCCGCGTCCCAGCCATCGATATCCACGACGCGCACCGCGTCGTAGCCCTGGACGCCCTCCTCGGTCGCGGCGTTGAACGCCACGTCGTCGCGGGCGAGCGCCTCGTCGCGGTCGACCTGCGTCCACGAGACGGGCCGGGACTCCCACACCGCCCGGTTGACGAGCCGTTCGAGTTCCACCAGCACGTCGTCGTCCACGTCGGTCGTCGTCTCGAAGTCCACGCGCACCTTCTCGTCGTCGATGTCGAACCCGCCGTAGCCCAGCCCGTCGAGTACGCGGCGGCCCGCGCCGTAGAGCGCGTGGCTCGCGGTGTGCGCCCGCATGCAGTACGTCCGGAACTCGTCGTCTACCTCGCCGGTCACCGTCGCCCCCTCCGCGAACGCGGGTTCATCGGCGAGCGCGTGGACCACGTCGCCCTCCCGGTGCTGCACGTCCACCACCTCGACGCCGTCGAGCGTGCCGCGGTCCGCGGGCTGACCGCCCCCTTCCGCGTAGAAGTACGTCTCGGAAAGCGTCACCTCCTTGCCGTCCACGGCGGTCGCCGTCGCCTCGAACGTCCGTGTGTACGGCTCCGCCGGAGCGCGATACTCGGCCATCAATCTGGCGCAGGGTACGGGCCGGGAAAAGCCCACCGCCGCGACGGTGGCTTATGAACTATTTAAAACTTACATATAATTACAAAGTATTACAAACTGTTACACCTATACGGTTTATAGGGGATAGGCCGGCAGCGGCGACGCCCAACCACCCCCGCGAGAGCCGACCAACCGGCATTGCCACACTCGGCCCGACCAGCCGCGGCTACACCTCGCCGACCAACCGGCGGGGTGGGACTGAAAGGGGCTGGCGCGGTAGCAGTCAGGGCGACAGCAGGACGCTTCCCGAGCCAACTACTCCGAGCGCGCCAGAGCCGTCCGAGCTGGCGATGACTACGGCAACGGCCCAGCAGCGGACGGAGGAGAGGAAGAAATCGATTGCGACTGCTACTCGGCGTCCTCGACCAGATCCACGCCCAGCCGCTCCTCCAGCGCGAAGATGACGGAGCCGCCGACGTCCGCCTGGTTCGCGCGACCCTGCTCGACCGCGAGCAGGTGGTTCTCGGGGAGACCTACATCCTCGGCGAGTTCGTCGCGCTGGAGGCCGGCGTCCTGCCGGGCGCGGGTCACGCGCTCGCCGTAGTCCGGCACGAGATAGGGGAGCCGGTCCTCCTCGTAGTCGGTGCCCTCCTCCTCCCAGTGCGAGGAGTCGCCGGACCAGGCGTCCGAGAGCTTCGCTGCGTTCTGTGCCGCCCGCTTGCGCCGGTTCGCATCGCCGTCGCCGCCGGACTCGCCGTCGCCGGCACTACCGCCATCGCCACCGCCGTCGCCGTGCGGCTCGCAGTCCGAGCACACCTCGATCTCCGCGCCGGCGACGGTCGTCAGTTCGAGGTCGTCGGTGGACGTGCCACAGAGTTCGCACGTGCCACCGCCCCCGCCGTCGGACGACCCGCCCGTGGAGTACTTCGCCATGACCGAATCCTATGTGGACTCCACATTTCAATAGCCCGGTTCTGGAAACCCGGGCCGCCGGGCGTAGAAAGGTCGGCGGCGGGCTCGGAGGCCAGCGGGCACCCTGGCGCGAGCGTGGCCGTCGTCCCACTCCCGAGGCCTGCGGTCCACGCGGCCGTCGCGGTGGTCCGGTTCGTCCCGGTGGTCGCGCGGGTCGTCCGCCGGTAAGCCCGTCCATCGTCGGCTCCGAATCGCCGGATAGCGCCGGGCTACGTCGCTAACGCCGCGTTATCCTCGCCAAGGTCCGTATAACTAAGTCCGAATCGACTGTCTTCCCGGTGCATGTCACTAGGACAGCAACGACGACGGCGAGAAATGACCGAGGCGGCGGAGGGCACGACGACGGACCCGGCGGTGCTGGCCGCTGGAGCGTCGGTGCTCATCTCGTGGTACTACTTCTTCGGGCGCGGCGACAGGGAGATGGGCCTGTTCACGGGTCTGTGGCCGCCGACCATCCTCGCGTTCGCCAGCTACTTCAAGCAGACGCGGATGGGCCGGCGCGTCGAGCGCGCGCTCGGCAGCGGCAG
>CAZYYH010000281.1:0-3238 GCA_964651725.1 uncultured Halobacteriales archaeon | reverse complement strand
CGTGGTCGTAGCGGCCCACCGGGAATAAATATTAGCTAAAATATATTTTAGCCGGATCTGTTATGGTGTATTGTTCAGAGTTTCACACTAATGCATGCAATAAGACCTTATACCGGCTGGTAAATAATTAGGAACAAATGAGTTTCAATCCTCGGCACCGTTGCAGGCCAAACTGGGACCAGCCCCACACGCCTTCAGCACTCATCTATCTATAGATTATGGTAGGGATGGATTCTCGATTCGTTAGGAGTGATGAGTCGT
Source organism: uncultured Halobacteriales archaeon (assembly GCA_964651725.1). Taxonomy (GTDB): domain Archaea; phylum Halobacteriota; class Halobacteria; order Halobacteriales; family Halobacteriaceae; genus CAZYYH01. The sequence goes on along the minus strand of CAZYYH010000281.1, from coordinate 2,977 downwards.
GACAGAATTGAGCAGGCGGAAAGTTCTTTCTCTGGTAGCTGTTGCTTCACTCTCTGAAACCTCCGGTTGTATGCTTTTTGGAAACAATGGGTCGAATCCTGCCACGGAGGAATCGCGTAAGTTGTGTGGGGTGACTGTTTCTAACCGTCACGATGAATCACACACAGTGTCTATAGAGGTGAGAAAGCATGAAACGGTTTTAACATCAAGAACGGGTCAACTTACAAGTGAAAGTACAACTGGTTCGTCAATGGTTCTAAATGCAGGGATTCCCGTCGAAGAGAAGGGGTTGAGTGTCTGGGCTCGTCTGAACGAGGGTGATTGGCAGTCATTACAACTCGCAAAAATACGATCAGATACGGTTAGTGTTTATGTGGACATCGACCCCAGGGCTAATCTCTCTATCTTCTACTCGTCTGATTGTCTTGAATAGTAGACTGGAACCATGAGTGAAAAGGTAAGAGACGAGCTCCGACTAGTGGTATCGACAGTTCGCTCTGACTACAAGGAGTAAAGCACTCTCCATCGGTTCGACAGCAGCAGACATAACATATCATCTCTTAAACAATGGTGAATCGGACTCAGGTGATCTTCAGGAGTATGCTTGGCCGTACGGGCCCCATTCCCCTGTGAGGCAGCCCACTACTGTCATTTTATCATCCGGACCCACGAGGGCTATGCGGAAGCAAACGTTAATCTTTACGAGTATTCAGTTGCTGATGCTGGAAATGTGAACAACAATATGACTTGGGGGCTTCGAGTCGATCCGCACAACGGCGGCATTCAGTCGATCGATACCACCTCAAGAACGACCTCGACGCCCCAGCCCGGAACCAACGAGTACGAAGCAATGCTCGAAGCGAGTGACCAGTTCGAAAAAATCCCTGCCGAGGCGATTGAGGAGCCATCGCTCCGGGAACTCGCCGATGGTGAACCAGTGTACCGAGCAGTCAATCCCGACGTGACAATCGAATTCAAGCCAACTGCTCCGGAGGAGTACAGCCCTTAGCACTCAAGAAAATCAGGGTAGCTCCCGGAGCGCCGCCAGCGTCTCCTCGACCGGCTGCTCGGAGACCGCGAGCGAGAAGCCGTCCATCGCCGCGAGCTTCGGCGCGTGGTCCCAGAGGTCGTCGGCGCCGATGCCGTGGAGGAGCACGGCGTTCGGCGTCGGGTTCACGACGCGCATCGCCACCAGCGGCGACTCGCCGCGCGAGACGTTCGTGAACACCAACACGCGATTCGTGGACTGGCCGTAGAGCCGGTAGAACTCGTCCGAGGAGAGTCGGGTGATCACCTCGATGGAGTCGATGACGGTGTGGCCCGACACCCGGTCGTGGTCGCCGGCCGCGACCTCCGTCGCGTCCACCGCGTCGTACACCCGGTCCAGCGGTATCTGCGCCGCGTACTCCCGCAGGTCGAGGACGATGTCGGACTCGAACCCCGCGGAGAGCACCCGGCCGTACTGGCGGATGCGGTCGCCGCCGCGGCGCTCGTCGATGTCGAGGAGCGCCGTCACCGTCCGGCGCACGACGCCGATGCCGGGACTCTCGCGCCGGCCGCTCTCGTAGTCGCTGACGACCGACGACGACACGTCGAGTTCGTCCGCGAGCGCCGTCTGCGACACGTCGAAGTCGGTGCGCCACTTCCGGAGCGTCGCGCCGGGGTCGTCGCTCAGCGTGATCTCGCCCGCGATTTTCTCCGCGAGGTGTGCGCGCGGGTCGTCGGCCCCGACCATACCCGGGCGGTGACGCGGCCCGGGCAAAAGCGTATCGAAGACGGGGTTCGACGCGTGACGAACGGAAGGGATATCCGGTCCGGCCCCACTACGTCGCACGATGCCATCTACCGTGGTTCACCTCGCTCTCGGAGTGCTGATAGCCGCAGGTCTGCTCGGCGACGAGTTCGACGCCCGGTCGCTCGCGGTCGTCCTCGTGGCCGTGGCCATTCCCGACCTCGACGCGTTCGCAGGGTTCGTCGTCGACGGCGGCCATCGCGCCGTCCTCCACACGCTGCTGCTCCCGGCTGGCCTCGGCGCGCTGCTCTACTACGACACCACCGTCCGCGACCGATCCACGGTGCTCGCGCGCTGGGGCGCGCGTGGCGTCCGCGTCGCGTGGGTCGCGCTCGCCGCGATCGTGCTCGCGGCCATCGGTCTCGACGCGGTGACCGGGGACGTGAATCTGTTCTACCCGCTCCACGACCAGTTCTACCGCATCGACGGCAGGCTGTTCGTCTCCAACCAGCGCGGGATCGTCCAGACGTTCGTGGAGCAGGAGACGGCGACCGGCACGACCGAGTCCGTCCACGTCGCCACGGGCGTCGACCCGAACAAGGGCGCGGAGCCGGAGAACGTGGAGCGCATCTTCCCCATCGTGTGGGCGGGCTGGCAGCTCTTGCTCGTCGTGTCGAGCGTCGTCGTCGGCGGCGTCCGGCTCCGGCGCTCCCGAAACGCGTAACACTCCTGGTGCGGAACCAGGCGGCATGATCCGCCCCTACGACCCGGACCGGGACGCCGACGTGCTATGGGAGTGCAAGCGCGCGTTCGAGACCGGCCTGGGGTCCGGCACCGGTAGCGACGGGAAGGCCGACCGCTACGAGGGGAAGCTGACCGGCGGCTACCGCCGGCGCTACCTCGACTGGGTTGCGCGATGCTGCGACGAGGAGCCGCGCGCGGTCCAGGTCGCGGAACGCGACGACGGCCTCGACGGCTACGTGTTCGTGCTCCCGGAGTCACACGCGTTCATCTGGGACGCCGCGGTGCTCAACGAGATCTACGTCCGGCCGGCGGCCCGCGGGACAGGCGTAGCGGACGACCTGATGGACGCGGCGGTCGCGGTCGCGGCGGACCAGGACCTCCCGCTCGACAGACTGGTGCTGGACGTGGACGCCGAGAACGAGCGAGCGGTCGCGTTCTACCGCCGGCACGGCTTCGAGCACTGGGGCGAGATGGTCGCGCGCGACCTCTAGTCGAGCAGGT
>CAZYYH010000280.1:0-3248 GCA_964651725.1 uncultured Halobacteriales archaeon | reverse complement strand
ACGTCATCATCGGCCGCGACTTCGGCGGCGTCCACTACCGGAGCGACAGCCGGGAAGGACTGCTGGCGGGCGAGCAGGTCGGCCACAACTTCCTGGAGTACGAACTCCGGAAGACGAACGAGTCGGTGTCGCAGCTATCGTACACCGACTTCGAGGGCAACTCGCGGACCATCACGCCCTGACCTCCGGTTCCAGTTCTTTCGCGCGAACCACATCAATTCAAACGGGAGGCGTGCGTCTCCACGCGCATGGTCAGGCGAAGCGTGCTGTTCAGTCCGGGCGACCGTCCGGAGATGCTGCGGAAGGCTCCACACGCGGGCGCGGACGTGGTGGTGTTCGACCTGGAGGACGCGGTCGCGCCGGAGCGAAAGGCCGAGGCGCGCAAGGCGGTACGGGAGGTGCTCGCGGACCCCGGGTTCGACCCCGAGTGCGAGGTCTGCGTGCGCGTGAACCCCACCGGTGTCGCGGCGGACGCCGACCTCGAAGACGTTGCGGGCGACGTGCGACTCGATAGCGTGATGTTGCCGAAGGCGGCGTCGGCCGACGACGTGGACGCGCTCGCCGACCTGCTCGACGAGCACGGTCTCGACGTACCGGTGCTGGCGCTCGTGGAGACCGCGGCGGGCGTCCTGCACGCCGAGAGCGTCGCCACGGCGGACGCGACCGACGCTCTCCTGTTCGGCGCGGAGGACCTGTCGGCGGACGTGGGCGCGACGCGGACCGACGAGGGGACGGAGGTGCTGTACGCCCGCGAGCACGTCGTCCTCGCGGCGAGCGCGGCGGGCGTGGACGCCATCGACACGGTGTACACCGACTTCGAGGACGCCGACGGTCTCGCCGAGGAGACGCGGTTCGCGGCACGGCTCGGCTACGACGGCAAGATGGCGATCCATCCCGCGCAGGTCGAACCCATCAACGAGGCGTTCACCCCGGACCCCGACGACGTGGCGTGGGCCGAGCGGGTGCTCGACGCACGCGACGCGGCCGAAGCCGAGGGCCGTGGCGTGTTCCGCGTCGACGGCGAGATGATCGACGCGCCGCTGGTCGCGCGTGCGGAGCGCATCGTCGCGCGCGCCGAGGCGGCCGGCGAGCGGTAGCGCCGCTCGCGGCCGAGCCGGATGGCATACAATCCCCTTAAATCGAATGTAAGCGGCTAATCGCGTAAGGGGATGCCGTCACGTTTATTCGCGGGGCCGAAGTCGGTCCGAGTATGTCCGAGCAGTCCAACCCGTTCGAGAATCTGCAGGAGCAGATCGACGACGCCGCCGAGTACGTCGACGCGTCGCCGGACGTTCTCGACCGGCTCAAGCACCCCGAGCGGGTGCTGGAGACCAACCTCTCCGTGGAGATGGACGACGGCACCGTGGAGGTGTTCAAGGCGTTCCGGTCGCAGTTCAACGGCGACCGCGGCCCGTACAAGGGCGGCATCCGGTACCACCCGGGCGTCACCCGCGACGAGGTGAAGGCGCTCTCGGGGTGGATGGTGTACAAGACCGCCATCGTCGACATCCCCTACGGCGGCGGGAAGGGCGGCATCGTCATCGACCCCGACGAGTACAGCGAGGCCGAACTCGAACGCGTCACCCGGTCGTTCGCCAAAGAACTCCGGCCGTTCATCGGCGTCGACCGTGACGTCCCCGCGCCCGACGTGAACACCGGCCAGCGCGAGATGAACTGGATCAAGGATACGTACGAGACGCTGGAGAACACCACGGAGCCGGGCGTCATCACGGGGAAAGCCATCGACTCCGGCGGCTCCGCCGGCCGCGTCGAGGCGACCGGACGCTCCACGATGCTCGCGGCGCGCGAGGTGTTCGACTACCTCGACAAGGAGATAGAGGGGGCGACGGTCGCGGTCCAGGGCTACGGGAACGCGGGGTCGGTCGCCGCGAAGCTCATCGAGGATCTCGGCGCGACCGTCGTCGCGGTCAGCGACTCGTCGGGCGCGATCTACGACCCGGACGGTCTCGACGCGCGCGCCGCGAAGGCACACAAGACCGAGACGGGGAGCGTCGTCGGCTACGAGGCGGCGGCCGGGGAACTCACGAACGACGAACTCCTCACGCTCGACGTCGACCTGCTGGTGCCGGCGGCGCTGGAGAACGCCATCGACGGCGACCTCGCGCGCGACGTGCGGGCGGACGTCATCGTCGAGGCCGCGAACGGCCCGCTCACGCCGGACGCCGACGACGTACTCGCGGACAGCGACGTACACGTCGTCCCCGACATCCTCGCCAACGCGGGCGGCGTCACCGTCTCGTACTTCGAGTGGGTGCAGAACCGCCAGCGCTTCTACTGGACTGAGGAGCGCGTCAACGAGGAACTCGAACGCATCGTCACGTCCGCGTTCGCCGACCTCGTGGAAGCGTACGAGGACACGGGCGTCCCGACCTTCCGCACGGCCGCGTACGCCGTCGCCGTCTCGCGCGTCCTCGACGCGTACGACGAGAGCGGCATCTGGCCCTAGGACTCGACCGGCCGGTCGCTCCTGCTCGCATCGAGGAGCGGGGTGAACGCGAGCGCGAGACCGGCGACGACGAGCAGGCCTCCTTCCACGAGCAGTATCTCCCGAGCGGTCAGCACGGTCAGCGCCGGTCCGACGATGGCGACGCCGACGGGGAGCGTCGCCGTGCCGGTCGCGCTCACGACCGCGGCCACGCGGCCGCGCACGCCGTCGGGCACCTCCTGGGTGATGGCGCGCGCCGGCACCCAGATGCAGACGGTAAACAGCCCCGCGACGAAGAACGCGAGGCCGGCGACTGCGAGCGGCGTCGGGACGTGGACGGGGAGCAGCGCCGCCGCGGAGAACGCACTGCCGGCGGCGACGATCCCGACGACGACGAACCGGCCGCGGTTGCGCGCCACGACCGCGTCGAACCGGCTGAGCAGCACGCTTCCGACGAAGATGCCGGCGTAGATGAGGGCGTAGAGCACGCCGAACGCCACGCTGCCCGCGCCAAGCGTCGAGCGCGTGAACACCGGCATGACGACGCCGAGCGGCCCCAGCGCCAGCCCGGTCAGCGTCCACATCAGGACGACGGAGAGCAGCACGCTCCGCTGCCACACGTACCGGAGGCCGGCTACCACGTCCGCGGCGACGTCGTCCATCAGCGATCCGTCGCCACGGTTCTCGGTCGAGCCGGCCGCGGTCGGGATCGCCACGAGCAGGCTCGCGGAGACCAGGAACGAGGCCGCGTCGACGTAGAACGCCGCGAACGACCCGAACACGCCGACGACGATGCCGCCGG
>CAZYYH010000279.1:0-3252 GCA_964651725.1 uncultured Halobacteriales archaeon | reverse complement strand
TGCCCTCGACGAGCCCCTCCTCGGCGTGGAACGGGCAGAACATCTCCGCGACGCGCTCGTCGTGGTCCTGCTCGCCGTACCAGTCGTCGAGCCGGAGCCGGAGCTTCGAGACGTGTTGCGTCGTGCCATCCGCGAACGGTCCCTCCTGGATGGTGACACGGTCCTCCGAGGCCTGGTTCTTCTCGAAGCCCGACTTAAACCCCATGTAGAGCGGCGAGTCCTCCGGCACCGGATCGCCGTCCGGCACGCCCTCCACGTCCTGGTGCTCGGCGGGCAGTCCCTCGCCGACGAACCCCGTGCGGCGGTCGGCCACCTCGAACGCGTCGTCGAGCGTGGACTCGAACGCGACGCCGTTGAGTTCGTCGCGCTCGCCGCGGAGCGCGTTCTCCGCCGCGAGCACCACCTGCGCGTGGTCGCTGGCGAGGTGGACCACGGCGTCGGGCGCGTCGAACTCGGGTTCCTCGAACGGTGAGAGGGCTTTCGGCTCCGGCAGGTCCACGCTGTCGGGGAGGCCGGCGTCGAACCGGTCGAAGTACGCGGGCGAGTAGCCCACCGTCGACAGCAGACCGTCGGCCGCGTGCGGGTGCGCGCGGTCGAGCGCCGCGAGTGCGCCCTGGACCGTCTCGCGGTCGCCCGCGGTCGGTTCGCCGTCGCCGGCGTAGTCGAGCAGCAGGAGGACGTGGTGGCGGGCGTTCCGGACGTTGCCGTGGTCGTCCGTCGGCAGGCCGACGTTCCACGCGTGCTGGCGCTCCGGGAGTGCCGCGGGGTCGCCCTGCTGCAGGTCGGGCATCCCGTCCCGCTCCAGGCACGCCGCGAGCGCCGCGGAGCCGCCGATGGCGACCGCGGACTTCAGGAACGCGCGGCGGGGGACGCCGCGAGCCTCGGCTGGATTCATCGGTCGGGCGTAGGAACTGACGGACTTAGGGGGTTGTGGTACGCAGGTCGAAATCGCGCGACCGGACTCGGCGTCGGCCAGCCCCTCGACGCGCCGTCGGTCACTCGGGGGCCATCCCCTTCTCGGTGAGTTCGGCGAGCGCGGACTCGCTCTTCCCGAGATCCGAGAGCCCCATCCCGTGGAGGACGTGGCTCGCCTTCGTGAACTGGACCGCCTCGTAGGCGACGACCTGCACGCGGTTTCCCCACGGGTCGCGGAAGTCGAGTCCGCGGCCGGAGAGGGTCTCCACGCCGAGCGCGTCGAGTCGGCGCTCGACCGCGTCCAGGTCGTCCACGACGAGGCCGAAGTGGCGGTGGTCGTCCCGGTCGTCGGCGTCCGCCACCTCCGAGAGCGCGACGAACTGGTCGCCGATGTCGACGAAGGCTCCCGACGCCGTGCGCCCCCGGAGTTCGAACGCGAAGATCGACCCGTAGAAGTCGAGTGCGGCGTCGAGGTCCCCCACTTCGAGCGCGACGTGGTTGATGCCGACGAGCCGGGCGCGGTCGCCGTCCGAGTCGGACATGACCACGGGTAGCCACTCGCCGTACATGGGTTCGTCGCCGACGGCCCGCGATTCCCGGCTCTCGGGACTACTGTGACTCCTCCAGCAGCCGGTCGACCAACCGCTCGAACCGGTCCACCAGCCGGCCGGGGAGCGACGGGGACACCGACGCGAGCAGGTCGGCGGTGTCGTCGGGGCGCGCGAGCGCGAGCGTCACGCGACCCGCGTTCCGTCGCTTCTCCACGAGTCCCTGCTCCTCGAGGTGGTCGAGGTGCCACTCCAGCGTGCTCCGCGCCACGTCGATGCCCTCGGCGACCTCGGCCGGCGGCGTCGGCCCCTCGGCCATCAGGTGGCCGAGCGCGTCCCGCGCGGTTTCGCGGCGCACGAGCGCGAGCGCGCCGCGCTCCCACGCCGAGAACTCCGGGGGGTAGTAGTGCGTGCGGCCGTAGAGGTCCTCCGCGACCACCGTGCCGTCGCCCGTCAGCCGCCGGAGGTGGTACTGCACCTGTCCGGGCGCGAGGTCGAGGTCGCGCACCACCCGCCGGAAGTGGACGCCCGGGTGCGCGTCGACGTGCGCGGCGATGCGGTCGCGGGTGTCCGTCACGACGCCTCACCCCCGGGCTTCACCGTCCGTGCGTAGTACACCGCCGCGACGACGAGCGCCGCCATCACCACGTCCAGCCCGTGCTCGATGAGGTGGTGGTCGCCGTCCGACATCCCGCCCGCGAGCGTCACCGCCGCCACCCCGGTCCGCGCCAGCACGGCCGCGAGCGCGAGCGTCACCAGCAGGTACGACCGCGACCGCCGCCGCACGAACGCTGCAAGGGCCAGCCCCACCACCACCGCCGACGCGACGCCCGCGAGCGCCAGCACCCCCGCCACTACCGGGTCGGTGCTGGCCGGCTGGGTGTGCAGCGCGAGCAGCGACGGCGCACTCATTACCACGGGCTTACCTACGAGTGCTCTTACGGATTCGGGTTCTCGTCCGGGTCGACTGGCCCGGTCTCTCGCCCACCCTTACAAGTGTAATATTTTGTAACTATTTGTAACAAATTGTGATCTCCAAGTGGTTTATGTACTCCTGGTCGAGTCGGCAGTAGTTGGACGGCCGTGGCGCGCGAGGCGTGAACGACGACCGCAGGGAGCCGTGAGCGCCCGCGCGAGGGACGAGGAGCGCAGTGAAGTGACCGCAGTGAACGGAACGAGCACCGCAGTCGGCTGGGGAGGACGTGGTGCGGTCCTCATGTTTGGAAGGTTTCGCTACCGAGACCTGCGCGTCCAGCATCACGAGTGCGAGCGCAGACGGGAACGGGCTAGCTGCTGCTTCCAAACATGAAACCGCATCACGAACCTCCCCAACCGACTCGTACCACGTCCTCACTACGTTCGGTCACGCGGTCCGCGTCCCTCGCGCGGTCGCTCACTGCTCACGGCTCGCTTCGCTCGCCGCTCGCCCGACCGCGACCCTCACTCCGTTCGGGTCGCGCGCCGTTCGCTCCGCGCGCGCCACCGCCAACGGAACGAGTCCTACCAATCGAGGCCGACGATTACCGCTCGTACTCGCCACGCTTCATCCGTCGACCGCGCTCGGCCAACACGGAGGGGGTTCGACAGACGCCGTCCGCTCCCGTCACTTGCGGGACGGTGCAGTTGTTGCAGTTCTCGCAGGCGACCCGGGCGCTGGCGTCGGCGTCGAGGAGGCGCGCGGGCAGCCGGGGTTCGGCGTAGAACGGTCGGCCCATGCCGACGAGGTCGCAGACCCCCTCCGCGAGCAGTCGGTCGATGGTGTCGCGGTCGCGGACGCCGCCCTCGCAGC
>CAZYYH010000278.1:0-3265 GCA_964651725.1 uncultured Halobacteriales archaeon | reverse complement strand
CGGCGAGCGCGACGAACCGCTCCACCTCGAACGCGCCGAGGTGCGCCGCGCACGCCCGGACATCGGGGTAGGACGCCACGAACGACTCGAACTGGTCCGCGCCGACGTGCGGGCTGTCCTCGAACGTCGGCGCGGTGCCCGCGTGGAACACGACCGGGCGGTCGTACTCGGCCGCGAGTTCGAACGCCGGGTCGAGCCGCGGGTCGGCCGGTCCCGACTCCTGCACCGGACACTGGAACTTCAGCCCGCGCGCCCCCGCCTCGAACGCCGCCTCGACGGCTCGTGCCACGTCGTCGTCGGCGTGGACGGTGGCGAACGGCACCGCCATCGCCGAGTCGGCGGCCCGGTCGAGCACCCACCGGTTGAGGTCCGCGGCCATCCCCGGCTCGTGTGCGTACGGCAGCGCCACGTACCGCTCGACGCCCGCCGCCCGTAGCACCGCCTCCATCGCCTCGCGGTCCGTCGGATGGTCGAACGTCCACCCCGCCTCCTCGTAGAGCGCGTCGCGGATGGCCGCCACCAGCCGCTCCGGCATGAGGTGGACGTGCGCGTCGATGGCGCTCTCGACCGGAATCGACGGCACGGAATCGTCTCCCTTCTCGGTCATCGCGTGTGGTTGGGTCGTCCGTCGGCATAAGTCGCCGGGCTTGGGCAGTGCGTAGGCTGGCCGGTCAACCGCCGGGCGGGACTGAAAGGGGCTGGCTCGCTCCGGGAAGTACGGCGACGCAAGCACCGCAGGCGACCGCAGGGAGCCGAGGAGCGCAGCGAGCCGCGCGACCGGAGCGAGCCAGGGGCTTTCGGAAACGCGGGTGCTAGCGACGACTCAGTCCCGCCCGGCGGTGTTTCCCTTGGCAGCTACAGGCGGTGGTTCGGCCAATCGCCTAAGCAACTCCGCGTCGAAGCGTCAGATTGGGTTGGAAACGTGACCGACAGCACAGCGGACGACGCCAACAGCACCGAGACGAAGCCGACCCGACGCACGATCCTCGGGGGCGCGCTCGCGGCCGGGCTGGCAGCACTCTCCGGGGGTGCGGCCGCACAGGACGACGACGGAGATGACGACACCGGCGACGACGACACCGGGGGCGGCGACGACGGTGACGACGACACTGGAACGGACGATAACGGGGACGACAACGGCGACGACGATGACGACTGCCTCCGGCTGTCGTCGTCGGCGTTCGACCACCAGGGGTCGATCCCGACGCAGTACACGTGCGACGGCGAGAACGCGTCGCCGCCGCTCCGAATCTCGGGCGTCCCCGACGACGCGGAGGCGCTCGCGCTGGTCGTGGACGACCCGGACGCGCCGCGGGACGTGCCGTTCACGCACTGGCTGGTCTGGAACCTGCCGCCGGACGCGACCGAACTCCCCGAGGGCGTGCCGACCACGGAGACGCTCGACGACCTCGGCGGCGCGCGCCAGGGGACGAACGGCGCGGGAGAGGTGGGCTACACGGGGCCGTGCCCGCCCGAAGGGACGCACACCTACCGCTTCCGGCTGTACGCGCTCGACTCGTCGCTCGACCTGGAGGCGGGCGCGGAGCGCCAGGCGGTCGTGCGTGCCGTCGCGGACGGCGCGCTCGCGGTCGCGCTGCTCACCGGCGAGTACAGCCGGAGCGACGGATAGCCTTCGAGCGCCCAAAGGCGTTTGCCGGTGCACGCCGAAGACCGTCCATGCGCCGCCGCTCGGTCCTCGGCGCGCTGCCCGTCGCGCTCGCCGGCTGCATCGAAGGCGTCGCCGCGCCACGCGCGGACGAGGACGCCGTAACCACGACTACCGCCACGGCCGCGACGAGCGCCGAGAACGCGACGAGCGCCGAGAACGCGACCACCACGGGGAACGCGACGCCCGACCGGTCGACCTCGGCGGATGCCGGAGCGTCGGTCTGCGACGACCCGGCCGTGTCGCTGACGCGCTCGGGCCGCGTGCTACGACCCGGCGGCGACGGCGAGGTCGAGACCATCGCGTTCGCGCTCCGCAACCGGTCGGACCGCGCGGTCGCGGTCCTCCCCGACGCGTGGACCGTCTACCGCCGGGCCTGCGGGTCGTGGATGACGGCCGAGTCCGGGGAGGGCCCCGACGAGACCCGGACGCTCCAGCCCGGCGAGAGCCACCGGTGGTCGCTCGTCGTGACGACGCACCCGACGCCGCGCGACCCGACGACCAGCCACGTCGTAGCCGACCTCTCGACTGGCCGCTACTCGTTCAAGGTCGTGGCCCGCGTCGACGGCGAGCGCGCCACGTGTGCCGTCCAATTCGAGGTCGATGCGACGGCGTGAGCGGCGGGCGACCGCCTACTCGCCGCGCGCGGCGTCGTCGCCGCCCGCTGCCCCGGATCGGTCATCGATGGGCGTGACCAGCCACCGCGAACGAGGCTCACCCACCCGGCGAGAACCCTGCCACCTACCGACGTCCCGACGCGTCCCAGCACCTACCACCGTGGACGCCGAACGTACTGGCGTGAACCGAATCGCCACCATACTCACCCAGCAGGGACCCGGACCGATGCGCGTCGAGGTCGACGACGGCGCGTGGGCGCACGTCGTCCAGATCGAGGAGGCGGAGATGCGCAACGAGGGGTTGTACGCCGAGGGCACCGACGCCGACGCCGACAACGTCCTCTACCGCATGGGCGAGTCCGCCCACGACCTCGACGACGAGGTGATCCTGGAGCGCCGCCACGCTCGAGACGAGGAGTGGGAGGCGGTCGGCCCGGTGACGCAGATCGAGCCCGTGGAGTAGCGCGCCGAAAGTTCGGTGACGTTCGGATCGTGCGCCGTCTTTGAGACGACGGCGGCGGCGCGGGGAGCGCCAGCAGGCGCGAGGGACGAGCGAAACGCGCAGTCGACTGAGGAGGCGTGTGGCGGCGGTCACAGTGGCGACGTCAGTAGCGAGCCTGTTCCCGTCCAGCGTGGCCCTCGTGATGCTGGTTGAGGAGATGGTGCTACCGAAACATTGCAACGCGAGGACCGCACCACGTCCTCCCCAACCGACTGCGGTGCTCGTTCCGCTCCCTTCGGTCGCGCCCTGCGCGCCTCGTCCCTCGCGCGGTCGCTCCTCCGTCGCTCCCCGCGCGCCACCGCCGTTTCGTATGGACCATGCATCGAACTCCGACCCGGGCTTTTTCGTCACCGCACTCGAACCGCGGACGTGGACGAATCGCGTCGGCGGGTGGTCGTGACGCTCGCTACCGCCGCCCTCACCGCGTTCACGGTCGCCGCCGTCGCCGCGCCGCCGGACCCGTTCGCACAGCTCGTCTGG
>CAZYYH010000277.1:0-3279 GCA_964651725.1 uncultured Halobacteriales archaeon | reverse complement strand
TCTTCCTCCCCGGCAACCGGGGCGGCCACGTCTACAGCTACCAGGACGGCCTCGAGGAGGTGTACACCGTCGACGTGACCGACCCCCGCCGCGCCGTCTACGTCGGCGACTACCTCTACGTCTTCGGCTCCGACGAGGTGGTCGTCGTGAACGAGAACGACTGGACCGAGGTGGAGCGACAGGACCTCTGAAGGGGAATCAGGACAACTGAAGGCCGAACTCTCTGTTCCCGGCGCGAGGGTCGCGCGTCTCGTCGCGCGACCGCGAGAGACGAACGCCGAGCGAGTGGAACGGGCGAGATGCGCAGTCGGCTGGGAGGGCCGGTGCGGCGTATCGTCTTGCCAGATGTAGCTAGCCTGTTCCGGACCGACCTGCTCGCGCGATCGAACCTGGACTGCATGGCAGGCTACCTGCTGCTTCCAGAAATGTGACCGCAGCCACGTCCTCCCCGGCCGACTCGGTGCGCTCCCTCCGGTCGCGCACCTCGTCCCTCGCGCGGGCGCTCACGACTCACTTCGTTCGTCGCTCACGCTTCGCGCGCCGGACACAGCAATCGAACGTCGACCCCGGCCGCGCACCCCGCCCGTGAGCTTTTCGTGAACCAACACGTACCCGCGAGCATGAGGGTCGACTGCGAGGGGTGCGCCGGCTGCTGCATCGACTGGCGCGAGATCGCGCCCGAGGGGGTGGATCTGGATCACGAGCGTCGGGGGCGGTACGAACCCATCGACGACGCGTACAACCTCGTCTTCCTGACGCGAGAGGACGTGCGGGCGTTCGTGGACGCGGGGCTGGCGGACGCGCTGACGCCGCGGTTGTTCCACGCGGACGGGAACGCGCCGAGCGTGACGGTGGACGGGTGCGACCTGGCGGCGATGGACGGCCGGCCGGTGTTCGTGATGGGGCTGCGGAAGATGCGGAAGCCGGTGGGGCCGTTCGGGACGGAGCCGGCGTGGCTGCCGACGTGCGCGTTCCTCGACCCGGAGACGCTCCAGTGCCGGGTGCACGGCGACGAGGTGTACCCCTCGGACTGCGCGGACTACCCGGGGCACAACCTCGCGCTGGGCGCGGCGTCGGAGTGCGAGCGCGTGGAGGCGGAGTTCGGCGGGGAGCGGCTGGTGGACGACGAGCCGCCGGATGAGCCGCCGGCGCTGCTGCTCGGACCGCAGGCGGTCGGCGAGAAGGTGTTCGTGCATCCGGACGCCGACGAGCTGCGGGGCGCGGTGAAGCGGGTGGCGGACGGCGACCTGTGCCCGGCGGACCGTGCGGAGTTCGTGGCGGTGGCGGCGGCGAGCGCGCCGGGGACGACGGCGGTGAGCGAGGAGCGCTACGAGTCGGTGCGGGAGCGGGCGCTGGCGGCGGAGTCCTGGGTGGGTGCGGCGGCCGGGGAGTGGGCGGAGCGCGCGGCGGGCGAGTCGCCCGACCCGGGCCTCGGCGAGACGGTGGAGGAGTCCCGGGGTGCGCCGGGGACGCCGGGCTGGGAGTAGGGCCCCGGTAGCTCGGGCGGACGGCTGCCGACGGCGACGGCTACTGGACCTGGCCGGGACGGCGAACAGTAGTCGCTCGCGTCCGTCGGGACAGAAGGCGTGTCAGTCGGAGTTGATCTCGCGGAACTGGTCGAGGAGATCCTCGGCGGAGTCGCCGGAGTCGTACTCTACGGAGCCGTGGTAGTCGGTACGGGTGTCGTCCGCGCCGATGTCAACGGTGTTGTTCTTCCGTTCGCGGCGCTCGTGCTCGTCTTCGTCGTAGGCACCCATTGACATGGTATACACCAACACCCTTGGTAACGGTTGACTATCAATGTAACGGATAATCGGGTGGGTCGACTCAGAACGAAACCTGGTCGGGGCAGTGGGTGCCGATGGGCGCGGGGTCGCGGTCGGAGTAGCCGACGCGCCCGACGGCTTTGTCGCTGACCGCGCCGTACATCGCGAGGAGGGCGTCGTCGGCGTCGGCGAACGTCTGGTCGCCGGCGCGTGCGAGCACCGAGTCCAGCCGCTCGGTGCCGTTCGGGAGGTCGAGTTCGTAGTCGCCGTGCGTCTCGGCGAGGCGCTGGCTGGTGGTCGGGTACGAGTGCTCGGACAGCAGGGCAGCCGCGTCGTTCAGGGACATCATCCGAAAGCACCACGACGAGGTTTATAATGTTTGTCCATGATGGACCTTGGATTCTCCCATCGGTGGAGACGACCTTAATCGTCCTAGTATCCCAATCGCTTTGGGTCGGCCGGGCGACGCTTCCGGCATGGCCGTCCACGCGGACCTCCACGTCCACACCACGAACTCCGACGGTGCGCTCGCGCTCGCGGACGTGCCAGCGGCCGCACGCGACGCTGGCGTCGCCGTCGTCGCCGTCACCGACCACGACCGCGTCCACCCCTGCCTCGACCGACCGGTCGCCGAGCGCGACGGCGTCACCCTCGTCCACGGCATCGAACTCCGCGTGGAACCCGAACGCGGCGAGCGCGTGGATCTCCTCGGCTACGGCGTGCGGCGGACCCCGGCGCTCGCCCGCGAACTCGACCGGCTCCAGGCCGACCGCGTCGAGCGCGGACGCGCCATCGTCGAACGGGTCCAGGACCACCTCAGCGTCGACCTCGGCGTCACCGTCGAACCCGGCTTCGGCCGGCCGCACGTCGCGCGCGCCGTCGTCGCCCACCCCGACACCCACTACGACGACACCGACGCCGTCTTCCACGACCTCATCGCCGACGGCGGTCCGTGCTTCGTCGCGCGCGAGGTCACCGACTTCGAGACCGGCGTCGACCTCCTCTCGGACGCGTGCGGCCTCGTCGGCCTCGCCCATCCCCTCCGGTACGACGACCCCGAGTCCGCGCTCGAACGCTGCGCCGCCCTCGACGCCGTCGAGCGCTACTACCCCTACGGCCGCGACGTGGACCCCGCGCCCGTCGAGCGCGCCATCGACCGCTACGACCTCGTTCCAACCGGCGGCTCCGACGCCCACGACGCCGACCTCGGCAGAGCCGGCCTCACCAGCGAGCAGTACCGGCGTGTCGCCGACGCCATCGAATCGGCCGATTGAACCCGGACGCTGTTTCCGCCGGCCGGTCAGCCGACGCGGGTGGGGCTTCCAGGCGGTCAGTCACCACGCTAGCAGCGATCTATCGGAACCCATTCACTCCTAGCCGGGAGCGTAGGGTTCAGGTACGCTCGTCACGTAGCCGGGGGTATGCGGTGCCACTACTGTGACCGCGACGCCGACACGGTCGTCGAGAAGGACGGGGTCAAGGTCGGTCTCTGCGACGAGCACTTCCGCGAGCG
>CAZYYH010000276.1:0-3287 GCA_964651725.1 uncultured Halobacteriales archaeon | reverse complement strand
CGTGGACGACCGGCGCGGTGTACCGCGAGACCCCGACCGAGGTCGAGGCGTTCCGGGAGCGCGGCGTCCTCACCGTCGAGATGGAGGCCGCGGCCGTCTTCGCCATCGCGGAGTACCGCGACTTCGCGGCGGGCGCTGCGTTCGTCGTCAGCGACCGGCTCGACCCGTCGGGCTGGGAGCCGGCGTTCCACGACGAGGCCGACCGGCTTCGCGCGCTGTTCGACGCCGGGTTCGACGCGCTCGCCCGGTAGGCCGGACTACTGGAACGTCACCGCGCGCTCGCCGGGGTCCACCGTCACCCAATCGCCGACGGGCAGCGGCGCGACGGGGGTGGTGTGCCCCCAGTCGAGGCCGAGGACGACCGGCGCATCCGGGTTGTAGCGCGCGACCTGCTCGACGACGGCGTCGTAGACGCGCTCGCGGTACGCCTCGCGCTCCTCGCGTGGCGGCTCCTCGAGGAAGCTCCGGCCGGGCGGCCGGCCGACGAGGACGCCGGCGAAGCGTTGGAGGAGGCCGCGCTCGCCCAGGCACATCAGGGTCGCGCCGACGTCGGTCGCGCTCGGCAGGTCCTCGGCCGTTTCGAGCGCGAGCACCGCGCCGTCGAGCGCGTCGGGTTCGGGGAGGTAGCGGTCGGTCGCCAGCTGCCACTCGACGATGGCGCGGCAGCCGCCCCACGTCCGGCCCGTCGCGGTCTCGTCGCCGCCCGCCCACCGCCAGCCGGGGTTGGCCTCGTATGTTGGCGCGGTGTCCATCTCGTCGGGGTTCGTCCACCACGTCGAGGGCTCGTCGGTCCACTCCTCGGACGGTTCGAGGTCGCCCAGGCCGTCCTCGAAGAACGCCCGCCGGCAGTAGCGCTCGGTGTACTCGGGGAGTTCGCCCGGCACTGCGAGTTCGTTCATCACTTGCGCGCCGTTGTACGAGACGACGCCCGCGTTCCAGAGCGCGAGATCGAGATTGGTGTTGTCGCTCATTCCGTAGAACCTGGTGGGGTGCTCGCGGAGCGTGCCGGGGTCGAGGTGGCGGAGGACGCGGAGCTGGTCGGCCCCGCCGATGGTGGCGAACACGCCCCGTATCTCCGGGTCGCGGAACGCGGCGTGCACGTCGGCGGCGCGCGCCCCGGGGTGGTCGGCGAGGAACGCGTCGCTCTGGCGCGCGGTCGGGTACACCACCGGGTCGAGGTCGAAGACGGTGCGGAGCCGGTCGAGACCGAGCTCGAGGACGTGCGGGGCGTTGCGCGCGCCGCCGCTCGACGGCGCGACGACGGCGACGCGGTCGCCCGGCTCCATCGCGGGCGGCGTGACGAACTCCATCCTACCCGCGTCGTGTCGCTGGACCGTGAAAGGCGTTGCTGACGTCCGGGTCGCCCTCGCACACCTACGACGCGTCCACGCGGTCGCGGTCCACGAGGCGGACGACGGGCTGGTCGTCGTCGCGCGGCGGCTTCTCGCGGTAGACGAACGCGAGGTCCTTCTCCTCGAACTCCTCGAAGAACGCGTCCCACGAGATGTCCGTCAGCGGCTCCTCGTTCTCGGCGTCGGTGAAGCCGATCCGGAGCAGCCCCTCGTCGCCCTGGCCCTCGGACTGCGCGAGGTGTGCGGGGAACCCGCCGAGCTGTTCGACCCACGCCCGGATGGTCGCGTGGTCGGTCGTCGCGTCGAGTTCCTCGACGTCGGGTTCGGGGTCGTCGGGCATTTTCACCACGGAACGACGGGAGCCGCGGCCTTAGGGCCAACGCCTAACCCGGTCGCTGCCGTACGCCGCGTATGCGAAGCGAGCGCGTTCAGCGCGAACTCGACGACCTGCTCGCGGCGGGGTGGCGGATCCGCGAGGAGACGCCGGACCGCGTGGTCGTGGTGAAGCCGAACTACGGCGGCCTCGGCGTCCACGTGCTGCTCTTCCTCCTGACGTTCTGGTGGTCGTTCGGCGCTGTGAACCTCGCGTACGCGCTCTGGAAGTACGTGAACGACTCGCCGCGCCGGGTGCTGAGCGACCGAACCGGGGTCGTCGGCCGGCGGGAGGTAGCGTGCCCGAACTGCGGCACCGACAACCCCGGGGACGCCGCGTATTGCCTGTCGTGTGGCGAGCGCCTCCCCGGGAGCGGCGAGACCAAGACCTGCCCGGACTGCGGGACGACGGTCGCGGCGGGCGACAGCTACTGTCCGAACTGCGGCCACGCGTTCGACGAGTCCGATACGGCGGCGTGACGGCCGGCACCCCGGCTCGCCGCCCCGTCCGTGACACACCGTCACAATCCTGGGACGCATCCAAAAAAAGATAAACCCTGTCGGCCAATCTCCGACCAACAGTGACGAACGCGCAGGTCACGCTCGTCCAGTTGGACAACTACGGTCCGTGGACCACGACGCCCGAGCCGCGCCGCGAAGCCGACCTCCAGGCGCTCCAGGCCGACCTCTACGCCGACGTCTCCCGGTTCGTCGGAGGCCGGGACGGCGTCGCGTTCTACGCGCGCTTCGACAACGTGATCGCCGTCACGAACGGCCTCGACCGCGCCGCCCACCGCCGGCTCCAGGAGACCGTCCGGAACCGCTACCCCGTCACGGTCAGCGTCGCCACCGGCGTCGCGCCCGCGCCGGGCGACGCGCTCGCCGACGCGACCGCCGCGCTCCAGGCCGCCGGCAGCGCCCAGGACGCCGACCGCACCGAAGTGCTGTGCGGCGACTACCTCGCCGACGCCGACCGCCGCGACGACGACGTTCACGTCGCCCACTTCGACGTGGTCGACGCCACCGGCACCTACACCGACAGCGTCGACGCCTACACCGCGCTCCGCCACGTCCGGCGCGGCTTCCACGCGCTCGCCGACCACCTCCACGAGGGCCACGGCGCGCTCGCGTTCTTCGTCGGCGGCGACAACGTCGTCGCCATCACTCCCGACCTCGACCTCGCCGACTACCGCGCCGCCCTCGACCACGTCGCCGACGCCGGCGTCGAGATGCAGGTCGGCGTCGGCCGCGGCCACAACGCCGCCGACGCAGGGATGGACGCCAAGCGCGCGCTCGAAACCTGCCGCGACCGCCGCAGCCGCGTGGAGTTCGCGGAGCCGCTCGCCTCCGGCGAGTGCGCGACCGACTGACCGGCGACCCAGCTTTTTCACCGTCCGCGCCGTCCGTCCCGTCATGGAGTACGTCTCGGTCCAGGGGGCGGACGTACCGGCGCTCGGCCTCGGCACGTGGCGGCTCACGGGCCGCGACTGCTTCCGTGCAGTCTCGACCGCACTCGAACTCGGCTACCGCCACGTCGACACTGCGCGCAACTACGGCAACGAG
>CAZYYH010000275.1:0-3289 GCA_964651725.1 uncultured Halobacteriales archaeon | reverse complement strand
GCGGCCGCGACCGTGAGGTCGATGCGGTCGCCCTCGCGCTTGCCCATCACCTTCACGTCCGGGCCGAGCGCCGGGTTCTCGGCCGCGAACTCCGCGTTGAGCCGGCGCTCGGTGTCGAGGACGAGACGCTCGGTCTCGGAGAGCGGTGCGTGACCGACGCCGAAGCTGGTGTCGTTCGCCATCGGCACCGACCGGCCGCTCTCCGAGAACACCTCCTGGAGGTCGCCGGAGCCCTCGCCGAGCTTCACGTCCACGATGACGTCGGTGCCGAGGTCGAGTTCGGGGACGTGCTCGGCGAGGTAGTCGCGGGCCGCGCGGAGCGCGATGGCGTCCACGGGAATCTGGGTGCCCTCGTACTCCTTCGTCGCGCGGCCGACGATGAGCACGTAGATGGGTTCGATGACCTCGCCGCCGCCGAACGCGGGCGCGGCGGTGCCGGCGACGAGCTGCGTCTCGTCGGTGTTGTAGTGGAGGACCTTGCCGACGCGGTCGAGGTAGGCGTTGGCGAGCGCGCGGGAGACGCTCTCCGCGATGCCGTCGCAGATGGAGTCGGGATGCCCGATACCCTTGCGCTCGACGATCTCGACCTCCTGGTCCTCGACCGCTCGGCGGTCGATGGGCTGCACGCGAACGTTCCTGCTCGTCATTACCTACTGATAACTCTCTCGCAGGTTCTATAACTTGCGGAAACGTCCAAACGCGACGGTATGTCTGGCGGTAATAGAGCCTGGTAGTCCAGGGTGGCGAGGCCGGGCGAGCGTGCCCGTCACGCCAGCAGGAGTTCGAGATACGAGGCCCGAATCTGGTCGTCGGGGTCCAGACCCAGCCGCCGGAGCACGTCGAACGCTCCCTCGCGCGCCGACTCCACGTCCTCGGACTCGATCTCCCCGTGGTCGGCCGTCACGTCCGTCTCCACCTCCACGAACTCGCCGAGGCCCTCGACGCGGTCGAGCGTCACCGCGTAGCCGTCGAGCGCGAACCGGCGGCGATGCTTGCGGACCGTCGCCGCGGGCTCGAACCCGAGCGCGTCGAGGATGGCCGCCGCGTCGTCGCCGTCCTCGACGCCCGTCTCGATCTCCTCCCTGGTCTTCGACTCGGCGTCCACCTTCGGCCCCTTGTACGTGAGCCGTGCCGTCGCCTCGCCGTCGCGCGTCTCTCTCCGCACACGCAGTGCCTCGTCGGTCGCCGCGAACTCGCGGTGGGGCGCGTCGTAGTACGTGTCCGCCTGCTCGACCGCGCCACGCGCCTCCGCGCCAGCGGCCGCGAGCGCCCGCTCCACGTCGTCGTGGGCCGCCCGCACCTTCACCTCGACCTCGTACATACCCGGTGATGGCGACGGTCGGGGCAAAAACCGTGTGCTTCACCGGAGCGAAACGTGATTCTTAAGGCGCGAACGCGTCACCGTCACTGTATGAGCGACGAACCCGAGGCCGATGAATCCGAGACGGCCGTAGACGACCAGGCAGAGACCGAGGACGCCACCGACGAGGCGGCCGAGACGGAGGAGGACGCCGCCGACACCGAGGAGTCCGCCGACGGCATCCAGGACGGCGACTTCGTCGAGGTCGAGTACACGCTCCGCACCGCCGACGACGACCGCGTCGTCGACACCACGGACGAGGAACTCGCCGAGGAGGAGGGCCTCGAAACCGAGGGCCGCGAGTTCGGCCCGCGGACCGTCGTCATCGGCGCGGACCAGCTCTTCGATTCCGTCGAGGACGACATGATCGGCAAGGAAGTCGACGACTCGGGCGACGTGACCATCCCGAAGGACGAGGCGTTCGGCGAGTTCGACGAGGACGAGGTCCGCACCGTCAGCACCAACTCCATCCCCGAGGACTCCCGCTACCCCGGCGCGCAGGTCACCATCGACGGCGACCAGGGCATGGTGGAGGCCATCTACTCCGGGCGCTCGCGCGTCGACTTCAATCACCCACTCGCCGGCGAGGACCTCGAGTACGACTACGAGATCGTCGGCCTGGTCGAGGACCGCGTCGAGCAGGCCCAGGGCCTGATGAACACGTACTTCGACGTCGACCTCGACATGCGCATCGAGACCGACGAGGTGGAAGAGAGCGTTGCGCCGGAGGCGCAACGACAGGAAGGCGGCGAAGCCGCCGACGAGGAGACCACCGTCGAATCCGACGAAGACGACGAGGACGCGGAGCCGGAGACCGAGACGGAGACGGTCGAGAAGGAGACGCTCTACATCGAGAGCAATCCGCAGCTCCAGTTCAACCAGCAGTGGATGTTCTCGAAGCAGCAGATCGGTCAGGACCTCATCGACCGCGTCGGCGTCGACCGCGTCATCATCCAGGACGTGATCGACGGCCAGCCCGCCGGCATGCCCGGCATGATGGGCGGCATGGGCGGCGGTGGCGGCGACCTCGGCGAGGTCGAGGAGGCGCTCGAGGAGACCGACGTGGACGCCGACGAGATCGCGGAGGAGCTCGAACTCGACGAGGAAGGCGGGGAAGACGGCGGCGAGGAAGCCGAAGCCGAGGCGACCGAAGAGTAGCGCGGCCGACTCCGGACCGACCTCTTGCTTTGCGGGGTTCGACCCGGCGGCGTTCTGCCGTCACCCGATGACTGATAAGCCCGGGCGGGCGTGACCGGGCATGGACGGGACGCTCGCCGCCGCGGCGGTCGGGTCGCTCGGCGTCGGGAACGCCGCGGCGGCCGTGCTCGGCGGTCTGGTCGGATCCTTCGGAACCTACCTCGCCCAGAAGCGCCTCCACGCGAGGGAGGCCGAGACGCGCCTCCGGAACCTGCGGCTGGCTCTCCGGGCCGAGGTCCGGAGCAACCAGGGAACCATAGAGACCCTGCTCGACACGGTCGAATCGCGGGCGGAGATCACCGCGACCGAGGACGTGCCGGCGCTCGCGTCGATCCCGACCGTCGTCTACGAGTCGAACGCGGACAAGGTCGGCGACCTCACCGGCGGCGAGGCGGAACTCGTCGTCGACTACTACACCCAGCTCATCGGCGTCCAGGAAGCGCTCCGGACCGGCGTCGACCTGGACGCGGACTTCGAGTCGCGGGGCACCGACGAGACGGTGGTGGTCCTCGACCATCTGCTCCACGTCTCCGAGGACCTCGTCGCCGAACTCGACGCCAATCTTCCCGACGGATAGCGTCCCGGGCGGTGACGCCGTCTCTCAAGCGATGTCCCTCGACGTATCGATCTCCACCTGCTCCGCGAGTTCCAGCTTCACCGTCTCGGTGAGCGCGCGACCGCCGCGGAACTTCGGCACGGCGAGCCGCGTCTCCACGTCGCTGCCGTCGATCT
>CAZYYH010000274.1:0-3291 GCA_964651725.1 uncultured Halobacteriales archaeon | reverse complement strand
TGAGCGCCTTGTTCCGGCGGACCTTCGTGCCCTGCACCCGGGTCTGGGTCTGCACGGACACCAGGTCGAGCGCCGTGAACAGCGTCTTCGAGACGTTGATCGGCTCGGTGGTGAACCGCTTCAGCACCTCGCCCACGTTGTCCGCGTGGAACGTGGTGTACGTCGTGTGGCCCGTGGACATGACCTGGAACAGGGTGCGACCCTCCTCGCCGCGGATCTCGCCCATCACGATGTAGTCGGGGCGCTGGCGGAGCGCGGCCTCCAGCAGGTCGAACTCGTCGATGTCGCCCGTCTCGTCCTCGCCGAAACTCGGCCGGGTGACGCTCGCGATCCAGTTGCGCTGCGGGAGTTCGACCTCCCGGGTGTCCTCGATGGAGACGATCTTGGTGTTGCTCGGGATGAAGAGGGACACCGCGTTCAGCGACGTGGTCTTCCCGGACGCCGTCCCTCCGGCGAATATCAGGCTCTTGTGGTTCTCGATGCAGAGCCACATGAACGCCATCTCGTCGAGGCTGAACGTGTTCCAGTTCACGAGGTCGAGCGGCGTGAACGGCACGTCCTTGAACTGGCGGATGGTGTAGTTCGTGCCGTGGTCGGAGACCTCCTCGCCCAGCGTGAGCTGCGCACGCGAGCCGTCGGGCAGCGTCGCGTCCACCTGGGGCTGGCGCTTCGAGATGCCCTTGCCCGACCGCTGGGCCATCTTCACCACGAAGTCGTCCAGACTCGACGTCCCGTGGTGGACGTTCGTGATGAGCTGCTCGTAGTCGGTGTGGTAGACGAACACGGGGCTGTCGTAGCCGTCACACGACACGTCCTCGACGTTGATGTCGTGCTTGATGCCGTCGATTCGCTCGTAGCCGATGAAGTCGCGTTCGAGCGCGTACAGCAGCTTCTCCACCTGGTACTGCGTGAGGTCCCGCGCGTCGTCCGCCAGGACGGCGGGCTCGGGTCGGGCCGCGATGCCCTCGATGCCCTCGGACGGCTCCGGCTCCTCGTACCGGCCGACGAGTTCCATGAGCTTCTCCACGAACGTCTGCTGGCCCCGGACCGGCCCGTCGTAGAGGTCGTACCGGTCGAGGAGCTTCCGGGTCTCGCGCTCGATGACGCCCCGGCGCACGCCCTCCCCGCCCTCCACGACCACGTCGTCGGAGCTGTACTTGATCGCCGTGCGGAGCTTCTCCGTGAGGAACTCCTCCAGGTCGTCCTCGATCTCGGTCGTGTACGGCTCCACGAGGTAGTACTTCCGCTCGTTCTCCTTCTCCGAGTGGAACAGCACCACGAACGCGTACGGCTTGTTCACCCAGTAGCGGTCGACCTCGCGGAAGTGGCGCTTCTTCGGGATCGACACCGCCTTCTCCAGGTCGTACCGGTTGGCGATGGTCGTCTCGCCGTCCACGGTCGAGAAGAACGCGTCCTCGTCCACCTCGGGGTCGACGTTCACCGTGCGCTCCGCCTCCACGTTTAGCATCGTCTCCGCCGCCTCGTGACCGAACGCCAGCGCGTTCTCCAGCGTCTCGGCGTCGAACCCCAGCGCCGCCGACTCGTCGAACTCCTCCACCTCGCCCTCGGAGTCCCGAGGGCGCTCGCCGTCGTCGCCATAGTAGTACTCCCACTTGTAGTGCTCCCAGGAGTACTCGTCCTTGACGACCGGCGTCTCCCTGATCCACGTTTTGAAGTCCGCCCAGAGGACGGAGGCGGCGGCCGCACCCTCGAACGCCCGGTCCGGCAGGTCGTCGGGGTGGAAGCCGAGGTGGACGTCGGGGTCGAACGGCGTCGCGTCCCAGTCGTCCCCGTGCGGAACCCACTCCGAAGCGTCGTCGCCCCGCCCCAGGAGGCCGCCGTCGTCCTCCTCGGCGGGCGCGTAGAGGTCGTCGACGACGCCGCCGTAGCCGTACTCCTCCATGTAGTCCGCCCACGTGTACTCGCCGACGGCAGGCGAGGGCTCCGCCTCCTCCTCGCCGTCCGCCTCGGCCTCGTCACCGACTCCGTCCCCGTCAGCGGGGTCGGCGACGACGCTCTCCGCCTCGTCGGTTGCCATTCTGCGCGTGACACTCGCGCCACACCTAAAAAGGGTTGTGGCCGTCCGTCGCGGTCACCTCCCGGAGTTTAACGGTCGCTTAACCGCGTTTCCGCTCCCGTCGCGGTCGAGCATCCGACCACGACGGTCGCCCGGGAAACAGAACGCTACGGCCGGCGAAACAACCGTCATCCTGGCGGACTGAAAGGGCGAGGGCTGCGTGGCGGCACAGCCGCCACGGTATAGGTGGCCGGGCAGCGCCCGGCCACCCGCTCCGGGAAGCACGGCGACGTAAGCACCGCAGTGACTGAGCGCGAAGTGAGCGAGGGAACGAGGAGCGCAACGAGCCCCGCGACCGGAGCGGGCGAGGGCTTTCGAGGCGGTAGCCTCCCTTGGGATGCGAAATCGAACTCGACGCGGCACACCGTTATGCGCCTGGCGACCGACAGGACACTCCATGGAGCACGCGCGACACGACGTACCCTTCCAGAGCGGCGACGCGACGTGCGCGGGGTGGTTCTACCGGCCGGCGCGCGGCCGGGATCTCCCGGTCGTCGTCCTGGCCCCGGACCTCACCGCGCGGCGCACGTGGCGGCTGCCGCGCGTCGCCCGTCGGCTCGCGGAGCGCGGCGTCGGCGCGTTCGCGTTCGACTACCGGCACTTCGGCGACAGCGGCGGCGAGCCGCGGCGGCTGATCGACCCGGACGCGCAGGCGGACGACCTCGCGGCCGCCGTCGACCGCGTGCGGCGACTCGACCGGGTCGACCCCCGCCGCGTCGCCGTCTGGGGCACCGGCCTCGGCGGCGGGCACGCCGTCGAGGTCGCGGCGCGCGCCGACCCGGCGGCGGTCGTGGCGGCGGCCCCGCTGCTCGACGGCAAGGCGACGGTCTCGCACGTCCTGAAGGCGGGCGGGGCGAAGCACGCGGCACGCGTCGGCCTCGCCGTCGTGCGCGACCTCGGTCGGAAGTACACGCGCCGGTCGCCCCACGAACTCCGGTTCGTCGGCGACCCCGACGAGTTCGCGCTCCTCACCCAGCCGGGCGCGAAGCGCGCGCTCCTCTCCCTGATCCCCGCCGACGAGGAGTGGACGAACCGCACGCCCGCCCGCGGCCTGCTCGCGCTCCGCGACTACCGTCCACTCGACGCCGCCGACCACGTCGACTGTCCCGCGTTCGTCCTCGACGCGACCGACGACGACGTGCTCCCCGACGGCCCCGTGGACGACCTCGTGGACGCGCTCGACGACGTGACGCGCGTTCGCGAACGCGTCCGCC
>CAZYYH010000273.1:0-3299 GCA_964651725.1 uncultured Halobacteriales archaeon | reverse complement strand
GCGAGACCATCGAGTCCGTCGCGTTCACCGGCGACGGCTGCGCCATCAGCCAGGCGTCGGCGTCCCTGCTCTCCCAGGAACTCCCCGGGATGACCTTAGCGGAGGTCGAGAACCTCGACCGCGACGACGCCATCGACCTCCTCGGCGTCGACATCAGCCCGATGCGCGTGAAGTGCGCCGTGCTCGCCGAGAAGGTCGTGCAGGACGGCGCGAAGATCTACGAGGGCGAACTCGAGGGGAAAGAGCTGACGACGACCGAGGACGACTGACGCGGCCCCGGCGCTACTCCTCGCGGTTCCCGTACTGCTCGCTACCACCGGCCCCCGTCTCGCCGCCGCGGCCTCGGCCAGTGCTGGACCGACCACCGCTACGCTGTCCGCCGTACTGCCCGGTGCCGCCGGTCCCGCGTTGCCGTCCGCCGCCGCGTTGCTGGCCGCCGCCCTGCTGCTGACCGCGCTGTTGCTGACCGCCCTGCTGCCTCGACCCGCCGCCCTGCCCACCCGCCCGGCGTTTCTGTCGCTGCCGGATACCGAAGCCGACGAGGCCGAGGCCGATCGCCGCCTTCATCATCGACCGGCCCCGCTTCCGGTTCCACGTCCGATACGCAGACGCGAGCATCGTCACGCCCGTCAGCATCGGGCCGCCGGTGCTCTTCGTCAGCCGCCGGACCATCTTCATCATTCCTCCCATCCCGCCGGACGACCCCTGGCGTCCCGAGGTCTGGCCGGACTGTGCGGTACTGCCCGCCGTACCGAGGAGCGATTTCACGAGCGACATCGAATCCGTAGGGCAACCCCTACGGTCACGACTACGCCGCGGACGCGGGTAAACCGTGGGTCCGCTCGCCCGACCTGACGGGTCCGCGACCCGGTAGCTTACTCCGGTTTGAGCCCGCCGTCCTGCACGCGCATCACGGCCTCGCCGTCGGCGAGGTTCGGCGCGTCGACGAGCCGGACGATGCGCTTGTCGCCCTTCGACTTCCGGAGGTACATCCGGAACGTGGACTTGTGGCCGAGGATGTTGCCACCGATGGGCTGGGTGGGGTCGCCGAAGAAGGAGTCGGGGTTCGAGGCGACCTGGTTCGTGACGACGACGGCGGTGTTGTTGAGGTCGCCGACGCGCATCAGGTCGTGGAGGTGCTTGTTGAGCTTCTGCTGGCGCTCGGCGAGTTCGCCCCGGCCGACGTACTCGGCGCGGAAGTGCGCGGTGAGCGAGTCGACGCAGAGCAGGCGGACGGGGTACTCGTCGTCCTGGCTCTCGCTGGTGAGTTCCTGGGCTTTCTCCGCGAGCAGCATCTGGTGGTTGGAGTTGAACGCCTTGGCGACGTGGATGTGGTCGAGGACGCTGTTGAGGAGTTCCTCCATCGCCTCGTCGTCGCCGGGCTGGCCCTCGATCTCGCGCTCGTCCATGAGCGCCTGGATGGCGTCGTCGTCGAGGCCGCGCACCATGTCGTCGATGCGCTCCGGGCGGAACGTGTCCTCGGAGTCGATGAAGATGGCGGAGCCGTCGAGGCCGCCGTGCTCTCGCGGAAGCTGGACGTTCACGGAGAGCTGGTGGGTGACCTGGGACTTGCCGGAGCCGAACTCGCCGTACACCTCGGTGATGGACTGCGTCTCGACGCCGCCGCCGAGGAGGTCGTCCACCTCGGACACGCGCCACGTGAGCTTCCCGATCTTCTCGCGGCGTTCGAGGACGGCTGCGCCGGTCTCGAACCCGCCGACGTCGGCCTGCTCGCGCGCGGCCTGGACGATGTCGGCGGCGGTGGAGTCGCCCACGTCGGCGGTGTTGGAGAGTTCGCCGGGGCTGGCGACGGCGAGTCCCTGGTAGGAGTCGAACCCTGCGTCACGGAGCTTCTCTGCGGTGGCCGGGCCGACGCCCGGCAGCGCTTCGAGGTCTACGTCTGGCATCCTACTCTCCCCTTGCTCCCTCTCGGGGATAAACCCTCGTAAACACCGTAGTGAAAGTGAAAGTGCCGGAGTGCGGCGGAGTGGAACTGGCGGCCGGCCGAGAGTTTTTGTGAGAACCCGGAGAGGCGAGTCGCGGTTACTCCCAGGGGTAGCTTCCCGCCCGCCCCGGCCACAGCGGATACCAGTAGCGCTCGTCCTCCTCCACCGTCAACTCGCCGTCGAGCACCGACTGGAGCTTGAACTCCGTGGCGCTGTCGCGCTCTCGCTGCCCCGGATCGTCGGGCACGAACGGGTAGAAGCTGCCGCGCCGGAACGAGTACACCCAGTACGCGCGCGCACCGTCGGACTCGCGTCGCTCGCCCGACGAGCCCCCACTCGCTTCGCTCGCGGGAATCCCCTCCCGGTCGAACGCGAACACCGCCGCGAGCAGCCGGCTGCCGTAGTCGCGCTCCACGAACGTGTCCGCCGCGAAGTAGACGCCGTTCACCAGATCCTCGAAATCCGGGTCGGAGAACACCACCCAGTCGTAGCCGTGCGTGTCCTCGTGGAACTCCGTCTCCGTCCCCATCTCCGACGCCGTCTCCGCCATGATGTCCCTCACGTCCTCCAGTGTGCTCTGGAAATCCGTCGAGTCCACGTCCGCGAAGCACAGCGCCGCCTCCTCGCACCCGTCGAAGTCCAGATCAGCGTGCATCGTCACGTACGCCGTGCTCATCCCGAACAGGTCCTCCGGGTCCGCAGGTCGTGAGCTGTCCGCCTCCGCCCGGAACCCGAAGATCTCGCGTATCGAATCGAGGAAGCCCATTACCCGGGTGTTTGTGTGTCGGTGGCTTTAGAGCCTCGGGACTAGGTGGCTGGTCTAGGGCTGTCGGGCGACGGACCAGCGCGACTGCTGCTTCTCCGAAAGCCCCTAGCCCCTTTCAGTCCCGCCCGTGCCGGCTTTCCAGTCGGTCGGCACCAACCGGTTTTCCGACGGCCTCAGCCCACTGGCTTTCCAACTGCTCCAGATAGGCCGATTTTCAGCCAAGCTACAGACTTGGGAAAGCTCCACAGGGCGGGAATGGGAGGGGCTGACGCGCTCCGGGAAGCACGACGACGCAAACACTGCAGCGACCGAACGCAGTGAGGGAGCGAAGCGCGCAGCGAGTCGCGCGACCGGAGCGCGTCAGGGGCTTCCAACGAGCAGTAGTGCGGTCGAAGTGACTTCTGCCGAATCCCTACGAAAATCCGCTGATTGCTGCTCCTCCTACGCCGTCTCCAGCTCCCGCTCCAGATCCTGCAGCCGCTCCACCCGTGCCTCGATCGTCGGGTGCGTGCTGAAGAGCTTCCCGACGAGACCGCTCCGAATCGGGATGATGAAGAACGCGTTCATCTCGCTGGTCTCGCGGAGGT
>CAZYYH010000272.1:0-3306 GCA_964651725.1 uncultured Halobacteriales archaeon | reverse complement strand
GACTCGGCGGTGTCCGGGTTGTGCGCGGATCGGGGGCCGCTCGCGGCGGAGAGCACGACCGCGTCGGGGTCGCCGGGGTCGGGACGCACGCTCCAGCAGTAGTGGTGGTCGAGGCCGAGCTGGGGGTGGGTCCAGGAGTCGCCTGCGTCGTCGCTCTCGGCGTAGCCGTCGCCCGCGGCGGCGTAGACGCGGCCGGGGACGTCGGGATGCGTTGCGAGGCTGTGGTTGTCGCGGCGCGCGCCCGCCGGCCGGTCCTCCCAGGTGTCGCCACCGTCGACGCTCCGGACGAGTGCGCCCGCCTCGATGCCGACGTAGAGCCGGTCGGGGTCGGCGGGGGCCACCTCGATCCACCGGACGTGGTGGGTGTCGGGCCGCGGCGGGAAGTACCACTCGTCGGCCGACGGCAGGTCGGTGAGGCCGGGCAACTCCCGCCACGAGTCGCCGGCGTCCCGCGAGACGAACACGCGACTCGGCTCCGTGCCGGCGTACACGACGCCGGGGTCGTGCGGACTGACCGTCACGGACATCACGGCCCCGGGAAGGTCCGCGCCGACGCGCTCCCACGATTCCCCGCCGTCGGACGTGCGGTGGAGGCCCGACTCGAACGTCCCCGTGAACGCGCGCTCGGGCGCGGCCGGCGACGCGTCGAGGCACTGGAGACCGCGGCCAGAGAGTCGCTCGGTCGCCGTCCAGTCGTTGGCGGAGTCGCCGCGAGCCACGAGCACCCGGTCGTCGAGCGCGGCGTAGACGGTGGGCATGACCGATAGTAGGCGGTCGGAGGAGACAAAGGTTGCCCCGCCCTGGTGGGAAGACACTTGGCGTGACAGTTCGAACGCCCGGCGATGCGACGCCGGACGGTCCTCGCAACTACGTCCGCTCTCCTCGCCGGCTGCACGGGCGCGACCGACCCGGGCGACGGTTCGACTGCGACCACCACCGGGCGGACGACCAGCGCGACCAGCACCGAGACCACTGTCACGACGACGGCGCAGCCCTACGACCTCCTCCCGCCCGACTCCGCGTCGATGACGGCCGACGAGGTCCGCGAGCGCCTTGGTGAGCGTGACTGCACCGCCCTAAGCGACCTGCCGACGACGTGCCCCGGCGACGATGGCCGACTCGACGTCTCCGCGTCGCCCACCGTCGCGGACCTCGCGGGCGGGACCGTCGAGTTCACCGTCGAGAACCCGACCGACGAGGAGTTCCAGACCAACCACTACGGCTGGGTGCTCCGGAAGTGGGACGGTGAGCGATGGCGACGGCTCGCGCCACTGGCGATCCCCGGCTCACTCGACAGCATCCCTCCCGACGAGTCACACACGCACCGGATCGAGTCCGCCGAGAGCAGGGTCGTCCGCAGCCAGCACGACCTGATGATGGATTCGGACGTGACCCTCGGCGGCCTGGGACCGGGCGTCTACGGCTTCTCGACGGAGGGCTGGTTCGAGTCCACGGGGGACACCGAACTCGCCCAGGCGACGGTGTTCGGGTTCGCGGGCGAAGCGCGGGCCGTCCGTCCGACCGACGCCGTCTCGCGCGTCGGGCGCGATGGCTCGGAACTCGTCGTGAGCGCGATCGAGCCTAACCGTGACTCCACGGAGGTCGCCGTCTCGCTGGTGGACGGCGACCCGGACGCCCGTTTGCTCCCCGAGCACGTCCACCAGCTGGCGGCGCTCAGAAACACGCTCCCGTACACGGCGACCGACGGCGTCGAGACGATCAGGTACTCCGGAATCGAGGACGACGCGCGGATGGCCGACACGTACCTCGCCGCCGCGACGCCGGACGGAACCACCCGCTACGGCTTCCGCGACCTCACGTTCGAGGTGTCGGTCGAGGAGGCGTAGCTCAGCCTACCACCAGTCGAGTTGCTGGTTGTGCGCCGTGAGGCAGTCGCCGGAGACGGTTGCGCGCTCGGGCATCGGCACGCGCTCGCCGTCGCGGGCGACGAGCGTGCGCCGGAGCACGTCGGCGTCCGTCTCGAAGCCGGGCGCGACGTGGAGTCGGCGGTCGGCGTCGAGCGTGAACAGCCCGGCGTCGAACGCGGCGTGATGGGTCTTGTCGAGCGCGAGCACGTTCCCGGGGTCGGTTCGGCGGTCGGGATGGTCGCTCCACGGGAGGACGTGCGCCACGTCGAGCAGGCGGTCGTGGTCGACGCCGGAGACCGGGCAGGCGTGCCCGTACCGGTCGAGGACGGCGTCGCGGAACGCGGCCGGGATGGAGCGAGCACCGACGGTCGTCTCGTACTCACGGGCCTCGTACTCCGGCATCGTCGCGTCGCCGGGCGCACCGTCCGCGTCGCTCTCGTCCGCGATCGGTCCGGACAGCGACTGGATTCGGTACGTGCCGTCGCCGTCGGAGAACTCGACCTCGCCGCGGTCCCGCAGCTGCTGCATGATCTGGCTGAACTTCTGCCCCGGCGTGTCGTTGTCCGGGAACTCGCGTTCGAGCACCGGCTGGAACTGCGCCAGGAACGCCTGGCGCTCCACCCACTCGGTTCCGGTCTGCTCCCGGTACCGCACGAGTTCCCGCCGGACGACCCTGCGCCACCGTGACATGGCCGAGCCGAGGGATCGGGGGATCGTGAAGCTTTCCCAGTCTCCCCGCGTCCCACGATCGTACTGGCACCGCGCGACCACTCCGAGGCGCGAGCCACGTCCCCACAGGAAATTTTAATAACCCGTGCAGTAACAAGCCGAGCGCATGCCTGGATATCCCACCGAGCCGACACGGGACGACACGAGCGTAATCGGCGCAAGAATCGGGGCACAGATCGTCGACAGCATCGTGATGGGCGTGATATTCTTCCTGGTCGTGATGGTGTTCGGTGGGATCGGAGGGGCCGCCGGTGACGCCGCCGGCGGTGGAATCGCACTGATGGGTATACTCGTCGGGATGGGAGCCGCGCTGTTCTACGCCTTCCTCCTCGAGGGAACGTGGGACGGCTACACCGTCGGAAAGAAGCTGTTCGGCATCAAGGTGATCAAGGAGGACGGGAGCGAGTGCGACGTCGGCTCCGCGTTCGTCCGGAACCTCCTTCGGATCATCGACGGCCTGTTCTACTATCTCATCGGGTTCGTCGTCATGGCGGCTTCCGACAAGCGACAGCGCATCGGCGACCGGCTGGCGGGCACGGTGGTCGTCCGCGACACGCCGAGCACGCCGGCCGACGAAGCCAGCCAGCCGACGTCTCCGCGGGCCGAGGAACCGGCTCCGTAGACGGACCGGGTTCGCCCGATCTCCTATCGGCTCGTGGCGGGAGTTCTCGACGATCCCCCGAAGCCGACGCGCTCGCCGACGTACTCG
>CAZYYH010000271.1:0-3308 GCA_964651725.1 uncultured Halobacteriales archaeon | reverse complement strand
TCGGCGATGGCGACGCCGATGACGCCGCCGAGCGCGCCGAGGCCGACGGTGTAGAGCGCGACGAACAGCAGGACGAGCACGAACAGGAGGGCGACGACGAGCGCGCCGCGCGGCGCGCCCGCGGGGGCGATGGTGACGAACGAGACGACGGCGAACGCGAGCGCGGCGAGGAGGAACAGCGGGACGGCGGCGATAGCGCCCGAGATGCCGCCGACGCGCGCTCCCTCCCTGGCGTCGCCGCGCTGGAGGTAGCCGGCGACCGCGCCGCCGAGGACGGGCGAGAACGGGACGAACGCGAGGACGACGGCGACGACTGCGCCGACGAGCGCGTTGACGAGCGTGTCGGATTCGGCCATGCTGGGTGTTGGCGGGCCCGGATGATAACGGGTCGGGTGTCCTGTCGTGGAGCGGTGTGGCGAGCGACACGCTTAAGTCGATGTACAAACTTGGGCATTATACACCTAAACAATACATCGGTGTTCACCAATGCAGGACTACATCGAGCGCGTGGCCGACGGCGAGGACCTCGACCTGGCCGAGGCGAGGGCCGCGTCCACCGCCGTCTTCGAGGACGCGACCGACGCCCAGATCGGCGCGCTGCTGGCCGCGCTCCGCGCGAAGGGCGAGACCGAGACCGAGATCGCGGGGTTCGCCCAGGGGATGCGGGACGCCGCCCGGACCATCGACCCCGACCGCCGCCCCCTGGTCGACACCTGCGGCACCGGCGGCGACGACCACGACACCATCAACGTCTCCACGACCGCCGCCGTCGTCGCCTCGGGCGCGGGCGTCCCGGTCGCCAAGCACGGCAACTACTCCGTCTCCTCGTCGTCGGGGAGCGCGGACGTGCTGGAGGCCGTCGGCGCGACCATCGACGCCGAGCCACCAGCCGTCGAGACTGCCATCGAGGACCGGGGCATCGGCTTCATGCTCGCGCCCGTCTTCCACCCCGCGATGAAGGCCGTCATCGGCCCGCGGAAGGAACTCGGGATGCGGACCGTCTTCAACGTGCTCGGCCCGCTCACGAACCCGGCGGGCGCGGACGCGCAGGTCGTCGGCGTCTACGACCCCGACCTCGTCCCGGTGCTCGCTCGGTCGCTCGCGCACATGGACGTGGCGCGCGCGCTCGTCGTACACGGCTCCGGCCTCGACGAGATCGGCGTCCACGGCGAGACCCGCGTCGCCGAAGTCCGGGGCGACGGCATCGAGGAGTACGCGCTCGCGCCGGACGACCTCGGTCTCCCGCGCCACGCCATCCAGGCCGTCGCCGGCGGGTCGCCCGACGAGAACGCCGCCGACCTCCGCGGCATCGTCGAGGGCGAGGTCAGCGGCGCGAAGCGCGACGTCGTCGTGGCGAACGCGGGCGCGGCGCTGTACGTCGCGGGCGAGGCCGCCGACCTCCGAGATGGCGTCCAAGCCGCGGAGAAGGCCATCGACGACGGCGACGCGGCGGAGACGCTCGCGTCGATGCGGGGGACGGTAACGACCCCATGACTCGCGTGAAGATCTGTGGCGTGACCCGCGAGGCCGACGTGGACGCGGCGGTCGCGGCGGGCGCGGACGCCGTCGGGTTCGTCGTGGACGTGCCCGTCGACACCCACCGCGAGGTCGCGCCCGCGCGCGCCGCCGACCTCGCGGCCGCCGTCCCGCCGTTCGTGTCGAGCGTCGCGGTGACGATGCCGGAGACGCCCCGCGACGCAGTCGCCCTCGCCGACCGCGTCGCGGCGGACGCCATCCAGATCCACGGTGGCCTCAGCGACGGCGACCTCTCGTACGTATCCTCGAAAATCGACGCCCGCGTGCTCGTGCGTGCGGACCCGACCGACCCCGCCGAGGCCCGGCGGTTCGCCGACGTGGCGGACGCGCTCGTCGCGGACTCGGCGGACGACCAGGGAGCGGGCGGCACCGGCCGCACCCACGACTGGGCGGCGACCGCCGACCTCGTCCGCGACCTCTCGACGCCGGTCGTGCTCGCGGGCGGGCTGACGCCGGAGAACGTCGCTGACGCCGTCGACGCCGTGGAGCCGTTCGCCGTCGACGTGTCCTCGGGCGTCGAGTCCGCCGACGGAACGAAGGATCACGACGCCGTCGCGGAGTTCGTGTCGAACGCCGAGCGCCAGCGCGCCCGGACGACGCCATGAGCCTGCCCGACCGCGAGTCGTTCCGTGAGTTCGCCGACGCCGACGGCGACGGTGACGGTGAAGGCAACCTGCCGGTCGTCGTGCGCGTCGCAGCCGACCTCGAGGCGGCCGTCGAGCCCCTGGCGGCGTACGCCGCGCTCGCGGACGGTCCCTACTCGTTCCTGCTGGAGAGCGCCGAGAAGACGGCGGGAAGCGATCCCGACGGCGCGTTCCGCGCCGGAGACGACGCGGGCGACCGCCACGCCCGGTTCTCCTTTGTCGGGTACGACCCGGACGCCGTCGTGCGCGTCGGCCCCGACGGCCGGGACACCGAGCGCCTCCGCGACTCCACCGCCGCCGAGCACCTCGCGGCCGCCGACTCCGGAGACGGCGACTGCCTCGACGCGCTCCGCGCGTCGCTCCCCGACGCCGCCCTCGCCAACTTCCCCGACACCGACCGCCAGCTGCTCGACGGCGGCCTCGTCGGCTTCCTCGCGTATGACGCCGTCTACGATCTCTGGCTCGACGAGGTGGGCGTCGAGCGCCCGGAGACGCCCCTGCCGGACGCCGAGTTCGTGCTGACGACCCGGACGCTCGTCTTCGATCACGCCGACGACGCGGTCTCACTCGTCCTGACGCCGATGCTCGACGCCGACGACGACCCCGACGGCGTCTACGACGACCTCCGCGCGGAGGTCGAGCGCGTCGAGGCGGCGCTCGCCGACGCCGAGCCGCCCGACACCGGCGGGTTCCGCGAGGAGCGCGAGGACGCGGGGCCGCGCGCCGAGTACGAGGCCGCCGTCCGCGAGACCAAAGAACGCGTACTCGACGGCGAGATTTACCAGGGCGTCGTCTCCCGCACCCGGCGGCGCTACGGCGACGTGGACCCCCTCGGCCTCTACGAATCGCTCCGGGCGGTCAACCCGTCGCCGTACATGTACGTGCTCGACCACGGCGACCGCGCGGTCGTCGGCGCGAGCCCCGAGACGCTGGTGTCGGTGGCGGGCGACGAGGTGCTCGCCAACCCCATCGCCGGCACCTGCCCGCGCGGCTCCAGCCCCGTCGAGGACCGCCGGCTCGCCGGCGAGATGCTCGCCGACGAGAAGGAGCGCGCCGAGCACACCATGCTCGTGGACCTCGCGCGCAACGACGTGCGCCGCGTCTCCGAGCCCGGCAGCGTCCAGGTGC
>CAZYYH010000270.1:0-3313 GCA_964651725.1 uncultured Halobacteriales archaeon | reverse complement strand
GACGACCTCGTGGACGCGCTCGACGACGTGACGCGCGTTCGCGAACGCGTCCGCCACTTCGACGTGCTCCGCG
Source organism: uncultured Halobacteriales archaeon (assembly GCA_964651725.1). GTDB lineage: Archaea > Halobacteriota > Halobacteria > Halobacteriales > Halobacteriaceae > CAZYYH01. Next base: position 3,240 of record CAZYYH010000270.1, on the reverse strand, counting down.
GCGACACCTTCGAGCGGGTCCTCGACCGCCAGCTCGCGTTCCTCGACGACCACCTCGTCGAGGGCGCGATGGCTACCGTGGACTGACCGACGGACCGCCGTCGCCTCGTCCCGCCCTCGCACGGACCGGAGGTTACTGCCCCGGTAGCGTCGACGAACGCACGAACGTCCCGATTTCCGGCGGAGCATCGCGTCCGAAGCCGGTAGGAGCTGGAACGGCCGTGAACCGTCGCTCCGCTCATTCCGGGCAGCGCCGTCGTTCGAACCGGGTGCGGACCCACGACACGGCGAACGGAGACCACCGACGGGCGAACGAGTCGCCGACGGTTCGTGAAAGCCGCCGCAGCGACCACCGCCGGACTCGCGGCGTTCGTCGGGTCCGCGATAGCGTATCCGGACGAGGAAGAGGAGGAGTGCCCGGACGCATCCGGCGAGGGCGAGGAGCACGCCGACTTGCCCGGACACGACGAGGACGCCACCGGCGGCGAGAACGACCCCGGCGGCGGAGCTCACGACTACGACGACGGCGAGACCGGCCGGCCCGGCACGCGCTGGGGTCACTGCAAGTTCGACCCGGACGAGGACACCGACGACTGACCCTCCCCGGTTTTTTATCTGAACATATGTTCAGATGGGCGCGTTCACGGGTGCAGGGGGACCGTCACGAACCATCGTGCTGGTGGACTCTTACTCTCCGGTCAGGTCAATCGAGCTGCCCGATCAGCGAGGCGATAGGGTTCTCGTTCGCCACTCGCCACAGTCCCTGCGGCCCCTTATTCCGGGTCGATTCCGTGGACTCGACCGTATCGGATTCGTGAACCTCCACCGGTCAGTTGCGCCCCTCCGTCGCGTTCCCGAGCGCGGCGTCGTGCCACGGCGGGCGCTCGACGGTTGCGTTCCCCACGTCCGTCACCCGCATCGTCTGCGTGACGAACGACGGTTCCCCCTCGTAGGTCGTCGGGTGGGAGACGGACAGTCGGTGGACCACGCCGCGCTCGTCCACGAGCGCCGTCAGATCGAACGGTCGGTCGTCGTCGTACGCCGAGTCCGGACGGACGCCCGTGGCGACCACGCGGTAGAGCGTCGTGCCGTCGCGCTCCACCTCGCCGACGACCGTCGTGTTCACCGCGCTGAACGTCGCGTACACCGTCTCCCACCGGGTGTCCGGCCGTTGGCGGCGCGTCGCCTGACCGTCGTGGCGCTCGTACTCGACGGCCTCGCCGCCGTAGCGCTGCGCCACGAGCGTCACCGAGCCGTTCGACCACACCTGGCGCTCGTAGTGCGTGACGGCGAACGGCCCCGAGCCGTTGCGGAACGTCCCGTAGTTCCGGCGGGCGAACTCGCCGTCGGCCGCGACGGCGGTGGTGCTCGACCACGTCCCGAGCAGCGTCCCGTTCCGGTAGCGGTGCGTCGACGCGTCCGTCACCACGTACGACGCGTTCCGCAGTACTCGATCGTGCGCCCGTGCGAGCGCCAGCGGATCCGTCACGCCGTCCGCCGCGAGCCCGGGCGGTAGCTCCGCCGTGTCGTTGCCTGCTCCAGTCGCCGTCCCCGTCGCGGTCGCCGCCGGCTCGGTGGCGGCGGGACCGGTCGCGGCCGGAACGGTCGCCGCGGGACCGGCCGCCGACGCGACGCCCGCCGCGACGACCACCGCGAGAACGCCGAACGCGAGTCCGTGTTGCATCGTACTCGTTCCCCACGCTACCCAACTGGTTCGAACTCCAAGACACTGTCAGTTCCGTGGAGAACGGGGAAGCGTCCGGCGACCACGGGCCAGTATCGCGTCGCCAACCCGCCACAGCCCCGGTCGTCCCGGCAACGAACGGGAAAGAATCCGTCGCCGGCCTCTAAGACGCTGGACGCCGTACGCTCGGCGAGTATGCTCCAGGCGAACACGCAGTCCGGGCTCGACCGCCTGCTCCAGTACGGCTTCCTCCTGCGCGCCGTCCTCGCGATGGTCGCACTGATCCTGTTCGGGTGGGCCGTCGTCTCGACGTGGGACAACGCGATGGGGAACGTGCTGTTCGCCATCTCGGTGACCTCGGCGGCGGTCATCGCGCTCATCGTCGTCGCGGTCCTGGTGTCGAACAGGTTGGGTTCCTGACGGCGAGACCGACGCCGACCCGCCCAGCTGGCGTCGGCCAGCCGCCACCCCAACGATCGGAGCGCTACGGTGTGCAGTTCTCATCCCGTCTAACCGGCAGTCAGTCGCAACTCCGGTTGGGCGGCTACTACGCCCACGATACGCTCCGTGTATCAACCTGGTAACTACGAGGAATCGACATCGACAGCTAGTACAATTAAGTGGGTGGCACACGAACGTTCGGTCGACTGGACGCCTCGATTCCCGCGCCGCGACCGAGGTGCCGAGTGGGGCCGGAATCGGGCGTTCAGGGGGAGACCATGTCAGGGAACGGCGGAGATCACGACAGCGACCGGAGTATCGGCGACCGAGTCTCGATGCAGCGACGGAGCCTCCTCCAGGCCACCGGGGCGGGAATCGGGGGCGCGTCGCTCCTCGGTTTCGGCGGCGACGTCGCCACCGCGAAGACCGGCTGCGCGAACGGCCCGTACGAGCGCTCGTACGCGGGTGGCACCGTCAACGTCGGGCAGATCCGCGCCGACCAGGCCAGGGGTGGCGACCCCGGATCGATAGGTGCCGCGTCGCCCGCGGCCACGACGCGCGACGCGGACGTACAGCCGCCCCGGCGGAACGCCCAGGAGTCGAACGTCGACGCGGACGGCCCGCTCACCGTCCGAACCGAGTACGACGGCGTGAATTCGCTCGAGACGCGCGGCGGCGTCCCCTCCGACTCGCAGATCGCCGCCGGCAACGGCCAGCTCGTCCACGCGCTCAACCGGGACGTCGCCATCTACAACAAGCAGTCCGGGCAGCGCGAGCAGTTCTTCCGGCTGGAGCGGCTGTGGGAGCCGGTCATCCCCGAGCCGGAGGGCGGGTTCGCGGACGGCATCCCGTTCGTGTTCGACCCGCGTGCGCGCTACGACCGCGAGGACGACCGGTTCGTCCTGTGCGCGACCCAGTACGAGCCCGGGCTGACGACGGAGGGCGAGCGCATCGGCCGCGAGGACCTGGAGGAGGCCGCCTGGGAGGACGAGGAACTCGAAACCAGCATCTCGCGGCCGCCCCGGGGCTGGTTCCTGGTGGCGGTGTCCGCGACCAGCAACCCCAACGGCGACTGGTACGTCTACCGCGTCCCGCCCGAGGACGCCGGCGGCGTCG
>CAZYYH010000269.1:0-3315 GCA_964651725.1 uncultured Halobacteriales archaeon | reverse complement strand
CCGAGTAGTCCGACCCCATGATCTGGCCGGCGACCTTCGTGTCGTTGTCCCAGGTCAGGCGGTGCCAGACCAGCCAGTCGCACTGCGTGATGAAGTCCTTGTCCACCGCGGCCGGCCGCTGGCTCATCCCGACGAGACCCAGCCCGCGCTTGCGGCCGCGCTTCGCCACGCGGATCAGCATCTCGCCGAGGTCGTCCAGCCCGCCGGTCTCCGGGATGAACTCGTGGACCTCCTCCACGAGCAGCAGGAACGGCTTGCGCTCCTCCTTCTCCACGCGGAACAGCGCCTCCACCACCGACTTGATGATCTCGTCGACCGTCGCGCCGTCGAGGTAGCCCGACACGTCGAGGATGACCGGCACGTCCTCGACCACGGCCGTCTCCGCGATCTCGTCGGCGTCCTCCGCGCCCACCTCCACGTCGCAGTTGTCGTCCCCGCCGGCGTGGAGCACGTCGAACTGCTCTTTCAACCCGTAGTACTCGCCGTCGGTGTCCACGATGAGGATGCTGACGCCGGACGCCAGGAGTTCCTCGGCGATCACGCTCGCGGTGTTCGACTTCCCGGACCCCGACTTGCCCGTGATGAACCCACGGCCGGTCAGCACCTCCACCATTGGCAGCGAGTAGCCGTCCTCGCTCACCACGATGGACTCGGGCACGTTACTCATCGACTGGTTCCGGCTTGCAACTCCTCAGTTATAGGTTTAGTGTCCGAGCGCCGGCACCGACCCCGGATAATCGCCCCGCCCGTCCGACGCGCGTCCGACGCGCCGTGGCCTACCAGTACGTTTTTGGTGGCGCACCGGATGCCACCCCACATGAACGAGCGCGGTGCCAGTTCCGGTGACGACGCGGGCCGTCGAGAGTTCATCCTGCGCGCCGGCCTGGTCATCGCAGGGAGCACCTTCGCGCTCACCGCCGCGTTCGTCGGCGTCGTCGCCCTCCTGAACGGCGCGGCGGCCGACCTCACGAACCGCTTCCCGTTCTACGTGCTCGCCGGAGCCGTCGTCTTCGTCGGCTCCCTCCTCCTCCTCGACCACGAGGATGTCGAGGGTCGAACCGTCATCGTCGCCACCGTCGTCCTCGGCGTCACCGCGCTCGTCGTCGTCGGCCTCGGCGTCGAGGGCATCCTGTACGCCTACACGGACACGAGCGAGGTGTTCGGCGACCGCCTCGTCGTCTACTTCGTCGCCGCCGGTCTCATCTGCACCGGACTCACCTACTGGGGACTCAACCACTGGCGCGAGTTCACCGGGTACGCCGACGCCGAACCCGACGCCGGCGGCGTCGACGCGAGACGCCGTTGAACTGCACGACGGGAGTCACGGCGGATGGCGATCTGCTACGCGTAGTTACGTCCGTCGCGCGTCGGGCCGCACCGCGTCCTCCGGACGGTCGCGGCGGTCGAGTATCCCGGACGCCTCGCCACCGGTCACTTCTCCGGCGTGCTCGCCGCCAGCCGATTCGCCAGCAGCTCGCGTATCCACGTGGCGAACCCGTGGTCGCGGCCGTGGGTCCACACCGCGGCCTCGTCGTCGACCCCCGGCAGTCGGTCGTCCGTGATGCCGCTCGCCAGCACCGCGCGCTCGTCCACCAGGAGGAGCAACCCCGGCCAGCGGTCCACCACCAGCTCCGTCTCCTCGAGGTCGTCCGCGATCACGACATCGGCGTCCGGCACCGCGCCCGCGACGCGCGCCCGCACCTCCTCGTCCGACGTCTCCACGACGACCGTCACGTCCCGACTGCTCGCGGCCGCCAGCCGGTCGAGCAGCCGATCCTCGACCGTCCGCTCACCGGCGACCAGCAGGTGAATCGCCGACTCCGCCTCGTCGATCAGCCCCACCGCCCGGTCGATCACGTGATCGCGGTCCGAAATAGACCACGTCCCGCTCTCCCCCGCCGACTCCTGCGTCGCGAGTTCGGCCACTGCGGCGTCGGCCGCCTCCAGCGTCGACTCGAAGTCCCGGCGCAGCCGCTCGAACGCCGCCTCGGACGGCACCGCCCGGAACCGTCGCGGACTCGACTGCTGTACGTCCACCAGTCCTCGCTGGCTCAACCGCTCGACGGTGTCGTACACCCGCGACCGCGGCACGTCCGCCATCCGGCTCAGCTCCTTCGCCGTCGCGTCCGAGACCCGGGACAGAGCCACGAAACACCGCGCCTCGTACTCGGTCAACCCGACCTCCTCCAGCCTGGCTGCCGCCTCCTCGAAGGGGGCCATGCCGGTGTGTACTCTCTCCATCCAGTTAGGGGTCGTGGACGCAGCCGAACTCGACGGCGCAGTCATCCCGACGGCGCAGCCATCTTTCGGGGACCCACAGTACGACTCGGACCGCCTCCGTTGTCACGGCCGTAGAAACGAGTGGAATGCTCCCGATGAAATAACAGCACGCTTATATTACCAGCTTTCGTTACACGGGGTAGAGCTATGTCCTCCCGAGAGACCCGATCCGCCACGACGCCCCACGGCGACGGTCCTGGCGCGGTCACCGTACGGTTCACCGACTCCATCGCCGAGTCCGACTCGCTGCTCGCAACCTTCCACGAACTCGACACCACCGTCGCGTTCCCGTCACTGATCCGTGCGTACACGTTCGAAGACCGGTTGAACCGGCGCGACGACGCACGCACCTACCACCTCACGCCGGACCACAGCGGCGACGCCACGCTGTTCCTCCGGTGCGAGGACCGCTCGTGACCGAGATGCTCCGGGAACGCCACGGTCTGCGGCGAACCCGAGGCTCGGCGAGTTCGTTCAGCCGTCGGCGGCCCACGCTTCGCGGCACTCCTCGCTGCAGAACGAGTGGAACTGGAGATTTCCGTCCTCGTCGCGGGTCTGCTCGACGGGATACGACACATCCGATTCGAACCGCTTACCGCAGTGCGAACATCGCTCGAACGAGGGAGTGTCGTCGGGCATAGGTGATCGGGGTCCGGACGCTACGGCGGTCGACGGGCGCGCCCCACGCTCCCCTTCCTGGAGAGGCCTACGGGAGTGTCGCGAAGTGAGGCCGACGTGGGGATGTCCGGTCGCTTCCGTGCCGCCGTTTCCGGTGCTGTCTGCTACTCAGGAGACGCGGAACATCGCTGTCGTTGCCTGCGACGGGTATTTATAAACGGCCGGGACGGCGACCGCCGGCCGCCCGCCGCTACGACACCGTGGACTCCAAGAGGTGGTCGAGCCCGCGTCGGAGCCGCGCGCCCAGCGCCTGCCGCGAGATGTCGAGTTCCTTGGCCAGCTCCTCCAGGGTCGTCTGGCGTGGCGACTCGTAGTAGCCGCGCTCGTGTGCCAGCGTCAGCGCCTCGCGCTGGGCGT
>CAZYYH010000268.1:0-3317 GCA_964651725.1 uncultured Halobacteriales archaeon | reverse complement strand
TACCCGTTCGCGGACGCGTTCGTGCTCGACGACGCGGACGGCACCGACCTCGACCGGCCGGTCGTGCGCACCGACACGCGGATGGACGACGACGCGGACGCGGCGCGCGTCGCACGCGCCGCCCGCGACGCACTCGACCGTGCGGGCGCAGAGGTGTCGTGATGTTCGCGCCCCGGGTCGCGCTCGCCAGCCTCTCCGGCGAGTCCGACGCCAACTGGGCGCGCGCCGCGGCCGACCACGCGGACGCGGCGTTCCTCGGCGGCATCGCGCTCGACGGGCCGACGCGCGAGGCCGCCCGGGAACTCGTGGCGCGCGACCGCACCGAGTTCCTGCCGGCCGACCCCGTCGAGTTCGTCGACGACCAGCTTTCGGCGCTCGCGGACGCCTCGATCCGCCCGGCGTTCAACGTCCGCGCGGTCGAGCGCGACGCGCTCCGCGCCGCGGCCGAGGTGTGCGCCCACCACGACGCCGTCCTGGAGGTCAACGCCCACTGCCGACAGGACGAGATGTGCCGCGTCGGCGCGGGCGAGACGCTGCTCCACGACGCCGACCGGCTCCGCGAGCAGGTCCGGGTCGCCGCCGACGCGGGTGCGACGGTGAGCGTGAAGGTCCGCGCCGAGGTGCCGGGCGTCGACCTCGGCGAGACAGCCAGCCGGGTCGCGGCGGCGGGCGCGGATGCCGTCCACGTCGACGCGATGGACTCCGAGGGTGTCGTCGCGGACGTGGCCGGCGAAGCGCCGTTCGTGATCGCCAACAACGGCGTCCGCGGGCGGGCGACGGTCAGGGAGTACCTCGCCTGCGGCGCGGACGCGGTGAGCGTCGGCCGGCCGAGCGACGACCCCGTAGTCCTCCGGCGCGTGCGCGCAGCCGTCGACGAGTGGTTCGGCGCGGCGCGCGACGTCGGAGCGGGCGCGGCCGGCGTCGACGGCTGAGGACGGGCGCTCCGTAGACACACGTTACTTACCACGCCCGGTCGAAGGCTGGGGCATGCGAAGCGCGGCGGCGAACGCGGAACTCGCGTTGCTCCTGGAGGTAGCGGGGACGCCGAAGCCGGGGAACGTCGACCGGGAGCGCGACCTCCCGGAGCTGTGGTTCGAGCACTTCCTCGCGGGCGCGGTCGGCGCACGCGTTGGCCTGCGCGCGGCCGCTGACGGCGCGGCCGTGGGCGCGGCGTTCGAGACGGCGGTCCGCGGGATGGCGGAGCAGTCCGGCGGCAACACCCAGTTCGGCTGCCTGCTGCTGCTCGTGCCGCTGGTGGGCGCGGCGGCGGAGCGACGCGGTCCGGACGCCGACGGCGACCTCGCGCCGGCGGACGCCGCGGCGGTGGCGGAAGCGACGACGGTCGCGGACGCGGCGGCGTTCTACCGCGCGTTCGAGCACGTCGACGTGTTCGTGGACGACCCGCCGGAGGGCCTCGCGGACCTCGACGTGCGCCGCGGCCGGGACGCGGTGCCGGCGCTGGAGGAGCGCGGGCTGACGCTCTACGACGTGATGGAGCTGAGCGCCGAGAGAGACGGACTCGGCCGGGAGTGGACCGGCGGGTTCCGGCGGTCGTTCGAGACCGCCGACCGGGTTCTCGCGGACGACGGTCCGGTCTCGGACCGCGCGGCGCGGGCGTTCCTCGCGCTGCTCGCCGAGGAGCCGGACACGCTGATCGCAACGCAGCACGGCGAGGCGGTCGCCGCGGAGGTCCGCGAGCGCGCGGCCGACCTCCACGCCGACGGCTGGGACCGCGCGTCGGTGTCGGCGTTCGGCGACGACCTCGTCGAGCGCGGAGTGAACCCGGGGACGACTGCGGACCTCGTCGCGGCAGGGCTGTTCGTCGCGCTGAATCGGGGGCTGGAGGTATGACCGGGGACGACGGTGGCGCGGACGGGTGGCCGGCCGAGCTACGGGGCGTCACCGAGTCCGTGGTGACGACGCTCGGGCCGAACGGGCTGTGGAACGCGGCGGCGCTCGGGTTGCGCGTGGAGCAAAGCGCCACGGAACGAGCGAACGGGCTGCGAGGCGGTGAAACCGCCTCGACCGAGACGACTCCGCCGTCTCGCAGCCCGCGAGCAGTGGGAGCGCCTGTGACGGCGAGGACGTGGGGAAACACCCGGACGCGCCGGAACTTCCACCGACAGGGCGGCGGCGTCGTGCAGTTCGTTGACGACCCCGTGGTGTTCGTCGAGGCCGCGCTCTCCATCCACGAGGTTGAGGAGCCGGTGCTGGACGACGCGCTGGCGTGGGTCGAGGTCGAGACCGAGCAGGTGGGGTCGGGCGAGGAAGCCGGGACGCGGTGGGAAGAGTGGGAGCTGAATCCCGTGGAGTCCGAGGTCAGGGAGCGCGTCGTGCCGACGATAAACCGCGGTTTCGCCGCGGTCGTGGAGGCGACCGTGGCGGCGTCGCGGCTCGGCGTGGACGGGTACGACGACGAGGACCTGCGGGAGCGGCTGGAGTACTTCGAGGACGTGGTGGAGCGGTGCGGCGGGGAACGGGAGCGGGCGGCGATGGCTCGGGTGGCGGAGCTGACCCTTCCACCGGACCACAGGTAACAGGGCCGAGTGTTCCAGGGGTTTAGGAGCGTGACCGTCGTACCAGTAGTGGAGGTACACCCGTGTCCACCAACCACCCCACTGCCCTGTTCAAGAACGAACTCAAGGACATCTACGACGCGGAGCGGCAGAGCGAGAAGGCGTTCGAGCTGATGGCGAGTCACGTCGAGCAGGAGGACGCGCGGAGAGCGTTCGAGGAGCACTGCGAGCAGACCCGCGACCACATCGCCCGGCTCGAACGCATCTTCGAGGCGCTCGGGATGGAGCCACAGACCGAGAAGTGCATGGCGATGCAGGGTATCGTCGAGGAGCACCGGCGGTTCGCCGAGGAGAACCCGGACCAGGCCGAGCACGACGCCTTCGACCTCGGCACCGCCCGGAAGGTAAAGCACTACGAGATCGCGTCGTACGGCCACCTCGCCAGCATGGCCGGCGAACTCGGCATGGACAGGATCGGCAGCCTCCTCGACCGGAACCTGGAGGAGGAGGAGGCGACGCTCACCCGCCTGACCGAACTCGCTGACAGCTACGACTACGAGAAGCTCCCGGCGTGACCGGCCCGCCCAGCCCGGTTCGCCGTCCGAGAACGAATCCTTTTAACGCTCACGCACAGAACACCGACGATAGAGACATGCCCATCCGACCGAAGTACATCAAGAAGACGGCCCACCTCCTGCTGGAGCGCTACCCGGACGCGTTCGGCAAGGACTTCGAGCACAACAAGGAGAGCGTACACGAGCTGACGAACATCGAGTCGAAGGACGTGCGGAACCGCGTCGC
>CAZYYH010000267.1:0-3324 GCA_964651725.1 uncultured Halobacteriales archaeon | reverse complement strand
AGTCATCGATATAGGGGAGGCTCGCGGCGGTCTTCCGGACGGCGTCGGCGTTCGATCGGAGGAGTGCGGTGGTGTCCCAGTCCCCCTCGACGAGCGCCTCCCGCTGGGCGTCGTCCACGGACGCCTCCACGGTCCGACCGCCGTAGCTGATGGTCTCGGCGGCCACGTCCACGGTGACCTCGGCGTCCGGGTTCTCGTCCACGAACGCCTGGAGCGCCTGGATCTCGTCGGAGTCCGCGGTCACGGTCGGGATGCCGAGCGCGAGGCAGTTGCCCGCGAATATCTCGGCGAAGCTCTCCCCGACGACGGCGTCGATGCCCCAGCGCATCAGCCCCTGTGGTGCGTGCTCCCGGGAGGAGCCGCAGCCGAAGTTGGCGTTCACGACCATCACCGAGGCGTCGCGGAATCGGTCCTCGTTCATGGGGTGGTCCTTGGGCTCGTCGTCCCCCGTGAACCGCTGGTCGAAGAACACGAACTGGCCGAGGCCCTCGAACGTGACGGCCTTGAGGAACCGCGCGGGCATGATCTGGTCGGTATCCACGTCGTTTCCCCGGATGGGGACGGCGGTGCCGGCGACCGTCCTGACGGGGTCGGCTCCGTTCATGCCGCCGTCACCTCCGCCAGGTCGCGCACGTCGGTGACCTCGCCGGTGACGGCGGCGGCGGCGACCATCTCCGGGCTCATCAGGACGGTACGGCCCTCCTTGGAGCCCTGGCGGCCGACGAAGTTCCGGTTCGAGGAGGACGCACACGCCTGGTCGCCGTCGAGCTGGTCCTCGTTCATGCCGAGGCACATTGAGCAGCCGGCGTTCCGCCACTCGAAGCCGGCGTCGCGGAACGCGTCGTCCAAGCCTTCGGCCTCGGCGGCGGCCTTCACGCGCTGGCTGCCCGGCACCACCATGCCGCGGACGCCGTCGGCGACCTCGCGACCCTCGACGACCCTGGCGGCGCGGCGGAGGTCGGGCAGCCGCGCGTTCGTGCAGGAGCCAAGGAACGCCACGTCGATGGGGTAGCCCTGCATGGTGTCGCCCGGCTCGACGCGCATGTGCGCCTGGGCGCGACGCGCGACCTCCGCCTTCTCCGGGGGCAGGTCGTCGGGGTCCGGAATCGGTTCGCTGATTCCGACGCCCTGTCCGGGCGTGGTTCCCCACGTCACCATCGGCTCCAGCGCGTCGGCGTCGATGGTGACCACGTCGTCGTACTCGGCGTCGTCGTCCGACCGGATGGACTCCCAGTACGCCTTGCGCTCCCGGAATTTCTCGGGGTCGTCGCGGAACGCGTCGGTGTCTCCGAGGTACTGGTAGGTGGTCTCGTCGGGGTTGACGTAGCCGGCGCGCGCGCCGCCCTCGATGGTCATGTTACAGATGCTCATCCGGCCTGCCATCCCCATCGCCTCGATGGCGCTGCCCGCGTACTCGTAGACGTAGCCGACGCCACCGTCGGTGCCGAGTTCGGCGATTATCTTCAGGATCACGTCCTTCGCGGAGACGCCGGGACCGAGTTCGCCCTCGACGCGTATCTGCCGGACCTGCTTCTTCTCCATCGCCACAGTGCCGGTGGCGAATACGTCCCGTATCTGGCTGGTGCCGATGCCGAACGCGAGCGCGCCGACCGCACCGTGCGTGGAGGTGTGACTGTCGCCGCAGACGACGGTCATGCCGGGCTGCGTGAGGCCCTGCTCCGGGCCGATGACGTGGACGATGCCCTGGTCGCCGGTGTCCGGGTGGTCGAACGGGATATCGCGGTCGGCGAGGTTAGCTTCGAGTTCGCTCATCATGGTTTCGGCCTGATCGTCGGCGTACGGCCGCGACTGGTCGGCGGTCGGCACGATGTGGTCCACGGTGGCGTGCGTGCGCTCGGGGTACGCCACGTCGAGGTCGCGCTCGCGCAGCATGCCGAACGCTTGCGGACTCGTCACCTCGTGGATGAGGTGGAGCCCCACGAACAGCTGGTCGCGGCCGTTCGGCAGCTCCTTCACGCGGTGGCGGTCCCACACCGCGTCGTACAGCGTCCCCTCACTCATCGTCTACGGGCCCTCGTTCCCACACGCCGTTCGCGTCGCCGCCGTACGGCGGAGTGTGACTCACGTCCGCCATCGTCGGCGTCGGCAGTCGACGCTCCGGGACGGCGGTGCCGTCCTCGCCGAGCACGGGGGTGCGGCGGCGACCGCGGTCGCCGCTACCGTCGGCTTCGACGCGCGGCCCGCGGCTGAACAGTCGGGTGCCGGCGTGGCCGTCGTCGTACGGGTGGGTGTGCGTCACGTCCGCCATCTTCGGTGTCGTGTCGTCAGTCATCCGCTGGAACCTCCGGTTCGGCCGTCTCGTCGGCGTCGCCCCACGCGAACAGCCCGCGCAGGCGCTCGCCGACCTGCTCGATGTCGTGGTCCTGCTCGGCCTGACGGAGCTGACCGTAGCTCGGTCTGCCGGCCTGGTTCTCCAGAATCCACTCGCGCGCGAACTCGCCGTTCTGGACGGCCTCGAGGGTCTCCTCCATGTTCTCGCGGACGTGGTCGTCGACGACCACGTCGCCGCGCGTGAGACCGCCGTACTCGGCGGTGTCGGAGACGGAGTCCCACATTCCGCCGAGCCCACCCTCGTACATCAGGTCGACGATGAGCTTGAGTTCGTTGAGACACTCGAAGTACGCCATCTCGGGGCTGTAGCCGTTCTCGACGAGGGTCTCGTAGGCGTGCTTCACGAGGCTGGTGACGCCGCCGCAGAGCACGGCCTGCTCGCCGAAGATGTCGGACTCGGTCTCCTCGCGGAACGTCGTCTCGATGACGCCGGCGCGGGTGCAGCCGATGGCCTGCGCGTACGCGAGCGCCCGGTCGCGGGCGTCGCCGGTCGCGTCCCGGTAGACCGCGAGCAGGCCAGGCGTGCCCTCGCCGCGCTCGTAGTTCCGGCGCACGAGGTGGCCCGGGGATTTGGGCGCGACCATCGTCACGTCCACGTCCGCGGGCGGCTCGATCTGGTCGAAGTGGACGTTGAAGCCGTGCGCGAACTGGAGCGTGTCGTCCGCGGCGAGTGCGGGCTTGATCTCCTCGTACACGGCGGGCTGGACGGTGTCGGGCACGAGCATCGAGACGACGCTGGCTTCCTCGGTCGCCTCCCTCGGGGTGGCGACGCGGAGGCCGTCCTCGCGCGCGGCGTCGCGGGACGCCGACCTCTCTCGGAGGCCGACGACCACGTCCACGCCGCTGTCGGCGAGGTTCTGTGCGTGCGCGTGACCCTGGCTGCCGTAGCCGAGGACGGCCACGGTCTCGTCGTCGATGTGCGTTCGGTCCGCGTCGGCGTCGTAGTAGACGGTGCTGTCGAATTCGTCAGTC
>CAZYYH010000266.1:0-3324 GCA_964651725.1 uncultured Halobacteriales archaeon | reverse complement strand
AGGGCGACGCCGAGGACGAAGCCGACGACGACGGGGAGGATGCCGACGAGTTCGACGCCGAGGGGAGCGTACGCGTCGTATCCGGGCGCGGTGGCGTAGTCGATACCGGGGACGATGAGGCTGGTGAAGCTCGCGGCGAGCATCACGCCGGCGGCGAAGCCGAGCGCGCCGTCGAGCGACCGCTCCGAGGGGTCGCGCCAGACGAGCACGAGCAGCGCGCCGAGCATGTTGAGGCCGGCGATGACGAGGCCGCCGACGAGTCCGTGGACGACGCGGTTCTCGCCGACGAGTCGCACGAACGCCTCCGCCGCCGCTACCATCCGCCGCCCTCCGTTCCGACCGGGTCGTCGCCGGATCTCATGCCGAACAGTTGCCGCATCGGGGCGGTAAATCTAACGGCGCTCACAGCGCCACCAGCAGGTCGGTCGCGTACATCACGACGAGGCCGGCGAGCGCCGCGAGCAGGTTCGCGGGGGACGCGACGCGGCCGCGGTCGCCGATCAGTCGCACGATCTCCCACGACACCTGCGCGATGGCTCCGACGCCGACGGCGAGGAAGAACGCGGCGAGCGTCGGCGAGAACGCGAGGCTGCCGACCCACCCGCCGACGATGACGGGTGCGCCCGCGATGGCCCCGAGCGCGGCGAAGTGGACGAGCGCGGGCCGGTCGCCGCGCGCGACGGGTGCGACGACCGCCGGCCCCTCGGTGACGTTGTGGACCATGAAGCCGACGACGAGGAACGCGCCGAGGGAGACGCGCCCGACGGCGAACGCGCCGCCGATGGCGAGCCCCTCGGCGAGGTTGTGGAAGCCGATGCCGAGCGCGACGAGGTAGGCGAGGCGGAGGCCGGAGCGATCGCCGCCGTCGCCGGACCCGACGGCCTCGACGAGCGCGAGCGTGCCGACCGCGCCGAGGACGACCAGGAGGTGGCCCTCGTACGCGCCCGGCACCTCGGCGGCGAGTTCCAGGGCCTCGAACCCGGCGTCGAAGGCCAGGAACGCGAGGACGCCGACGGAGAACGCGAGGACGGCGTGGAGCGTCCGGTCGGAGAGCCCGCGCATGTAGGGAAACCACAGCATGCCGAGCGCGACCGGGACGACGCCGACGAACAGGCCGACGAGCGCGAGCGTGCCGAGCAGGCCGGCGGTCACGCCGGGCGTCTCCGCGGGCGCGACGATGGTGTGGTGGAACGTCGTGCCGTCGGAGAGGACGAGCGCGGCTTCGAGGTCCCAGCCGGGGTTCCAGTGGTACGGGACGACGACGCGAGCGGACTCCATCGGTGCGAGCGTCCGGTCGCCGCCGCTTCCGCGCACCTCGAACGCCCAGTACGCCTCGTCTATCAGCACCTGCGAGACGGTGACGGACTCCGGGCCGTTGTTGACGACGTGGAGCACCACCGTCTCGTCGTTCGGCATCGTCGCGTGCGTGACGGTGAGGTCGGGGAGCGGCTGGCCGGACTCCACGGCCGCGAACGGCGACGACGCGAGGAAGAGTGCGACGACCACCAGGAGGAGCACGAGTGGGAGGAGCGCGCCGACCCAGCGCGGGAGGCCGAGCGGGCGATCCGTAGCGGTCTCCGTACCGTCGGTCATTCTATCACCTCGAAGAAGCTCATCCAGCCGAGTTCGGCGAACTCGGACTGGTGGGCGTGGAACATGTAGAGGCCGGGCCGGTGGTCGGAGTAGTCGATCTCGAGGATGCCGCGCTGGGCCTGGCACTGCATCACGGTGTCGACGTTCTTGTGCGTCGGAAGCAGCGTGGTGCCGTGGTCGTAGTAGTCGAAGAACTGCGAGTGGGTGTGGAAGGAGTTGATGGGGTCGAACTCGATGGCGTTGACGAGGTAGACCCGGACCGGCCGGTCCCGCCGGACCTGGATGGGGCGCTTGGTCTCGCCGGCCCGCCACTCGCCTTTGCCGTCGGTCCGCCCGACGCCGTAGCAGAACGCGCGGGTGTTCGCGGCGTACACCTCGTTGTCGCCGTCGAAGTTGGTGTCGAAGCCGTTCATCACCATCACCATCTCGTCGGCGTCGCCCGCGTCGCGGTGTGCGGGGTCGGCGTGGTTGCGCTCGCGTGCGCGTTGGACGAGTTCGTCGCGGAACTCGTCGGTCATCGGGCCGTGGTAGTTGACGTACTCCCGGGGGTTCTCGGCGACGCGCTCGGGGTCGGGATCGACGATGATGGCGCCGTAGAGGCCGCGGTGGATGTGGGCCTTGAGGGGCAGGGAGTGGCAGTGGTAGAGGTGGACGCCCGCGGGCTGGGCGATCCACTCGTAGGTGAAGGACTCGCCGTCTTCGAGGACGCCCGGGCCGTTCTGCGGGATGCCGTCCATCCGCGGGTCGAGGTTCTTCAGGTGCGGGTGGATGGTGTGGGCGTGGCGGCTGCCGTTCGTGAACTCCACCCTGATGAGGTCGCCCTCGGTCGCGCGCAGGGTGGGGCCGGGCACCTGGTTCTCGTACGCCCACGCAGGGAACTCGACGCCGGGCGCGATCTCGACGGTGGTGTCGACGGCCGCGATCTCGTACTCGCGGACGGTCCGGCCGTCCTCCTCGTAGACGCGCTGGTCGAGGTCGTCTTGGCCCGAGTCGCCGGTGTTGAACGTCCGCAGGAACTCGTGGGCGTCGAAGCCGCCGTCGTACTCGCCGACCGCGCCGAAGTTGCCGTGGTCGCCGCCGTGGTCGGGGTCGGCCGCGCCGGATCCGGAGAGGCCGAGCGCGGCGCTACCGGCGACGCCGAGGCCGCCGAGCACGGTGCGGCGGTCGACGGCGAGGTCGCCGGAGACGGCGTCGACGAGCCGGGATTCGAGCGCCTCGGTGAGTTCGGCGGCTCGCTCGTACGCTATGGGTCGCATCGGTCGGTCCTCCGAGCGACTTCGGTGCGTGCCATGATGGGGTTTAGAACCATCTAAACCTTATATTTGTCGAACGGAACACCCGTTGCCCTCGCCGCCCGGGTCGAGAACAGCAGGTTTATCAGTCACTCGGGGCGAATCTCACGACAAGATTACTGCATGGCAGGAAATCACCGACAACCGGAGGTGAACATCGGCCTGGTCGGGCACGTCGACCACGGGAAGACGACGCTGGTCCGCGCGCTCTCGGGGGAGTGGACCGACCAGCACTCCGAGGAGATGAAGCGGGGCATCTCCATCCGGCTCGGGTACGCGGACGCGACGTTCCGGCAGTGCCCGGACGTCGAGGAGCCCGAGCGCTACACGGTGGAGGAGACGTGTCCGGACGGCAGCGAGAGCGAGCCGCTCCGCACCGTGTCCTTCGTGGACGCGCCCGGCCACGAGACGCTGATGGCGACGATGCTGTCGGGCGCGG
>CAZYYH010000265.1:0-3327 GCA_964651725.1 uncultured Halobacteriales archaeon | reverse complement strand
GCCCGTCCGCGAGCACCACGTACTCCGCCGAAAGCTCCGAGCCGTCCTTCAGCGTGACGGTGTGGCTCGGCCCGTCGAGGTCGGTCTCGACGGACTTCACGCCCGTCCCCACGCGGTAGTCCGCGCCCGCGTCCTCGGCGCGCCGCCGCAGGAAGTCGTCGAATCGCGCGCGGTGGAACGTGAACCCGAACTCCGGGTACGACGCGTCGATGCCCGTGTCGGCCAGGCTCATGCTCTCCGAGGGACCGACGAACTCCGCGCGGTCCAGCACCCGGAGGATCACGTCGTCCGGCCACGTCGCGGGGTCCTCGCCCATGATGTCGAGCCAGTAGTCGAGCATGCCCGCCGCGTCCGTCGAATCCGGCCCGAGGTCCTCGCGGTCCGCGCGCGGCACACCCTGCTCTACCAGCACCACGTCCGCACCCTCGTCGGCCGCGGCGGCCGCCGCCGCCGATCCCGCGGGGCCGCCGCCGACGACCGCAACGTCCACGCGTTCCATACTTCGACCGAAACCCGGCGGGTATTAAGTTCTTCAGCTTTCGGGAGGAGAGGTGGCCGTTGGCACAAGCACGGCCGAAACGGGTTTCGACGACCCGGTTTCTGCTCGATCACGACCGTCTCGAAAGCCCCTAGTGGGTCCGGAGTGGTCGCTTCGGCTACTCTTCCTGCTCGCGCCTCGTCCGCTACCGCGTCGAAAGCCCCTGGCGCGGTCCGGGAAGGCGGCTGACGCAAGCACCACAGGCACGACCGAACGAAGTGAGGGAGTGCCGAGGAGCGCAGCGAAGCCCCCGACCGGACCGCGCCAGCCCCTTTCAGTCCCGCCCGCGTCGGTTGGTCGATCGAGCTGAACGTTCGGCTGGTCGGCCGGCACGATTGAACTGAGAGCGTCGTGGTCGTCGGCTGTCCATCCACACCAGCCTTTACGCACGTCGCCGCCGTCTACGGGTTCATGCCACGAGAGACCGTGGCGGAGTTCTCGATAGAGTACGTGCGGGTGCTCGAGGAGGACGGCGCGGCCGACGAGTCGCTGCTGCCGGACCTCGCGGACGACGACCTCGCAGCGATGTACGAGACGATGAAGCGCGTGCGCCGGCTGGACGAGAAGGCGGTGGCGCTCCAGCGCCGCGGCGAAATCGGGACGTACGCGCCCGCCGTCGGCCAGGAGGCGGCGCAGGTCGGGTCGGCGTTCGCGCTCCGGGAGTCGGACTGGCTGGTGCCGTCGTTCCGCGAGCACCCGGCGCTGCTTACGCGCGGCGCGTCGATGGCGGCGATCCTCATCTACGCGGCGGGACTGGAGGAGGGCGCGGCGGTGCCGGCGGACGCGCGCTTTTTGCCGCCCGCGATACCGGTGGGGTCGCAGGCGACGCACGCCGCCGGCGTCGGTTGGGGACAGGCCATCCGCGGGGAGGAGGCGGCGACCATCGGATACTTCGGCGACGGCGCGACGAGCGAGGGCGACGTGGCGGAGGCGATGAACGTCGCGGGCGTCCTGGGGTCGAAGACCGTCTTCTGGTGCCAGAACAACCAGTACGCCATCTCCGTGCCGCGGGCGGCACAGAGCAGGGCGGAGACGCTCGCGCAGAAGGCGGTCGCCGCCGGCATCCACGGCGTGCAGGTCGACGGCAACGACGTGCTCGGCAGCTACCTCGTCGCCGACGAGGCGCTCGACCGCGCTCGCGGCGGCGACGCGTCGATGGTGGAGGCACTCACGTACCGGCGGTCGATGCACACGACGAGCGACGACCCCACCGTCTACCGCGACCGCGACGAGGAGGCCGACTGGGAGGAGCGCGACCCCATCGACCGCTTCGAGCACTACCTCCGGGACGAGGGGCTGCTCGACGACGAGACCGTCGCCGCGATCGAGGCCGAGGTCGAGGCGGAACTCGACGAGGCGGTCGAGCGCATGGAGTCGGCACGGGACGCCACCGATCCGGCGGAGATGTTCGAGTATGCGTTCGCCGAACTCCCGCCCGAACTCCAGCGCCAGCGCGAGGCGTTCGCGGCGGAGCGCGCGGAAGCCCGCGCAGGCGAGGGGGAGGAGGGAGACGGTCGATGACCGAGAAGCTGAACCTCGTGGAGGCGGTGCGACACACGCTCGGCCGGGAACTCGACCGCGACGGCGACGTGATCGTCTACGGCGAGGACGTGGGCGTGAACGGCGGCGTGTTCCGGGCGACCCAGGGGCTCATCGAGGAGCATCCCGACCAGGTGTACGACACGCCGCTCGCGGAGGCCGCCATCGTCGGCCTGGGCGTCGGGCTGGCGGCGTCGGGCTTCCGGCCCGTCCCCGAGATACAGTTCCAGGGGTTCGTCTACGAGGCGTTCAACCAGCTCGCCCACCACGTCGGGCGGATGCGGAGCCGGTCGCGGGGCACCGTGCCGAGCCGGATGACGCTGCGGACGCCGTACGGCGCGGGCATCCGCGCGCTGGAACACCACTCGGAGAGCTTCGAGGCCGGCTTCGCCAACGTCGGCGGCCTGAAGGTCGCGGTCCCGGCCACCCCCTCGGACGCGAAGGGCTTGCTCTCGACCGCCATCCGGGGCGAGGACCCCGTCGTGTTCATGGAGCCGACGCGCATCTACCGCGCGTTCCGCGAGGACGTGCCCGAGGGCGACCACACCGTCCCGCTCGGCGAGGCGCGCGTCGTCCGCGAGGGCGACGACGTGACCGCGGTCGCGTGGGGCGGGATGGTCCGCGAGGTCGAGCGCGCCGCCGAGCGCGCCGACGCCAGCGTCGAGGTAATCGACCTCCGCACCGTGTTCCCGCTCGACTCCGACGCCATCGCCGAGTCCGTGCGAAAGACCGGCCGGTGCGTCGTCGCCCACGAAGCCCACCGCACGGCGGGCATGGGCGCGGAGGTCGCCGCGCGACTCGCGGAGGACGCGTTCCTCTACCTCGAAGCGCCCGTCGAGCGCGTCACCGGCTACGACGTGCCCGTGCCGATGTTCGCCCGAGAGGAGGACTACCTGCCCGGCGAGGACCGCATCCGTCGGGCAGTCGAACGCGCGGCGTCCTACTGACCGTCGACCGCGTGGCTCACGGCTCGCTCGCTTCGCTCGCTCACTGCTCGGCCTACCGAGGCCCTCACTCCGCTCGGGCCTCGCGCTCCACGTGTTCCACCGCCGCCTCCGCCGACTCGACCGCCTCGACGCCCGGCAAGTCGTGCGTCCGGATGCCCGCGACCGGCCGCCCGAAGTCGAGCGCGTGGCCGATCTCGGAGAGCGTGCCCGTGCTGCCGCTGACCGCGACGACGGCGTCGCCGTTCAGCACGACCAGCACGTTCCGCGCGTTGCCCATCCCGGTCGCTATCGGCGTCGAGACGT
>CAZYYH010000264.1:0-3338 GCA_964651725.1 uncultured Halobacteriales archaeon | reverse complement strand
TGTACCGCGCCACGTCGCCGTGCGCCGCGAGCCGGTCGAAGAGGCCGAACACGTCGCGGTAGAACGCGAGGGTGTTCCCGAGGAGCGGAAGGCCGTCGGGACCGGGCGGCAGGGAGGCGTCCCCTGGATCGGGAGCCGGGGATGCGTCACCGGGTACAGGGTGTGCGTCGTCGGGCGCGGAGGACGCGTCTGAACCTGACTCTGCCATGACAGTCGGGAGTTCGGACCCCGGATGCAAGCGCGTTCCGTCGGCGTGCCTAGCTTCTTTAAGAGTGGCCGTCCGTACTCAGCGCGTGCACTACCTCCAACTCACCGTCGAATACCCCGCGGACGCGCGCCACCCGATGGCGGAGTTCCTCCGGTCGAGCGACGCCGTCGTGCGCGAGGAACTGCTGGCGTGGAGCCTGCGCCCCGGCCGCGACGTGGAGTTCGCGCTGTTCTACGTGGAGGGCGACCTCGCCGCGTACCGTGACGCCATCGACGACGTGGACTCCGTTCGGGAGTACACGCTGACGCCCGTCGGCGACGACGACTTCTACGCGTTCGTCTGCGAGGAGACGCGCGACGCCGAGCGCCGGTTCCGGCGTGCGTTCGCCGACCGCGACCTGGTCGTCGTCCCGCCCATCGTCTACGACAACGACGGACGGATGCACCTCACCGTCGTCGGCGAGTCCGAGGACCTCCGCGCCATCGTCGCCGCCCTCCCCGA
Source organism: uncultured Halobacteriales archaeon (assembly GCA_964651725.1). Classification (GTDB taxonomy): domain Archaea; phylum Halobacteriota; class Halobacteria; order Halobacteriales; family Halobacteriaceae; genus CAZYYH01. The sequence goes on along the minus strand of CAZYYH010000264.1, from coordinate 2,629 downwards.
CGGCGTCGACGCCACCGTCGAGGGCGTCGGCGAGTTCGACCGACGGCACGTCGGACCCGCCGCCGAACTCACTCGCCGCCAGCGCGAGGCCGTCCGCGTCGCCGTCGACCTCGGCTACTACGACGTACCTCGCGACGCCGACCTCGCCGGCGTCGCCGACGAACTCGACTGCGCGTCGAGCACCGCCTCGAACCTCCTCCGGAAGGCCGAGTCGGCGGTGATGGCGGGCGTCGTCGGGAGATAGATCATTCCGCACGAGTGCGAACAGGCAGCCCGTGATGGCGGTCGTACTGCTCCAGAAACGTGCGCCAACGGTTCGCTCCGTGGAGATATCGTATCGCTTCTTCGGGACTGTGAACTGTGAGACTGTAATCTTCGAACCGCCGTGGGTGATCGGCAGGGAGGGAGAGACGGTCGGCGTGGACGCCGTCGTGAGCGGTATCGATGCGAACGATGTCCACGTTCTTGCCGTTTGAATCAGGGACGAACACGTTGACAGCGAACTCATCTGGCACGCGGGCATCGGGTGGGTCTCGACGTACGGCGACCTGAACGCGGTAGCCGAGATGGCGACCGAGAGTGAGAACGCGACTCGTGGAGGAGTCCGAAGTCGTGGACTCCGGGGCGTTCTCGCACATGGATTCCGGGGGATCCAGCCGCCGAGATGGGATCGGCGGCAGGGCACACCGGACTGCCTCGTCATCGCATTTGAACGTTCGCAGCACCGTGAGCGTCGGCTACCCAACGTTTTTGTATTGTGCCGACTTACAACAGTCCAAAGAGTGATACGCGTGACGACCGACCCACCCCAGCCGGGATTCACCACGTCCAGAGAGCCGCCTGAATCGGACGAAGCTCGGCTACTCCGACGATACGCTGTCGCGGACGCACTCACCAACGACGGGTTTGGTGACGTGCTCGTACTCTCCCACGAGAGCGCGGACTGCGCGCTGACGCCGACGCGCCGGGAGATAGTCGAAGCGCTGGCGAAGCACTCGTTCGACTCACAGCGACAGCTCGCCGAGCACCTCGGCCGCGACCCGGGGAACGTCAAGCGCGATCTGGACGTGCTCAGCGAGGAGAACATCGTCGCACACGAGGCCGACGGTCGCGCGAAGCGGCCGGTGCTGAAGTACGACACCGTGACCGTCGAGCCGGTGGTCGCATCGGACGAGCGCTAACGCCTGCTGCCGTTCGTCCGCCCTCACGCCGAACCGACAAAATGAGGTAGGGGCTACCCGAACCCTCCGCCAAGGATGTTCGACAAGGTTCTCGTCGCCAATCGTGGGGAGATCGCCGTCCGCGTGATGCGGGCGTGCGAGGAGCTGGGCGTCGGCACCGTCGCGGTTTACAGCGACGCGGACAAGCACTCGGGCCACGTGCGGTACGCGGACGAGGCGTACAACGTCGGGCCGGCGCGGGCCGCCGACTCGTATCTCGATCAGGAGGCCATCGTGGAGGCGGCGGAGAAGGCGGACGCGGACGCCATCCACCCGGGCTACGGCTTCCTCGCGGAGAACGCGGAGTTCGCAGCGCACGTCGAGGAGACCGACGGCGTGACGTGGGTCGGGCCGGCGAGCGACGCGATGGAGCAGCTCGGCGAGAAGACCGAGGCCCGGAAGACGATGCGCGACGCCGACGTGCCCATCGTCCCCGGGACCACGGACCCCGCGGAGTCCGCGGAGGAGGTCCGGGAGTTCGGCGACGAGCACGGCTACCCGGTCGCCATCAAGGCCGAGGGCGGCGGCGGCGGCCGGGGCATGAAGATCGTGCGCGGCCCCGACGAGGCCGAGGAGCAACTGGAGTCCGCCGAACGGGAGGGCGAGGCGTACTTCGACAACGCGAACGTCTACCTGGAGCGCTACCTAGAGAACCCGCGGCACATCGAGGTGCAGATACTCGCGGACCACCACGGCAACGTCCGCCATCTCGGCGAGCGCGACTGTTCGCTGCAGCGCCGCCACCAGAAGGTAATCGAGGAAGGACCGTCGCCGGCACTCACCGACGAGTTGCGAGCCCAGATCGGCGAGGCCGCGCGCCGGGGCGCGGACGCCGCCGGCTACGAGAACGCCGGGACGTTCGAGTTCCTGGTCGAGGAGGACCCCGACCGCGACGCCGACGACCTGCTCGGCTCGGACGCCGACTTCTACTTCCTCGAGGTCAACACCCGCATCCAGGTCGAGCACACCGTCACCGAGGAACTCACGGGCATCGACATCGTGAAGTGGCAGCTCCGGGTCGCGGCGGGCGAGGAACTCGACTTCGCGCAGGACGACGTGGACCTTGACGGTCACGCCGTCGAGTACCGCATCAACGCCGAGAACGCCGCGAACGACTTCGCGCCGTCGCCGGGCGGCGAACTCCTCACCTACGACCCGCCGGGCGGCATCGGCGTGCGCGTGGACGACGCGCTCCGGCAGGGCGACGAACTCGTCACCGACTACGACTCGATGATCGCCAAGCTGATCGTGTGGGGCGAGGACCGCGAGGAGTGCCTGGCACGGAGCGACCGCGCGCTCGCCGAGTACGACGTGGACGGCGTGACCACGGTCGTCCCGTTCCACCGGCTGATGCTCGACGACGACCGGTTCGTCGCGGGCACCCACACCACGAAGTACCTCGACGAGGA
>CAZYYH010000263.1:0-3363 GCA_964651725.1 uncultured Halobacteriales archaeon | reverse complement strand
ACCGCCAGAGGAACACCACGACCACCGTCGGCAGCAGGTACGGGAACACCATCAGCGTCCGGAGCGTCCCGCCCCCGAACACCGCGCGGTTCACGACGAGCGCGAACAGCAGCCCGACGACCAGACTGAGGACGGTCGTGCTGAGCGCGAACAGCGTGCTGTTCCACAGCAGGAACAGGAAGTCGCCCGACGTGACGATGTCGGCGTAGTTCCCGAGGCCGACGAACTCCGGCGTCCCGAGCGGGTCCTCGAAGAAGCTCGACCACACCGTGTACCCCATCGGGACGAACCAGAGCACCCCGAAGAACGCTATCAACGGCAGCATGAACGCCGCCACGGCGAGCTGGTTGCGGTCGACTCCAGCCACCGAGAGGCGGGCGCGATCCACGACGCTCATCGGCTACGGGGAGAGCGCACGGAGTTCCTCGCCGAGCCAGTCCACGGTCTCGTCCGGGGAGAGCCCGCCGTAGAGCAGCTGGTCGGCGGCCTGCCCGTAGAGCTGCTGGCTGTACGCGTTCGCCGAGACGATGTTGGGCGCGCCGTCGTCCCCGGTGTTCAGGACGGGAGCCATCGACTCCCAGTTGTCCTCGACGAGCGTGAGGAACTCGGGGTGCGTCTGGAAGATCTCTGCGCTGGCGTACCGGTCGTCGCGGAGGCCCTCCTTGGACGTCGGGTAGTTGAACGGGGCGGTACCCTTCACGAACTCGTAGTAGTAGTCCGACTGCATGAAGAACTTGAGGAACTCCTTCGCACCCTCGGTGTTCTCGGCGTCCGCGTAGGAGTACATGCCCTCGAAGTACGACCACCACTGGGTCGACTCGTGGTCGTCGGAGACGGGGTACGGCGCGGGCGTGACCGACTCCATCATGTCCGGCCGGTTCGCCTTGATCTCCTGGATGGCGAGTCCGCCGAGGCCGGCCCACGCGACCAGTTGCTCCTGGATCATCGCGCCCATGAAGTCGCCCCAGCCCCAGCCGCTGGCCTGGGGTCCGAACTCGTTCATGTTCTGTAGCCACTCGAAGGTCGCCACGGCGCGCTCCCGGGGTTCGCCCTCGTCGATCTCCACGATGATGTCGTCACCGGAGCCGCTGTAGGCGTCGACCCCGCCGTTCCAGAGGATCTGGTTGGTGTGGGTGGATCCGGGGTTGGTGCGGCCGGCTGGGACGGCGTAGCCCGCCTGTCCTTCCTCGTTCTGGATGCGCTCGGCCTCGGCCTGCCACTCCGAGAAGGTCCGGGGCTCGCCCTCGACCACGTCGGTCCGGTAGATCATGGTCAGCGGGATGGCGACGCCCGGCACCATGTAGGACTCCCCGCCGACGTTGACGGTGTCCTTGACGCCGAGTTCCTCGACGACGTCGGTCAGAGGTTCGGTGATGCCTTCGGCGGTCTCGCTGTAGCAGTCCGCGGAGGTCTCGAAGATGAGTGCGGGCAGGTTGCCCGCGGCGCGCATCTTCTCCAGTTGCTCGTTGGTGGAGGTACCCTTCGGGAGCCAGGTTATCTCCACGTCGTAGTCGGAGCCGGAGCTGAACTCGTTCGCCGCAGCCTCCCAGACGTCCCGAGCGCCGCGGTCGTTGAGGAAGTGGACGGTACCGCCCTGCTGGGAGGTGGTCGTGGTCGTCGTGCCCGCCGTCGTCGTGTCGGTGCCACCGTCACCGCCGTCGCCCCCGTCGCCACCGCCGGTGCAGCCCGCGAGTCCGGCCGCCCCTGCGGCACCGGCCATCGTCAGGTACGAGCGTCTCGGTATGAGTCTCTCGCTCATGGGTAACAAGGTGCAGTTTCGACGGTTAAGTCTGCTCCAATATTACCAACTATACATGTAAATGTTCATATGTTATACCGCTAGATACGGAAGGCGGGGCGGTTGAGTCTGCCATTTTCCGGAATGCATTGCCGGAGAAAACATCGAAAATCCACATCATAGTCAGGGCACTAATAAATGACCTACGTGTCGCGGGCAGGGGTTCATATACCCGCCCGACGCGCCCGGCGAGCAGGCCCCGGACGCGGGCACGGTGGAGTCTCAGCGGTCCTGGCCCGCGCGACGCCGCGACGCTACCGACGGCGACCCGAGAAAAATCGACTCCCGAACGTGATAGGATTCCTACTGCACGGAAACGGGAGATAGAGCCGACCTTCACGAAAACGTTACAAAACCTCTTTACTCCGAGCGTCGCCATGGATGGCATGGTCTCACTCACCGGGCTCCGGCGGGCCGCCGCCGACGGCGACCCCGTGACGATGGTGAACGCGTACGACTCCTCGTTCGGCCGCCTCGTCGACGAGAGCGCGGTCGACCTGATACTCGTCGGCGACTCCGTCGGCGTCACCACGCTCGGCTACGACGGCACCGACCGCGTCACCGTAGACGAGATGGTCCACCACACCGCCGCCGTCGCGCGAAGCGTCGACGACACCGTCGTCGTCGCCGACCTCCCGTTCGGCTCCTACAACGCGTCCACCGAGGACGCCGTCCGGACGGCCACCCGGCTCAAGAAGGAGGGCGGCGCGGACGCCGTCAAACTCGAAGGCGGCTCAGACGTGGCCGACGCGACAGCCGCCATCGACGACGGCGGCATCCCCGTCTTCGGGCACGTCGGCGTCACCCCGCAGACCGCCGAGGACCTCTCCGTCGTCGGCGGCTCCGACGACGAAGCCGACCGCGTGCTCGACGCCGCCACCGCCGTCGATGACGCCGGCGCGGTCGGTGTCGTACTCGAACTCGTGACGCGCGAGACGGCCGCCGCGGTGACGGACGCCGTGGACGCGATGACGCTCGGCATCGGCGCGGGCCCGGACTGCGACGGCCAGGTCCTCACTCTCCACGACCTCCTCGGTCTACAGGACGTGCTCCCGGAGACCGCTGCCGGCGTCCGCGGGACCCTCGCCGCCGACGTGCGCGACCGCCTCGACGCGTTCGACGCCGCCGTCACCGACGGTAGGTTCCCCGGCGACGACGCCACCCCGACCGCGGACGGCGACGATTCCTGACTACGGCTCTGCGTCGAGCATGAGTTCGCGCTCCGTCGACGACGCCTTCGCCGTCCCCGCCTCCTTGCTCAGCGCGTCCTCGATGAGCTTCCGCTCCGCCTTCCGCAGGTGCTCGAGCAGCGTCGAATGTGCGATGTCGAGTTCGGCCGCGAGTTCCGTCGCGTCGACCTCGCGGGGCCACTCGAAGTAGCCGGCCTCCAGCGCCGCCTGCACGACCTCCGCCTGGCGCGACGACAGCGTCGTCGCCTCCGACTCGTAGGGCCGCAGCCGGATCACCCGGGCCGAGCCGATCTCCCGGAGTTCCGCGACGATGGCGCGGAGGTCCTCGCGCCGGAACACCGCGATGTCGTAGATGCGCTGGTTCCCCTTCACGCG
>CAZYYH010000262.1:0-3369 GCA_964651725.1 uncultured Halobacteriales archaeon | reverse complement strand
TGCCCGGCCACCACCGCGTCAAGGCGGCGCGCGAGTCGGCGAGCGTCGCGGTGGATTTCGCGGAGCGACTCGGCCCCTCCGTCGGGGAGTTCCCGTTCGACGCGGTGACGCGGTCGTTCGGGCCGACGGAGGGCGACACCGTGGCGCTCCACCACGGGAAGCCGGACGGCCGGCGCATCACGCTCGGCAGGGGCGAGGTGACCGACCGCGACCCGGAGACGCAGACCGTGACCGTACGGCGCGAGATGACGGCGGGCGGCGACTACGACGCGCTCGGCGTCCCGCGCGAGTCCGGGGACGTGGCGACGACGAAGTTCCGCGAGGGCCGGTGGTGGTATCCGACGGTCTACCGGAGCGCCGAGGGAGCGGTGAAGGGATCCTATCTCAACGTCTCGACGCCCGTCGAGGTGTTCCCGGACGCGGTCCGGTACGTCGATCTGCACGTGGACGTGATCAAGCACGCCGACGGCACCGTCGAGGTCGTGGACGAGGACGAGCTGGCGGAGGCGGTCGAGCGCGGGCGCGTCACGGAGGAGCTGGCGGAGAAGGCACTCGACGTGGCCGAACGGGTGGCCCGCGGCATCCGCGGGTAGCGCCGCGTCGCCGGAGCGGCTGTTAAAGTCACTGGCGGGTGTGCCTTCGACCAGCCATGGGAGAGGAGACACCGTGAGCCGGGAGCACGCACTCCACGACCACGGCGGGGACGCGGAGCCGACGGCGATCGTCGGGGGCGAGCACGTCCACGGCGAGCCGGCGGTGGACGACACCGCGCACAACAAGCACCTCGACCACACTGGCCACGAGGAAACGTTCCGTCGGCGGTTCTGGGTGTGTCTCGTGCTCTCGGTGCCGGTGCTCTACTTCAGCCCGTTCGTCCAGGAGACGCTGGGGTACGCGGCGGTCGCGGTGCCGGGGAGCGAGTGGATACCGCCGGTGCTGTCGGTCGTCGTGTTCGCGTACGGCGGCGTGCCCTTCCTCCGGATGGCGCGCGTCGAGGTGACGAACCGCGAGCCCGCGATGATGACGCTGGTGTCGCTCGCCATCTCGGTCGCGTTCGGCTACAGCCTCGCGTCGCTGGTCCTGCTGGGGACGACGAGCTTCTTCTGGGAACTCGTGACGCTCGTGGACGTGATGTTGCTCGGCCACTGGATCGAGATGCGGAGCGTGCGCCGTGCGTCGGGCGCGCTCGACGAACTCGCGCGGCTCGTGCCGGACACCGCTGAGCGGTGGTCGACGGCGAGACGGAGACGGTCCAGGTGAGCGACCTCCGGCCGGGCGACGTGGTGCTGGTGCGGCCGGGCGCGAGCGTGCCGGCGGACGGCGAGGTCGAGGAGGGCGAGTCGGCCGTGGACGAGTCGATGGTCACTGGTGAGTCCACGCCGGTCGAGAAGGGGCCGGGCGACGAGGTCGTGGGTGGCACCGTGAACGGCGACGGCAGCCTCCGCGTGCGGGTGACGGCGACCGGCTACAACGTCGTCGCGCTCCCGGTCGCCGCCGGCCTGCTCGCGCCGGTCGGCGTGTCGCTCTCGCCCGCCGTCGGCGCGCTGTTCATGTCGCTGTCGACCGTCATCGTCGCCGTGAACGCCCAGCGGCTCCGCGGCCTCGACCTCTCCATCGGGGACCTGACACCGGCGTAGCAACCACGGGCTACGGCCGGAAGGGGAGAGAACGTCGCCGAGCAGCGGCGACTATCCACGGGACTCGTGGTGAGACCGCGAGCGAGGCGCGACCAGCGGGAGCGCCTCGGGAAGGCGAGCGGCGCAGCCGCGAGCCCGCGAGGCGACCCGGAGCGAGGGAGCGGTTTTTGGCCGAGCTTTTTGCCAGGGAGGGAGCGCGGGCGCTTCGCGCGACCGACCGCAGCAAAAAGGTCGTTAGAAGTGGGATTCGGCGTCGCTGCCTTCGCGCTCCATCGTGCCGCCGCGGCCGCCTTCGAGGCGCTCGACGCCCATGAAGCTCTCCGGCTGGTCGAGGTCCCAGCCCCCGGCGCCGTCGCCGCCGACGCGGACGTTGACCTCCTCGACCTCGGGGAACTCCTCGGCGAGGTCGAGCTTGATGTTGTGGGCGGTGCGGTCGGAGATGCCACAGCCGGAGCACGCACCGCCGAGTTCGACGACGACCTCGCCGGAGTCCGGGTCGGCCTTCTGCACTGCGCTCGTGCCGCCGTGCATCTGGATAATCGGCATCTGCGCCGCGAGCCACGTCTCCACCTGGCTCTTGAAGCTCTCCTCGGCGGCGTCGGTGGTCATACGTGGGGGTTAGGGCTGGAGGTATGGAAACCCTTCGGCTGGGCGGCGCGACCGGAGGGAGCGCCGCCGAACGGGCGAACGGCGACCAAAGGGAGCCGTGAGCTGCGAAGTCGAAGTGAATGTAGTGAACGAGACCTCGGAGTGGCGAGCGGTGAGCGACCGGAGGGAACGAGCCGTGAGCCGCGAGGTCGGAGCGACCGGAGGGAGTGAGGAGCGCAGCGAACCCCTTGACTCCGGAGCGCCAGGGGCTTTCGACGAGTTGTAGCTAGCTGCTGCTTTCCCGAAAGCCCCGTCCCGCCAAGAGTTCGGCCGAGTGGAGCTGCCGGACGTTCAGCCAGCAATCGCCATCGGTGGGTTGGTCACGCCAAACGTCACCCTGACTCTCACGCGTGGTGCTCGTCGAGGTACGCGACGATGTCGTCGCTCTCGTACAGCGCCACGTTCCGGTCGTGGTCGACGAGCAGCGGTATCTGGTCCTGGCCGTGGCTGGTGAGGTCGCCGTGCCGGTCCTCGTCGGTCACCGTCCCGCCCGTGACCGGCGAGCCGGCCGTGCGTGGGCTGTGAAGGACGACGCTGATACCCTCGTGCGTGCAGAACCGGCGGACTTTCCGGCAGTGCGGGCAGCCCTCGGCCTGGTAGAGTTCGAGCGACGGAGCCGCGCCGCGCTCGGCCGGCGGGTCGGTGCGCGGTCGAAGCTCGGGCCCGGGGAGGCCGCCGGAGGGGGCGGTCGGACGGAACCGGGCGACGGCGGACCGCCCGACGACGACCCCTAGCACGACCAGCGCGACCGCGCCGAGGTAGGAGAGGTCGCGTGAGAGGAGCGCCTCGGGCCGCCCGAGCAGGCCGCCGACGGTCGCCAGTGCGCCGACGAACAGCAGGACTCCGGTGGCGAGTTCGCGCAGCGTATCCGTATCGAGGTGGCGACCGAGCGGTCCCGGCATGCCATCGCCTTCCAGCGGCGGGGACTTGAACGTTTCTCGATAACTACGCCGACCGACACTCGCGTTCGGCGGGGACTCAGTCGCGCCGGGCGCGCCGCCAGGCGGCGAGCGCGCCGCCGAGAAGCGTCGCGCCGACGCCGAAGCCGGCCTGGCCGTCGGAGACCGTGTTCGCCGCGCCGTCC
>CAZYYH010000261.1:0-3373 GCA_964651725.1 uncultured Halobacteriales archaeon | reverse complement strand
ACGTGGAACATCGGCACCACCGGCATCACCACGTCGTCGTCCGCCATCCCGAGGCCCTGCGGCGTCAGCGTCCCCATCGTGTGGCTCCACAGCATCGACTGCGTGTACTCCACGCCCTTCGGCAGCCCCGTCGTCCCCGACGTGTAGCACATCCCCGCCGGGTCGTCGCCAGAGAGTTCCGGCCACTCGAAGCCGGCGTCCCCCTCCGCGACGAAGGACTCGTAGTCCACCATCGGCTCCAGCGGCAGGTCCGGCACCGAAGAGCCCATCACCACGAACCGCTCCACGCTCTCGAACGCGTCCGCGTCGTACGCACCCGCCAGCTTCGCCGCGAGCGACGGGTCGACGAAGACGACCCTGTCCTCGGCGTTCTCCACGATGTACTGCACGTGCTCGTCCGGCAGCAGCGGGTTGATGGTGTGCAGCTGCGCGCCCACGTTCGGCGCGCCGAAGTACGTCTCGAAGTGCCGGTGGTGGTTCCAGCAGAACGTGCCGACCCTGTCGCCGTGCCCGACGCCCACTCCCTCCAGCGCCGACGCCAACTGGCGCGCCCGGTCCCCGTACTCCGCGTACGTGTAGCGGCTGACGCCCTCGTGGGTGCGAGATACGATCTCGGCGTCCGAATACAGGTTCTCCGCCCGCCACAGGAACGGCCGCAGCGTCTGGTCGTATCCTCCCGGCATGCGCTAACGGTAGGCATGATGGGGTAATAGTTCTTCATGCCGCTGGCGTCCCACAGCCAGGTTCTTGCCCCACCGCCCCCTCTCTGTACCCGTGCCCACCGGCACGCCACCGTCGGGCAATCGCGGACTGCCAGGTCGTGTCAGGTTCTACCTGGAGGACCACGAGACGCCGCTCGGGATGGCGGTGGACGTGACGCTGCTCGCGCTCAACCTCGTGTTCATCGCGGTGTTCGTGCTGGAGACCTACTCGTTGCCGGCGCGCGTCGAGACGCTACTCTGGGACGTCGAACTCGCCATCGCCGTAGTGTTCCTCGCCGAGTACCTGCTCCGGCTCTACGGCGCGCCCGACACCCTCGACGAGTTCCTCGACCCCTACACGCTCGTGGATCTCCTCGCCATCCTGCCGACGCTCCTGATCGCGGCCCCGTTCGTCTCCGTCGGCGTGTTCGACGTGGGCTTCCTGCGCGTGCTCCGGGTGGTGCGCGTGCTGCGGTTCTACCGGTTCACGCGCGACGAGGAGTTCTTCTTCGGCACCGTCGAGGTCCAGACGCTGCGCGCGACGAAGCTGCTGCTCACCGTGCTCTCCCTTCTCTTCGTGACTGCCGGGCTGTTCTACAGCGTCGAGCACGTCGCAAACCCCGGCGTCGCCAGCTTCGGCGACGCGTTCTACTTCACCGTCGTCGCGCTCACGACCGTGGGGTTCGGGGACATCACCCCGGTGACCACGACGGGTCGCCTGGTGACGGTCGCTTCGATACTCGCCGCCATCATCCTCATCCCGTGGCAGGCCGGCCGCATCGTGCGGGCGTGGACCGGGTCGTCACAGGAGAAGGTGGACGTGACCTGCCCGAACTGCGGCCTGTCGCGCCACGACCCCGACGCCTCCCACTGCAAGGCGTGCGGCCACGTCATCTACCAGGAGTACGGCGGCGAGGAGTGAGGGGCAGGACCGGAGTGCGTCACTCGACCGGGAGCGCCGACGCGTCGATTTCGTCCCGCCGGCCGTCCAGCACGTCGAACCGCTCCCCGCGCCGCCGCTCCAGCCAGTAGAGCAGGCGCTCCGCCCACGCCAGCTTCCGGCGCTTCTCCGGGGACAGGTTCGGGTCGTCGAAGTCCCAGCCGACGAACCGCAGGCTCGCTGCCCCGAGGCAGTCGGCGAGGAATGCCGCCCGGTCGCCGTCCGTGAAGCCGCCGAAGTTCCGCACCACGCCGGTCGGCGCGACCTGCGTCGTCGGCAGCACCCGGTCGCCGTCCATCCCGGGCACCCACTGCCGGAGTTCCGCCACGTTGTCGCCGTGGGCGTGGACGGCTACGGGCACGCCCTCTCGCGTCAGCGTGACCGCCGTCTCCGGGTTCTTGTCGAGGTCGGTGACCATGCAGTCCACGGCGATTCCGGCGTCGCGGAGCACGTCGGCCGCCGTCGACGCGGCGAACACGAGGTCGGCGTCGGCGCGGTGTGTCTCCGCGTCGAGCGTCGGTGCCGCGCCGACGACCGCGACCTCGCGGTCGGTGGCGTCGAGGCGGTCGGGGTCGAACGGCCCGGCGAGGCCGTCGCGGCTCCAGAACCCGTCGAGGGTGTCGCGAGCGCGCTCGTCGCCTGCGCAGTCGTAGCCGAGGTCGTCGAGCACGGCCTCGTAGACGGGTTCCCAGTCGTCGAACTCCATGGCTGTTGCTCGCGGATTTCGGGTCCAGGATTCGTCGGTTTGGGCCGGGATGGCCGCTCACGTGTACCCCTACCCGGGCGACCACCCGGCTTCCAGATGGGCCTTCCAGCCCTTCCGGTATAAGTTTTCCCGTTACTTCCACGCCGACGCGACGGCACACCCCACCGCTCGCATGCGATTCGAGCCGTCGGCGAGCGATTCGGCGAACTCGCGGAGGTCCGCGACCGTCCCCGCGACGAACGCCGCGTCGGCCCCGAACTCGGCGGTGACCCCGGCCGACGCCGCGTCGGCCGCGAGCCGACGACGCTCGGCGTCGTCGAGGCCCGACACGCGGAACGCACGCGCCACCGCGTCGCCCGCCCGGGCGGGATCGCCGTCGATCGCGTCGAGATGGCGCGCTGCCTCCTCCAGGGCCGTCACGTCGAGTTCCTCGACGCTCGGCTCGTGCGTGTCGCCGTCGCTCGCGCCGCCATCGTGCTCGCCCACCAGTTCGCGGACGCGCTCGCGGGCGAACTCGTGGCCGATGAACGCAGCATCGCGCGTCTCCGTCACGTCGTGCGTGCGGATCACGTGCGCGCCGCGCTCCACCGCCATCGAGGTGGCCGCGAGGCTCACCGGCAGTGCCGCCTCGGTCGAGCGACCGGCGATCTCGCGGAGGAAGTTCTTCCGGTTGATGGAGACGAGGATGGGGCGGTCGAGCGCCCGGAACTCGCGGAGCCGCCGGAACGTCTCGCGGTCGTCCGCCAGCGTCTTCGCCTCGCTCCACCCGCCGAACGCCGGGTCCACGATGGTCTTCTCCGTCAGCCCGCCCCGCCGGAGCGCCTCGTAGATGTCGTCGACCTCCTCGATGGCCCCGGGTCGCTCCAGGTCGGGCGGACTCGCCATCTTCACCACCGCCGCGTCGTGGGCCGCACAGACCGCCGGCATCTCCGGGTCCGCGAACCCGCAGACGTCGTTCACCACGTCGAACCCCCGGGAGAGCGCTTCGTCCGCGACCTCGCTGTACCGCGTCTCGATGGAGAACAC
>CAZYYH010000260.1:0-3390 GCA_964651725.1 uncultured Halobacteriales archaeon | reverse complement strand
GGATGAAGCGCGTCTACGACCAGATGCCCGAGCCGAAGTTCGTCGTCGGCATGGGGAACTGCACCGCCGCCGGCGGCCCGTTCCAGGAGGGGTACAACGTCGTGAAGGGTGCGGAGGAGGTCATCCCCGTGGACATCCACATCCCGGGCTGCCCGCCGCGCCCGGAAGCGCTCGTCTACGGCGTCTCGAAGCTCCAGGAGCGCGTCGCCAACGGCGAGTCCTCGCCCGTCACGGTGAAGCCGTACGAACTCGAGGAGTTCGGCGACCTCGACCGCGACGAACTCGTCCAGAAGCTCGCGGACGACATCGACGAGGAGACGCTCGTGATGCGGTACAACTGGGCTGATTCGCCATGAGCACGCAGGAGGAACAGCCCGAGGCCGTCGAGCCGGTCCCGGGCGTGGACTACGACGCGCTCGAAGAGCTACTCGGCGACGACGTGCTCGACCGCGAGGAGCACGTCAACGCCGACGCGTTCGTCGTGCGGGGCGACCGCGTCCAGGCGGTGCTCTCGACGCTCAAGGAGCAGGCGGGCTTCGACCACCTCTCCTGTCTCACCGCCCAGGAGTACGAGGACCGCTTCGAGAGCATCTACCACCTCAAGAAGTACGACGACCCGACCCAGGAGGTCAGCGTCGTCGTACCGACGCCCCGCGACGAGCCGGTGAGCCAGACCGCGGAACCCGTGTTCCGGACCGCCGACTGGCACGAGCGCGAGGCGTACGACCTCGTCGGCGTCGAGTACGAGGGTCACCCCGACCTGCGGCGCATCCTGCTGCCGGAGACCTGGCAGGGCCACCCGCTCTCCCGCGACTACAACCAGAACAAACCCCAGATCGTGCCCCACCGCGAGCACGCCAACCCGCTCCAGGACCACCACGAGGAGGAGGAGTCCGACACGATGTTCCTCAACATCGGGCCCCACCACCCCGCGACCCACGGCGTGCTCCACCTCAAGACGGTGCTGGACGGCGAGCAGGTCGCGGACGTCGAGCCGGACGTCGGCTACCTCCACCGGTGCGAGGAGCAGATGTGCCAGAACGGCACGTACCGCTACCAGATCATGCCGTACCCCGACCGGTGGGACTACACGGCCAACATGACGAACGAGTGGGCGTACGCCCGCGCGGCGGAGGAGCTCGCGGACATCGACGTGCCCGAGTACGCCCAGATCCTGCGGACGCTCGGCGTCGAACTCTCCCGGATGGCGGGCCACTTCCTCGCGCTCGGCACGTTCGCGCTCGACGTGTACGGCGACTTCACCGCCATCTTCCAGTACTCGTTCCGCGACCGCGAGATCGTCCAGAAGATCCTGGAGGACCTCACGGGCCAGCGGATGATGTACAACTACTTCCGGCTCGGCGGCGTGGTCTGGGACGTTCCGGAGCCACGCGACGAGTTCTTCGAGCTTACCCGGGACTTCCTCGACGACCTCCCCGGCACGCTCGACGAGTACCACGACCTGCTCACGGACAACGAGATCTTCCAGCTCCGGTGTGTCAACACGGGCGTCCTCGAACCCGAGGTCGCCAAGGAGTACGGCGTCACCGGCCCGGTCGCGCGCGGCTCCGGCATCGACTACGACCTCCGGCGGGACGACCCGTACGGCTACTACCCTGAACTCGACTGGGACGTGGTGACCGAGGACGGCTGCGACAACTTCGCGCGCGTGCTCGTGCGCCTGCGAGAGATCGAGCAGTCCGCGCGGATGGTCGAGCAGTGCATCGACCTGCTGGAGGACTGGCCGGAGGACGAGCGAGAGATCCAGTCGAACGTGCCGCGGACGCTGAAGCCCGAGGCGGACAAGGAAGTGTACACGGCGGTCGAGGGCGCGAAGGGCGAACTCGGCATCTACATCCGCGCGGACGGCACGGACAAGCCCGCGCGGTTCAAGATCCGGAGCCCGTGCTACCACAACCTCTCGCCGCTCCACGAGATGTCGAACGGCGAGTACGTCGCGGACCTCATCGCCACGCTCGGTAGCCTCGACATCGTGCTCGGGGAGGTGGACCGCTGATGGCGCTGCTGCCGGAGACCATCGCCCAGCTCCTCGGCTGGTCGAGTCCGACGCCGCTCCAGGAGTTCGTCGCGGCGTTCATCGGCGCGTTCCTCGTCGGCAACCTGATGCTGACGATGACCGCTGTCGCCGGCCCGTGGGCGAAGCGGAAGATCACGGCGGCGTTCACGGACCGCATCGCGGTGAACCGCGTCGGGCCGTTCGGCCTGCTCATCATCGTGGCTGACGCGGTGCGTCTGCTGTCGAAGGAGCTCATCATCCCCGAGGGCGTCGACCGCCCGGCGTGGGACCTCGCGCCCATCGTCCTGGCGTCGTCGGCGCTGCTCGGGTTCGCGGTCATCCCGATGGGGAACGGCATCCACCTCGCCGACCCCGAGATCGGGCTGGTGTACGTGTTCGCGGTGGCGTCCATCGCCAGCGTCGGCCTCATCATGGGCGGCTACGCGTCGAACAACAAGTACTCGCTGCTCGGCGGGCTGCGCGCGGTCGCGCAGAACCTCGCGTACGAGATCCCGCTCGTCCTCACGGCGGCGTCGGTCGTCATCTTCGCCGGCACGCTCCGGATGAGCGAGATCGTCGCCGCGCAGACCGAGCCGCTGCTCACGGTGGCGAGCCTCACCATCCCGTCGTGGTACGCGTTCGTGAACCCGTTCGCGTTCGTACTGTTCCTCGCCGCGAACCTCGCGGAGGTCGGCCGGAACCCGTTCGACACGCCGGAAGCGCCGACGGAGATCGTCGCCGGCTACCAGACGGAGTACGGCTCGGTGTACTTCGTCCTGTTCTACCTCGGCGAGTTCGTCCACATCTTCCTCGGCGGGGCCATCGTGGCGACGCTGTTCCTGGGCGGCCCGGCCGGGCCGTTCCTGCCCGGGTTCGTGTGGTTCCTCATCAAAATCTGGGCGGTGTTCCTGTTCACGCAGTGGGCGCGGTCGGCGATCCCCCGCGTCCGCATCGACCAGCTGATCGAGATCGGCTGGAAGGGCATGCTCGTGTTGAGCTTCGCCAACCTGGTGCTCACGGCCGTAATCGTGGGGGTGCTCGTATGATCGGAGTCCTGAAATCCATGGCGACGACGATGAAGCACGCGCTCGACGGCAAGACGTTCACGGTGGAGTACCCGGACGTCGCGCCCGAGGTCAGCCCGCGGTTCAGGGGCATCCACAAGTTCAGCCAGGAGCGCTGCATCTGGTGTCGGCAGTGCGAGAACGTCTGCCCGAACGACACCATCCACATCGTCACGGACGAGCAGCGCAACGCCGAGCAGTACGACCTCCACGTCGGCCAGTGCATCTACTGCCGGCTGTGCGAGGAGGTCTGTCCCGTGGACGCCATCCTCCTCACGGAGAACTTCGAGTTCACGGGCGACACGAAAC
>CAZYYH010000259.1:0-3407 GCA_964651725.1 uncultured Halobacteriales archaeon | reverse complement strand
AGGTCTGCGACCGCGTCGGCGTGATGTACCTCGGCGAACTCGTGGAGCGCGCGCCGACCGACTCGCTGTTCGACGACCCACAGCACCCGTACACGAAGGCGCTGCTCTCCTCCGTGCCGAACCCGGACCCGGGCCAGCGCGGCGGCGCGGTCGAACTGTCGGGCGACGTGCCCGACCCTGCCGACCCGCCCGCCGGCTGCCGGTTCCACACCCGGTGCCCCGAGGTCATCCAGCCCGAGGGGTACGACCTTCCGCAGGGGACGTGGCGGGACGTGTACGACCTGCGCGTCGACGTGGCGCGCGACGGCGTCGAGGTGGACGGCGAGGACTCCGTGCGCGACGAGTACGGCATCCCCGACCCGCTCCCCGAGCCGGAGGCCGAGCAGGTGCTCGCCGCCGCGCTCGACGACCTGGCGAGCGGCGACCGCGAGGCCGCGGACGAGCGCCTCGCCGCCTTCGACACCGACTGCCGCACCGACAACCCCGGTCTCCGACGGACTCCCGCCGGCTACCCGGGCGCGTGCCACCGCTACCGGGCCGACGGCGGCGGGGAGTAGGCGTCGCTCAGCGGGTCAGTCCCACTCGCCCTGCCGGATGCGCTCCTCCGCCTCCCGGAGCGCCGCCTCGCGGTCGAACTCCGCGACGACGCGCCGGAGTTCGTCGCGGGACGCTCCCCGAAGCTCGCGCGCGTGCCGGGTGACGTTCGGCACGGCGCGCACGACGTTGTCCACGACGGGGATCGCGGCGGTCCGCGGCGACCGCGACATCGGGTTGAGGTCGACGACGATCTCGGTCTTGCCCATCTCTTGGAGCGCCGCCGCGCGGTCGCCGTCCTCCAGCGGGACCACCACCACGTCGGCGGCGTAGATGCCGTCGGCGTCGACCTTCGCGCGCTCGTGGCTCAGCCCGGGGATGCGTGCGTCCGCGGCGAGGCCCTTGACTTCCTCCGCGCCGTGCTCGCGGAGGTGGTCGGCGATGGCGCGCACCCGCTCCTCTGTCCGGTTGAACAGGTTGACCTCGAGGTCCGCGCCGACGGCGTCGGCGAGTTCGACGATCTCGTCGGGGACGAGCGCGGCGACGTTGCCGTTGACGGAGAGCACCGGGTGGTCGGCGAGCAGGAGCTGCGCCGCGGCCGCGCGCTCCGCGGCGTCGGCGCTCGGGATGGTCTCCTCGCCGAGCAGGTAGTCGAACGCCTCGCCGCGGCCCTGCGCCACCAGCCCCTGCGGCGACGTGATGCCCTGCTCGACGCCCGCCTCGATGCGGTGCCGGGTCATCAGGGAGTCGTGCCGGGGGTGATCCTCCGGGATCTCCGCGTACTCCGTCATTACGCGGAGCTTGGGGGTGGTGGCGGGAAAAAGCGTGCGCTCTCCAGCTAGCAGGATACAGGGTGGTTGTGCAGCACGAACTACTGTCGCTTGCAGTCTGAAAGCCCTCGACCGCTCGCCTCCCGCGGCTCGCTGCGCGCTTCAGTCGCTCGCTCACTGCGTTCGCTCGCTCCTTCCAGTGCTTGCGTCGCCGGGGTTCGGCGAGCGGCCTCGCCCTTTCATTCCGCCAGGATGGCAGTTGCTCGGCCGGCTACAGCACGTCGGGCTAACAGGCGGCACGGGGTGCGTGTCGGGGTCAGGCACGCGGTTCGCGGGACGGGGTGTCGCACTCCGACCTCGTTCGTTTGACTCACGGCTCCCTTCGGTCGCCGTTCGTCCTGCAAGTGGCGCTCGCTACGCTCGTGCCACTCTGCCCGCGGCGGGTAGTCAGGTCACAGGGGGCCTGGCTCGCTCTCGCATTTAAACCTACGCCGGGGGTGGTGAAGGGAACCGGTCACTCCCCGTCGCGGACTGTCGCACCGCCGGGGTGGACGCGACAGACCCGGGGGTCGTAGCCGGCGTCAGTTAGGCCGGTGCCGAGCGCGAACACGGTGCGGCCGAGCATCGCCATCGCGGCGTCGCCGTCGGCGTCGTCCACGTCGGCGAGCACGCTTGCCACGTCGTCGGTGAGAAGGTCGGCGTCGGCGGCGAACCGCCGGGACTCGACGACGAACCGGTCGAGCGTCGGGCGGTCGCGCAGGTGGTCGAGCGCGCGCTCGCCGGCACGGGAGAGAGCCGCGGTGTCGCCGGAGAGGACGGCCTCGGTGGAGAGTTCGCCGAGCGCGAGGTACTCGACGCGCGCGGCGTCGGGCACGCCGTCGAGGCGGCCGTGCGGCGATGCGCCCGGCTCGACGCGGATCGGGACGCCGCCGCGGGCCTGCGCGACCACGTCGCCGAGGCCGGTGCCGGCTTCGACCTCCGCGACGTGTGCGGCGCGGACGAGTTCGTTCTCGGAGCGCCCGAGGTCGAGCGCGCGGTTCGCGGCGAGCGTCGCGCCGAGCGCCGCCGCGCCGGAGACGCCGAACCCCGCGCCGAGCGGGAGGTCGGTCTCGACGGTCACCGCGGCGGCCGCGTCGAGTTCGGCGAGCGCGCCGTCGACGGCGGCGATCTCGACGAGGTCGCCGTCGAGGTGGACGCGGGTGTCGGCGGCGGGTTCCGCGGTGACGGTGACGCCGTCGGTGAGCGTGACGCCCGCGCCGCGCGACCCGGCGCGGGCGGGGTCGTCGTGGCGGTGGGCGCTGAAGAACCCGGTGACGTGTCCGGGGACGAACGCGGTGGCGGCGCGCGGGTCGGTCATCGCGTGGGAGTTGCCGTCCGTCGGGGTTAACTCTTTTAATCCGGCGTCGACGCCCGGACCACTCCACCCGACTACCCGAGGTCGACCGCGGCGGGGCCGTGGAGGAACGCGTAGACGCCGCCGAGCAGCGCGCCGTAGACGAGGTGGGCGACGCCGAGTACGAGCGGCGTCACGAAGTCGGTGGCGACGCCGGGGACGGGGAACAGCGGCACGGGGAGGTCGGCGGCACCGGCGGCGGAGAGCCAGAGCGGTAACAGGATGCCACCCGTGAGTACGCCGAGCGCCGCGCCGTAGCCGACGCCCAGCCCGACGAGTGCTGCGGCCGTCGTCTCGTAGTCGGCGAGCAGCCGCCGCGTGACGACCGCGACGAACAGCAGTCCGAAGACGACGCTGTTGAACAGGTGTGCGAGCCATCCGCCGAGGAGCGTCGGCAGCCCGTAGAGCGCGCCGATCAGCGGGAGCAGGTCGGTGCCGGCCTGGAGCAGGACGCCCATGCCGACGCCCGCGACCAGCCCCGCGACCGCGCCGGCTCCCCACGCGCCGAGCGCCGGTTCGTCCGCGGCCGTCGTTCCCGTCGAACCGGCGGTCATGCCACGTACTGACGGCGCGGGACCACATAGTGGTATCGAGCGTCCGGACGGTGAAGCGAGCGACGCGATTCAGGGCGACAGCCGCTGCCTGTCACGCGGGAAGAGTACGGCTTCGCGGATGTTGTCGAGGCCGAGCATCGTCATCACGAGGCGCTC
>CAZYYH010000258.1:0-3444 GCA_964651725.1 uncultured Halobacteriales archaeon | reverse complement strand
TCACGAACTCGAACGTCTGCATCCGGTCTTTCGTCACGTCCATCGCGTCGTCGGGAAGCTGGTCCATGATGCCGCCGCCGAACCCGGGGATCATGTCCATCACCTGGTCGAGTGGTCCCATCTTGTTCATCGCGGACATCTGCCGGCGCATGTCCCGCAGGGTGAACTCGCCTTTGAGCATGTCCTCGGGGTCCCAGTCCTCCTCTTCCTCCTGTGTCTCCTCCATCGCGCGCTCGACGCGCTCGGTGAGCTGCTGGAGATCGCCCATGCCGAGCAGGCGCGAGATGAAGCCGCTCGGCTCGAACCGCTCGATGTCCTGCACCGTCTCGCCCGTTCCGAGGAACGCGATGGTGGACCCCGTCTCGTTCACCGCCGTCAGCGCGCCGCCACCCTTCGCCGTACCGTCGAGCTTCGAGATGACGACGCCGTCGATGCCGATGGACTCCTCGAACTGCCGCGCCTGCTCTTTCGCCCCCTGGCCGATGGCGGCGTCGAGCACGAGCAGGCTCCGGTCCGGCTCCACCGCCGCCTCGATCTCCTCGATCTCCGCGATGAGGTCGTCCTCCAGCGCGTGGCGACCAGCGGTGTCCACGATGTGGACCTCCGCGTCCTCCGTCGCCGCCAGCCCCTCGCGCGCGATCTCCACGGGGTCGTCGGCGTCCGGGTCGCCGTAGAACTCGACCTCCGCGCGCTCCGCCATCTGCTTCGCTTGATCGTACGCGCCCGGCCGGAACGTGTCCGTCTGGATGACCGCCGGCCGCAGTCCTTTCTTCGAGAACCACCACGCCATCTTCGCCGCGGACGTGGTCTTCCCGGACCCCTGCAGCCCCGCCAGCAGGATGGTCTGTCCCTCCAGCGGGAGGTTCGTCGACTCCCCGACGAGTTCCACGAGTTCCTCGTAGACGATGCGGAGCACGTGGTCGCGCGCCGTCGTCCCGCCCGGCGGCTCCTCCTCCAATGCGCGCGTCCGGATGGAGTCCGAGAGGTCCATCACCAGCGCCGTGTCCACGTCCGCCTGGAACAGCGACCGCTGGATCTCCTTCACGATCTCGTCCACGTCCTCCTCGCTCAGCCGGGACTTCCCCCGGAGCTTGTCGAGTGTGCCGCGAAGAGAACTCCCGAGATTGTCGAGTACCATTTGACGGAGGTAGGACGCGACGGCGTTAAAGGCTTTATCTCACGGGGACGCCGGATCGACCCCGCCGCCCCGGCCGCCCGACCCGTCTGTGAGCTTCGTGCCGAGCACCGCGGACGCGGCGAACAGCCCGGCGACGACCGCGACGAACCAGGGGTCAACGGGGCCGCTCTCCGGCGTCACGGTCGAGGCGGCGTAGCCGATCCACTGCGCGCCGGCGGTCGCCGCGCCGCCCGCGACCGCGTACGAGACGGCGGTCGCGGCGTAGCCCGCGGAGCCGTACCGGCGCGCCGCCCAGAACGCGGCGACGACGACGAGCAGCGTCGCGCTCCCCCAGAACGCGACGTTGCTCGCCGCGGACAGCACCCGGAACGCCGGCTCGGGGTCGCCCCCGACCGACGGGAGTGCGGGCATCCACACGGCCGGAAGCGACGCGGCGACGAGGTGGACGGCGGCCACGGCCGCCGCGACGCCGACCGTCGAGCGAAGGGATCGCATACCACTCTCGACGAACGTATCCGTGTAAAAACTTGTGGACGCGAACACGTTCCGGGGGCTCCACCTCGCCTCGCGGCTCGCGTCGACTCCCTGCGCCGACAGATTTAGTCGTTGTCGGCCCCAACTCCGCGTGTGCCCGAAGGACAGTCGCCGGTGTACGCCACGCGCGGCCTCGTCGCCGTGCTGTGCGAACTCGCCGCGGACGCCGAACCCGGCGAAGTCACCGTCGCGCTCGCCGCGACCGCGGCCGGCGACCTCGACGTGGACCTGCCGCCCGAGACGCCCGTCTTCACCGACTTCTACATGCCGGGAGCCGGCGAATCCGTCGCGCGCGTGTTCGGCGTGGACCTCTCCGTGCCCGCCGGCCAGACCCACGGCCGGTTCGTCTCCCACCCTCGCGGCGACCGCGACGTGTCGCTCACCGACGACCTCGCCGCCGTGATGCTCGTCGGCGTGCCGCCGTGGGAGGTCGAGTCCATCGCCGCGTTCGACCGGAGCGGCCGGCGGCTCCCGCTCGAACTCGTGGACGCCGAACCGCCGCAGGAAGCGCTGGATTAGCCGCCCCGGAACCGCTCGACCTCGACCGGTAGCCCGTCGTAGTCGTCGTCGTGCCCCACGAGCAGCACCGCGCCCGTCTCGTACGCGGTCGCCGCCGCGAACGCGTCGCCGAGGGACAGCCCGTAGTCCGCGCGGAGCGCGGCGGCGGCCCCCCGGCAGTCGGCGGCCGGCAGGCGCTCGACGCCGCGCTCGCGGAGGAGCGCGAGGAACTCGCGGCCGGTCGCCGCGTCCCCGAGGCCGCGGGTGACGGCCGCGACCTCGGCCGCCGTCACCGGACTCGCGTAGCCGTCCGCCTCGCCCGCGTCCACGGCGTCGACGTACGCCGCAACCCGGTCGCTCCCCGGCTCGCCGGCCAGGAACGCTACGAGCGCCTCCGCGTCGAACGCGACGGCGTCCGCGAGCGTCACTCCCGTCCCTCCTCGCGGGACCGGCCGGCGTGCGGGTCCTCGACGAGGTCCGCCGCCGACTCCTCGGCGTCGAGGCTACCGCTATGTTCGTCCAGATCGCGGACGCCTTCCACCACCACGTCGCCGTCCTCCGTCTCCCGGAACCGCACCATCCCCGGGGTCTCCACCTCCAGCCGCTCGCGGACCCGCCTCGGGACGGTCACCTGCCCCTTCGAGGTCACCGACGCCATCTCCTTTAAGTCATTACTTTCCATAACGTAATGACTTAAAGGAGCGTCACTTGAGTCTGGTGGCCGTGGCGGAATGTGTCGCCGGTTCGACTGGAACGGGCGTGGCGGTCGACCGGACGCTCCGAGCAGTGCCATCGACCGGGAAAACGGTCTTTCCGGGCTGCAGACGACCGTATGCACGTGTCGAAGAGCATCCGCCTCTCGGAGGAGGCCTACGACCGACTCGCCGCCCGCAAGCGCGAGGACGAGACGTTCTCCGACGTGGTTCTCCGGCTGGCCGACGAGCGGTCGCTGCTCGAACTCGCCGGCATCCCGAGCGACGGGGAAGCCGACGAGGTCCGTGACGCCGTCGCGGAGCGGCGCGAACGCCGCGCCGAGGAGCTGGAAGTGATGGCCGACCGGATAGAAGGGGCGTAGCCCTACTCTCCGCCGACCAGGTCGTCCACGAGTTCCTCCGGGTCGAACCGCTGGAGGTCGTCGTAGCCCTGGCCGACGCCGAGGAAGAGGATGGGCTTCCCGGTGACGTGCGCGACCGAGATGGCCGCGCCGCCCTGGGAGTCCGCGTCCGCCTTCGTGAGGATGGTGCCGTCGATGGCGACCGCGTCGTCGAACTCGC
>CAZYYH010000257.1:0-3451 GCA_964651725.1 uncultured Halobacteriales archaeon | reverse complement strand
AGGGCGTCGAACGCGGCCTCTTCTCGGGGGCGTGGTGGTGGTCGTTCTTCCCCGGACTGGTGCTCGCGCTCGCGGTGCTCGGATTCAACCTCCTCGGCGACGGCATGCGCGACGCACTCGACCCGCGCATGCGGGACACCGTTGACTGACGTTCCTGCGTTCGTGGCGGCCGCCGCCCGCTGGGCGGCGACCGGCGCGGCGCTCGGCGTCGCCGCGTCGCTGGCGCTGCTCGCGGTCACCACGCCGAAGGGAGCGACGGACACGGCGTTCGCGCTCGGCGCGCTCGTCCTCGGATTCGGCGTCACCGCGTGGTCGACCGCGGTCGGCCTCGGCGCGACCATCGAGGGCGTCCGGTCCTACCTCGACGTGAGTTCGGGGTGGACGGAGGCCGGCGCGCGCGAGGCGTTCTTCGTCCTGTCGTGGGTCGGCGCGGGCTGGGCCGTCGCCGCGGCCGCCGTGTCCGTCGCGCTCGGCGTCTGACCCGGAGGCGCTCGCCCGACACAGTCGTTCGTGCCACGTCCGGGGACTCTCGACCGCCCGCGTCCTCGGTCGAATCTACCCCATCACAGCACGTGGTCGGGACGGATCTGGATGATGACGCGCTCGCCGTCCTCCTCGCTGAGATTCGGGTAGTCCTTTCCCGTGTACCGCCGCGCGAGTTCGTGGATGTGGTCGACCGCGCCCTCCGTCGTCACCTCGACCACCTCGCCGCGCACGCCGAGGTAGCGGTAGGGGTCGTCGGGGTCCAGCATCGACAGCGCGACGTGCGGGCTCCGTTCCACGTTCCGCGTCTTCCGACGCGCCGTCGTCGAGTTCACGAGCAGGTGGCCGGCGTCCTCGTCGTAGCTTATCCACACCGGCACCGTGTGCGGCGTTCCGTCCGGCAGCAGGCTCGTGAAGTGCGCGAACGTCTTCTTCTCGAACAGGTCGCGGAACTCCCCGGGAATCTCGGTCATGGCTCGGGGTTCGGGTGCCCGGCTGAAAGGTGGCTCGCCCGATGACCCGAGGGGATTACCGCGCCCGCACGGTCCGCCCGTCCGCGTCCCCGAACTCGCCGTCCCGCCACGCGAACGACCCCCGGACCATCGTCCACTTCGGGAACACGCCGTCCATCCCCTCGAACGGCGTCCACCCGCAGTTCGAGTGGAGGTCGTCGCCGCGTATCTCCCGCGAGTCGTCGGGATCCGCGAGCACGAGATCGGCGTCCCGGCCCGCCTCGACGCGTCCCTTCCGCGGCAGGTCGAACACTCGCGCCGGGTTCGCGGCGGTCAGATCGCGCACGCGCTCGTAGGAGAGCCGGTCCCGGCGCGCGGCGTCCAGCAGCAGCGGGAGCGCGGTCTCGACGCCCGGCACGCCCGACGGCGCGTCCCAGATGCTCGCGTCCTTCTCCTCGCGCGTGTGCGGCGCGTGATCCGTCGCCACCATATCGACGGTGCCGTCGGCGACGCGCTCGAACAGCGCCGCGCGCCGCGCCTCGCTCCGGAGCGGCGGGTTCATCCGCCCCAGCGTCCCCAACTCGTCGAGGTCGTCGCGCGAGAGGAAGAGGTGGTGTGGCGTCACCTCGCACGTCGCGCCGCCCGCCGACGCGGCGTCCACGCCCCCGGGCGTCGACGTGTGCGCGACGTGGACGCGTGCATCGACCTCGCCGCCGACCTCGACCGCGCGCTCCACCGCCGCGATCTCCGCCTCCGCCGTGCGGTACGCGCTCCACGCGTCCGCGTCCGACCGCTCGCGCGCCGACTGATCGAACAGATCCGCATCCTCCGCGTGGACCGTCACCACGACGCCCGCCTCCGCCGCGCGCGCCGCCGCCTCGCGGAACAACGGCTCCTCGATGCCCATGTCGCCCGTCGAGTCCGCGAGGAACACCTCGCCGAGCGCGAACACCGACCGGTCGAGCAGTTCGTCGGGCGCCCACGCCGGCGTCACGCCGCCGTTGATCCCCCAGTCGACGAGCGAGTCCGCCGCCAGCCCCGCCTTCTCGTCGAAGCTCGCGCCGTCCACCGTCGGCGGCTCCGTGTTCGGCTGGTCCACCACCGTCGTCACCCCGCCCGCCGCCGCGCTCCGACTCCCCGTCGCCCACGTCTCCTTGTGTGCGAAGCCCGGCTCCCGGAAGTGGACGTGTGCGTCGATCATCCCCGGAAGCAGTAGCTTCCCCGACGCGTCGAACTCCTCGCCGTCGGTCTCCGAGAGCGTCCGTCCGACCGCGTCGATCACGCCCGCCTCGGTATCCACGCGCACGTCTCGCCGGCTCCCGTCCGCGAGCGTCGCGTCCCGTATCGTCAGCATCTCTGGTCGTCGGTTCGTGGGTCGAACGCGCGGGTAAGTCTGCCGGAACACGGTGGCATGCGACCGTGAACTCTCGGCGACGGGTGGCCTGTCTCCTATCGGAATGCCACGTTTGCCGCCGGCGACGGGAACGAGCTAGCTGCTGCTGGCAAACCGAGACGCCGCAGCCACACACCTCCCCAGCCGACTGCGCGCCTCACTCCTTCACTTCGTTCAGTCGTTCGGTGCTCATCCCTCGCGCGGTCGCACCCTTCGGGTGCTCCTCGCGCGCCGACCGCAGATACGCCACGAAACTTCAAGTACGAGAACGGGACGAAACCCGCCCATGCTCTGAGGAGTGATGCGGCGCGCACTGGGCGGTTGCACGACACACCGCGCCGCAACTGACTGGGTTTCACGCCCCACTCGTGTCGTCTGCTCGCCCTTCGCGTCTGACAGCCACCGCTTCGTGCTCTGCGCCGAACCCAGCCCGGTCACTCCTCGTCCACGCGCACGACTTCGGGGTCGTCGTCGCCGACGAGCACCGCCTCCAGGGTCCGGCACACCTCCTCGACGTCCGACCGGCCGCCGGCGCGCGCCAGGCTCCCGACGGAGTCGGGGTCGAACGGGACGCCGAGCGCGTCGTACACCGGTTCGAGTACGGCCGCGATCTCGTCGTGGTCGTCGACGACGAGCACGCCCGAGACGAGCGCGGCGTCCGCAGTGACGCGCTGCGCGAAACCCGCGAGCTTCCCGGACGCCTGGAGCGAGTGCTGGCCGGGGCAGAAGGAGTCCGCTGGCTCGCCGCGCTGCGCGGGCACCTCCAGCCGCCAGCACGCGCGCTGGACCGCGTTCGTGAGCGCGTCGTAGCGCTCGTCCAGCCCGGCGCGGACGTTCGCCACGGGTTCGACGCGGGCGAACGCCACCGTCGTCGTGCCGGTGTAGGCGACGGCGCGGCCACCGACGCTCCGATCCAGCGGCGGGAACCCGCGCTCGCGCGCCGCCTCGGCGGCGACCGCGTAGCCGTCGGCTCGCGCGTCGCGCCGTCCGAACGCGACCTGGCGGTGCGGCGTCCACACGCGCACTGCTGGCTCGCCGGTTTCGGCGGTCCGGTCGAGCATCGCGGCCGAGCGCTCGCGGTCCGCCACGGGGTCGGGGGCGCGACCTCTGAGCACGCGCATAC
>CAZYYH010000256.1:0-3459 GCA_964651725.1 uncultured Halobacteriales archaeon | reverse complement strand
CGTTCTCCAGCCGGTTGATGACGGTCTGGACGCTGTCGGCGTGCATCGTGGAGTACGTGGTGTGGCCGGTGTTCATCGCCTGGAACAGCGTCATCGCCTCCTCGCCCCGGACCTCGCCGACGACGATGTACTCGGGGCGGTGGCGGAGCGCGGACCGCAACAGGTCGTACATGTCGATCTCGGAGCCCTCGCCGATGCTCTCCCGGGTGACGCTCGACAGCCAGTTGTCGTGGTGGAGCGTGAGTTCGCGGGTGTCCTCGATGGTGACGATCTTCGAGCGCGGCGGCACGAACATCGACACGGCGTTCATCGACGTGGTCTTGCCGGACGCGGTGCCGCCCGCGAAGATCAGGCTCTTGTTGTTCTCGATGGCGAGCCAGAGGTACGCCATCTGGTCCAGGCTGAACGTGTCGTAGTCCACGAGCGTGACGGGCGTGAACGGCTCGTCGGAGTACTGGCGGATGGTGAACGCGGAGCCGCGCGGCGTCACCTCCTCGCCGAGCGCGAGTTCGGCGCGCGACCCGTCGGGGAGCGTCACCTCCGCGGTCGGGCTGCCGACGGAGACGTGTCGGCCCGACTGCTGGGCCAGCCGCACCACGAAACTGTCGAGTTCGTCGGCGGTGAAGGCGACGTTCGTCTCCACGTCCATGTACTCGTCGTGGTAGACGAACAGCGGCAGGTCGTAGCCGTCACACGACACGTCCTCGATGTGCGGGTCGTTCATGAGCGCGTCTATCTTCTCGTAGCCGACGAACGCACGATACAGGTAGTAGAACAGCCGGTAGAACGTGTCCATCTCCACCTCGACCCCGTACTGCTCCAGAAGCGACTCCATCTCGGCTTTCACCGTCGCCTCGGCGTCGCCGTCGGGCATCGACGCCCGGTAGACGAGCGAGTCGCGCACGTCGGAGAACAGCGTCTCCAGCAGGTCGCGCTCGAACCCGTCGAGGTCGGGTTCGACGACGTAGTACCGGTGCTCGTTCTCCTCGGGGTCGTAGTTGACGGAGACGAACGCGAACGGCGCGTTCACCCAGTAGCGGTCCACCTCCTCGAAGCCGGGGACGCCGGAGAACTCCACGAGCGGGCCGTGCCGGCGCGGGTCGTAGTTCTCCACGTCGAGGTCGGCTCCGCGGAGCACGTCGACGGCCCGCGCGAGCCGCCACCGGAGGTCGTCGACGCTGTCGGGCAGATCCGCGAGGCGCTGGGCGACGCCCTGGGGGAGACCGGACATGTACGGCTATCGGGTGGGATTCGAGCCGAACCCCTTAAATCCCTTTCCCGCGGGTCGCGGGACGTCGCTCGGATCGGGGTCGTCGGGCCGGCCGGCACGGAGACGCTGGCATCCGGATGCCCCGGCCGCTTCCGAAGCTCCGCCCGCGCCGGCTGGTCGGCCCTCGCCTCGCACGCATCTCGCCAGTCGCCCGAGCGCGGGGACCCGCGCGCCACCACTGATCGATCTAGTGACGACTGATTCAGTAGTGACCGGTGCAGTGACGACTGGGGCAGTCACGACTGATACAGTTGTACTCGATTCGAACTGAGGACCCTGTCACGTCCGCTTCGCCCGGAGCAGCACGACGGCGAACGCGAGCAGGAAGACGACGCCGACGGGCACGTCCAGCCCGGGGAAGCCTCGCGTGGCGAGAAGGTAGGTGGCGACGGCGAGCGCGCCGCCGGTCGCGCCGAGCAGCACGCCCATCGCGGCGACCGGCCGGTACGGCGCGACGCGGTCGAGGTCGACGTACATGGCGACGCTGAGTGCGAGCGCGGCGAGGAACACGACCGCGCCGACGGTCCACGCGGCGTACGCCGGCGCGACGGACTGGCCGGCCTGGAACTGCCACGCGGCGTACGCGGAGTCGACCTTCACGGCGCGCGCGAACGGGATGCCGAAGGTGTAGCGCACCTGGAAGAGGGGGAACCGGACGAACGCGACGCTGCCGAGGTCGGGCAGCCGTGCGTACGACACCGTCCACGGCACGAGCGTCGACAGCCACGCGAACGCGACCGCGAGTTCGGGGGCGTACTCGGAGCGGACCCAGACGCGCATACCCCGTGGCGCTCGGCGGGCCGAGTAAAAGCTACCGCTTGCGAGCCGAGCGTGAGACGGTGTGGGGCAGCGTGGCAGGGGCGTTACGTTCATGCCGTGCGAGAACGTAGCCGCCTCCACCGGATGAGGCGGAACGACTTCACGCTGGACGTGGGTGGCGTCGACTGGGTCGACCAAGACAGCGAACCGGAGAAGCCGACAGTACAGATCGACTTCCAGGGCGACGCGGACGACCTCCACGACCGGTTGAGCGGTCCCGACGGCGGACTGCTGTCCGCCGAGGAAACCGACGTCGCGTTCCGCCTGCTCTCGGACGCGGACGCCGAGGACGCCGAGAACGCGGAGGGCGTCGTGAGCGTCACGAACCGCGTCACCGGCGACTACGTCCTGGAACTGAACGCCGACGCCGACGACGTGTTCGCGTTCATCCGGGCGGCACGCCGGTACGGCGAGGACGCGGGCGACGACGGCCAGTACCGCGTCGAGGTCGCCGTGAACGGCGACCCGGTGGCGACCTACGACAAGACGACGTTCCTGGTGTACAACCACGAGGGCGACCTGCTCCGCCGGCACAGCCTGATCCCGGGCGGCGTCGAACTTTAACCGGGTGAAGCTAAGTAGCTCGCTCCGAACTCTCGCGCATGGAACTCTTCGGCACCGCAGGCGTCCGTGGGAGCGCGGTGGAGTCGGTGACGCCGGAGCTCGTGCTCGCGGTCGGCCGGGCCGCGGGCCGCGACGCGGACGACCCGGCCGAGTTCGTCGTCGCCCGCGACGGCCGCCGATCGGGACCGGCGCTCGCGGCGGCGATGGCGGCCGGCCTGGAGAGCGCGGGCGCGGACGTGCTTCGCGCCGGGACGCTGCCGACGCCGGCGCTCGCGTACGCGTCGCGGGGCCGCCGGGGCGTGATGCTGACGGCGTCGCACAACCCGCCGGCGGACAACGGCGTGAAGCTGTTCTCGGACGGTGTGGAGTACGACCGCGACGACGAGCGTCGCGTCGAGGAACTCGTCGCGGCGGAGACGCCGCCCGCGGCGTGGAACGAGTGGGGGTCGGCCGGGAACGTCGACGCGCTCGACGACTACCGGGACGCAGTGACGACCTACGCCCGCGGTCACGGCGGTGACGCGAGCGGGCTCCGGGTCGCCGTCGACTGCGGGAACGGGATGGCGGGGCTGGCGACGCCGCAGGTGCTCCGCGCGCTCGGCGCGACCGTGGTGGCGCTGAACGCGAACGTCGACGGCACGTTTCCCGGCCGGCCGAGCAAGCCGACGCCGGAGACGCTCGGCGACCTCCACGAGTTCGTCGCGGCAGGCACCTTCGACCTCGGCCTCGCCCACGACGGCGACGCGGACCGCGTCGTCGCGCTCGACGCCGACGGCGAGGTCGTCCACGAGGACACCGTCGTCGCC
>CAZYYH010000255.1:0-3485 GCA_964651725.1 uncultured Halobacteriales archaeon | reverse complement strand
GCCCTTGCCGCTCGCCACGGCGAAGACGTGGTGGTCGGGCATGGTAGCTGTGTAGCACCACCGACGGAGGGTTTATAAATCTACGTCGGACGCAGACCGGCTAGAGGGCGATTCGGGGCGGCTGGTGCCGTCGTGCGGCACGCGAACCGGCGATGTGAAACTTCATAACATGATTTAATTAGTTGTAAGTACAGACTATTCCGGAGCGTCGCACGTCCTGGGACGGTGCATGTCCGAGCCGCACAGAGCGGTTCCAGCACGGAGTGGGGCGGACCGGTCGATGCAGTCGGTCCCTCGTCGACGAGGTGGCTGAACCGCTCGACAGGGAGTGGGCCATCCCGTCACTCGGGACCGACGACCTCTACTTTGATGCCGTCTGGATCCTCGCAGTAGAGCGCGTAGTATCCGTCAGCGTAGGGATGCTGGTCACCGTAAAGAACGGAGGCGTCCTCGCGTTCACGGACACCGACGGTGAGTTCATCAACCTGTTCGCGCGAGGCGGCGTGGAACGCGAGGTGGTTCAGTCCCGGGGCCACTCGGTCGAAAGGATGGTCGGCGTCGTCCGCCCGCTTGACCACGACGTACGTCGGGCCGTTGATCCACGAACGGCCGCCGTCCCACTCGTTCTTCGGGTCGTAGCCGAGTTCGTCCAGCAACCACCCCCAGAAGTCCACCGATGCATCGAGGTCGGCGGCGCACAGTTCGACGTGGTGGAGGCGTCCGGCCTGCTCGGCATCGGCGTGATCGTAACCCACGGGTCGTGCGTCGAAGTGCACCGTTAAAGTCGTACCGTCGGCGAAGGGCGTTCGCACACCTGCGAGGCGGCCGATCCAACCCGGTCCGACCGTAGGTCCACGCACCTAGGAGTTCACTGCCGTTCTCTCGGAGTAGTCGGGAGAACCTCGGCTTACCCCGGTCGGCTCAGAAACATCGGACGGAACCTCCGGACGGATGGCCGGGACGCGACGCCGCTACTCCGAGACGTACAGCGAGTACGTGATGATGGCGAACCCGACCGCCGTCAGCAGGCTCTCCACGACGAACGCGAGGTCGCGGTCCGCCACCAGGAACTGGTCGGTGATGCCCGCGAGGAGCGCACCGAGCGTTATCGCGCCGAACCCGAGCGCGAGCGCGCGGAGCGCCGGCGATCCCGTCCGGGAGTACGCCTGGTACGCGAAGTACGTGACGAGTCCGCCGAGCACCAGCGTCACGGTCTTCAGACCGACGACGAGCGTGGGGAGGTGGTTCATGCCTGCCGGCGCACCTCCGCCCAGAGGTCCTCGATGCGCTCGTCGGGTGCCGCCGGCGGCCGCGCAATGGACACGTCGAAGTCGCGCTCCTCGTCGAGCGCGATTGCGACCTCCTCGAACGCCACCTCGTACCGGGTGGCGTGCTGGCCGTCACGGCGTATCTCCGTGCTCTCCACGAGGAGCGAGGCCTCGGAGAGCAGGTCGAGCTTGCGGTAGGTCGTCGAGAGCGGAACGTCCGCGGCGTCGGCTATCCCTTTTGCGGTCATAGGTTCCTCCAGCGCGACGACGATGGCCCGGCAGTCGGGATCGTCGAGGGCGTCGAGCACGTCCTGCAGGTCCGGCGACGGCTCGCTCGCCATCGGGTCGCGCACCATACCGGGCCGTTTCGACGCCCCACATAAAGCCCCATCCCCTCGTTCTCACCGCGTGGGAACGCCCGTCCACCCGTTTCTCGGTGCGCGGGAACCGTCTCGGCGTCCACCCCAGCGCTTTCACAGCGCGTAGCGCTCGCCGTCCACTGCCAGCGGCTCCTCGAACGCCTCGTCGGCGGGGTAGAAGTGCGCGGCGTGGACGATTCGCACCCGCTCGGCGTCGAGTTCGTCCGAGAGGTCGAGCGCGCCCTCCCGCGTCATGTGCTTCGTGCCAAAGGTTCGGGGAACGCCGTCGGCGTCGTGGTGGTCGCCGCCCTGCGGGTGGTACTCGCAGAGCGACGCGGGGACGATGGCGTCCGCGAGCAGGAGGTCGGCGTCCCGGAGCGCGTCGCGGGACGCCGCCGGAACGTCGAACGCGGTGTCGCCCGTGACGGCGAGTTTCGCGTCCCCGGTCTCCACGACGACGCCGTAGCAGACGAGCGGCGGGTGGACCACCGGCACGAGCGTCACGTCGAACCCGCACGCCTCGAAGGGTTCGAGGGGCGTCTCGGACACGACAGTGACGCGGTCGAGGTAGTCGTAGCGGTCGGCCACCGTCTCCGCCACGCTCTTACCCGTCGCCGGGTCCGTCTCGCCGGCCGCGTGCACGTCGAGGTGGTCGAGCAGCCGGTAGACGTTGCCGAGCCCGTCGAGGTGGTCGAAGTGGACGTGCGTCACGACGGCCTCGTCCGGGAGCGCCACGTCCGCCCGGAGGAACTGCTGCCGGAAGTCGGGGCTGAAGTCGATCAGCAGGCAGTCATCCGTCTCCTCGTTCCGGACGTGCACCGAAAAGCGCGTGCGCTCCACGCCGAGGTCCCGGGCGCGCTCGCAGGTGTCGCAGTCACAGCCCGGCGTCGGAGTGCCCGTCGTGTCGCCGGTGCCGAGGAGCGTGACCTGCATCTACCCGGCGTAGGCCCGTCGGGTACAAAGCTCCCCGGGACGAGAGTTGTTGAGTCGCCTGACCTTTTTACGTGATGACGAACAACTGACGCGTGAGGTGAGCAGGCGTGGCGACCACGGACGATGAGAAAGAGGATGAGGACGAGCAGGAGCGAACCGGCTACGGCTCGCTCCTCGACGTGATAGACGATCTCGACCCATCAGTCGGGGAATCAACTGACGCCCGGAACATGGACGAGTACGTGTACGGTGAGCTGTGGGACGACGAAGGAAACGACGAGCCACGATGACCACCACCGACGCCTTCACGCCGACCCGCCACGGGACCAGAACGGTGTTCGTCGATTCGAGCGCACTTTTCGCGCTCTTCCATCGCCGAGACGAGCGTCACGAGAAGCACGTGCCTTCCACGACTTCCTCCGCAACGAGGAGATTCCGTACCGACGATTGGTCACGAACGACTACGTTCTCGACGAAGTTGCAACCGGACTTCACGGTCGAGCGTCACGGGAACGGGCTGTGCAGGCACTCGAAACTATCGAGCAGAACGAAGCGTACGCCATCGAGTTCGTGGGCCCAGGTACCTTTGACGGTGGCCGTACGTGGTTCGAAGAGTACCACGACCATCCGATCTCGTCCACGGACTGCATCATCGCAGCCCATATGGACGACATCGGTATCGACCATCTCCTCACGTACGACGACTTCGACGCGTTGGACTGCACGGTCATCCCGCACTACGTCGCGTAAGGGGAGGCCGCCGAGCCGCGAGTCGCCGAACCGAATCAGTGCTCGTGAGAGTGCCCGCCGTCGGCGCTCGTCCCGCCCGAGATGTCGCCGCCCGCGACGAGGGCGTCGTGGTCGCCCTCGATCATGTCGAGGTCCTTGAGGTTGTCGCGCTCCTCGAAGTCCTCGACGGCGTCCT
>CAZYYH010000254.1:0-3556 GCA_964651725.1 uncultured Halobacteriales archaeon | reverse complement strand
CGGCGGCACCCACCGCATCTTCACGCAGGTGTACGAGGACTACGACCTCGAGTTCACGTTCGTGGACGCCACCGACCCGGACGCGTTCACCGAGGCAATGCGCCCGGAGACCGAACTCGTCTGGGTGGAGTCCCCGACCAACCCCCTGATGCGCATCGTGGACCTCGAAGCCATCGCGGACGTAGCCCGCGACGGCGACGCGCTCTACGCGGTGGACAACACGTTCGCCACCCCGTACCTCCAGCGTCCCCTGGAACTCGGCGCGGACGTCGTCTGCGACTCGCTCACCAAGTACCTCGGCGGCCACTCCGACGTGGTCGCGGGCAGCCTCGTCACGGACGACCCCGACCTCGACGAGCGCTTCGGCTTCTACCAGAACTCCGTCGGCGCGACCCCGAGCCCGTTCGACTGCTTCCTGGTCCTCCGCGGCACCAAGAGCCTCCCCGTCCGCATGGACCGCCACTGCGAGAACGCCCGCGCACTCGCGGCGTGGCTCGACGACCATCCCCGCGTGGACGACGTGTACTACCCCGGTCTCGACTCCCACCCCGGCCACGCTATCGCCGCCCGGCAGATGGACGACTTCGGCGGCATGCTCTCGTTCGAACTCGACGCCAGCCTCGACGAGACCGCCGAGGTCCTCACCGAACTCGACGTGTTCACGCTCGCGGAGAGCCTCGGCGGCGTCGAGAGCCTCATCGAGCAGCCCGCGCCAATGACCCACGCCGCCATCCCGAAGGCGGAGCGCGAGGCCGTCGGGATCACCGACTCGCTCGTGCGCGCGAGCGTGGGCATCGAGAACGTGGACGACCTCACGGCCGACCTCCAGTCCGCGTTCGACGCGGTGCTCGGCTGACGCCGCACCCGAACGCCCATTGCACCTGCCGACGCATCGACCACCATGCACGAGATCGTGCCCGGCGTCTACGAGCTCCCGCTCACGCTCGACCGCGGCGACCGCGAGCTGACCATCCACCCGGCCGCCGTCGAGACCGACCGCGGCGTCGTCCTCGTCGACGTCGGGTTCCCGGGGCAGGCCGACGCCATCGACGCCCACCTCGCGGACGCCAACCTCGGCCTGGACGACGTGATCGCGGTCGCCGTCACGCACCAGGACGGCGACCACGTCGCCGGCCTCCGAGACGTGGTGGACCGCACCGACGCGACCGTCTACGCGCACCGCGAGACCGCACCGTACCTCGACGGCCGCGAGGACCCCATCAAGGGCGGCGACGACCGGTACCCGCCCGTTGACGTAGACGTGCAAGTCGTGGACGGCGTCGGCTTCCGCACCGCGGCGGGCGAGATGCGCGTCGTCCACACGCCCGGGCACGCCCC
The DNA here is from genome assembly GCA_964651725.1 of uncultured Halobacteriales archaeon. GTDB lineage: Archaea > Halobacteriota > Halobacteria > Halobacteriales > Halobacteriaceae > CAZYYH01. The sequence continues at coordinate 2,218 of CAZYYH010000254.1, read as the reverse complement.
CGGCCACGTCTCCCTGCACTTCCCCGGCGAGCGCCTGCTCGTCGCGGGCGACGCGCTCACCGCCGAGGACGGCCTCGCCGGCCCCAAGCCCGAGTTCACGCCCGACCTCGACCGCGCCACGGAGTCCGTCGGCCACCTCGCCGACCTCGACGTGGACCGCGTGCTCTGCTACCACGGCGGGTTCGTCGAGGCGGGGAGCGACCGCATCGCCGAGATACGCGACTCGATGGGGTAGGGTCGAACCGCCGCACGGCACTGTTCGGATTAACCGATCGGCCCTCGGCGATAGCCGGCCTAGCAATTGGCACCCTGGCGGACTGAAAGGGCGAGGGCGGTCGCCGAACCCGGGCGACGCAAGCACTGCAGCCGACGGGAGAGAGGCGAAGCGCGCAGCGAGCCCCGGGAGGCGAGCGCCCGAGGGCTTTCGGAGTCAGTTAGTCCAGTCTAATCAGATGGGCCAGCCAATCTGAACACTACTCCGCCGCACCCGGTCCAGAGTTAAGGCCGCCGCGACCGAACACTCCTGCATGGACGTGAAGCTCAGCGAGCTCGACGAGACCATCGAGACGTTCGACTATCCGATGGCGAAATCCGACGCCGTCGACGCGACCGAGGGCATCGTCGTGCTCTACGCCGACGGCGACGAGCCGCTGCCCGACGTAATCGAGCGCGTCGACACCGACTCCTTCGACTCCGCGCAGGACCTCCAGACCCAGATCTACAACGTCCTCCCCACCGAGGCCGTCGGCGAACCCGGCCAGTCCGAGGGCGAGGGCTGACCTCTACGCCGCTCCCGCCGCCACGTCCGGCCCCGTCCGCAGGTCGAGCGTGTACACCGCCTCGCGGTAGGTCTCGCCGCCCAGCTCCGTCTCCGCCTCGCCCGACCGCTCGAACCCCAGCGACTCGTAGAACGCCGCGCCGCGCTCGTTGTCCGCGAGCACCATCGCGCGCAGCCGGCGCATGTTGAAATCCACGAGGTCCTCGCGGAACCGCTCGAACAGCGCCGTCCCCACGCCCTCGCCCCAGCGCTCCGGGTCGACGTACAGCCGGAGCACGTCGCCCTCGTCTCCCACCACCACGCCGTGACAGAAGCCGATCACGTCACCGTCCTCGACTGCGACGAGGAGTGCCGTCCCCGGCCGCTCGGCTGTCTCCGTCAGCGACCGCTCCGAGTACCAGTCGTCCACCGTCGCGTCCATCAGCTCCTCGTCCAGCACCCCCTCGTACGTCTCGTGCCACGCTCGCCGAGCCACCTCGCGCACCGCCTCGAAATCGCCGGACGCCGCGGGCCTGATCTCCATACCCGTACTCCGGCCGCCGGCACCCTATAGCCTCCCGCCACCTACCACCCGGACGGTTCCCACCAACCTGCGTCAACCCCGCACCGACCGAAACCAGGGCTTTAAATACGGCCGCCGGATAGCCACGCACAGTAATGGAGTTCTGCGACGACTGCGGCTCGATGATGAAAGCCGACGACGGCCTCTGGGTCTGCGGTAGCTGCGGCAACCGACAGCCCAAGAACCCCGACGCCACCTACGTCGTCACCGACGAACAGGAAGCCAGCGAGATCATCGAATCCAGCGGCGGCGAAGGCTCCGGCCTCCCCACCACCACCGCACAGTGTCCCGAGTGCGACAACGACACCGCCTACTGGTACATGCAGCAGATCCGGTCCGCCGACGAATCCGAAACTCGATTCTTCGTCTGCACCGAATGCGAGCACAAATGGCGGGAGGACGACCATTAACCACGACCTTTTTGCTGCGCTCGATCGCGCGGACGCTACGCGTCCGCGCTCCCTCGCGTTGCAAAAAGCTCGGCCAAAAACCTCGTCGCTCCCTCGTCTCGTCGCTCACGGCTCACTCCGTTCGCCGCTCGCACATCTCGCGGTTCTCCTTTCGGTCGAACCGCGCCGCGCTCCTCGGGGCCGCTCGCTCGGGCGGCCTGCGGCTGCCCTCACTCGCGGTATCACCGCTAGCCCTTGCGTTGGCTCTCCGGCCGGCACACGCACGTAGATTTGAATACGAGAACGGGACGAAACCGGCCTATGACGTAGTGAGTCGCCGCGGGGCGTCTCGCGGCTGCGCGGCACAGCGCCCTGCGCTCGAGCGTGCCGCCTGTTAGCCCTCGCTCCGGCGCCGTCTCGCTACTCGTTCCGCGCGAACGTCAGGTAGCCCGTGTGCCCGACGCCCTTCGTGGACGGCCGCGAGCCGCG
>CAZYYH010000253.1:0-3573 GCA_964651725.1 uncultured Halobacteriales archaeon | reverse complement strand
TCCTGGAGGAGTCCGAGCGCCGCTACCGCACGCTCGCCGAGCAGTTCCCGAACGGCGCGGTCGGGCTGTACGACGACGACCTCCGGTACACGCTCGTGGCGGGACCGATACTCGACGACCTCGGACTCGACGCGGAGGAGATGGAGGACCGGACCGTCCACGAGGTGTTCCCCGAGGAAACCACAGAGCAGCTCGAACCGGTGTTCCGCGACGGGATCGAGGGCGGGACGGCGACGACCGAGGTGGAGTTCGCGGGCCGCATCGTGCGGGTGTGGACGACGCCGGTCCGCGACGAGGACGGCGACGTGTTCGCGGGGCTGAGCTTCGCGCAGGACGTGACGGAGCGCGTGGAGCGCGAACGCGCCCTGGAGGAGTCCGAGCGCCGCTACCGCACGCTCGCCCAACAGTTCCCGAACGGGCTGGTGGCGATGGTGGACACCGACCTCCAGTTCACGGTGGCGGGCGGCGAGGCGTTCGACCGGTTCGAGTACGACGTGGAGGACGTCGAGGGTCGCACGGTCGAGGAGGTGTTCGAGGACGACGACCTCGGGAAGCTGCTGGTCGAGGAGTACCGGGCGGCGCTCGACGGCGAGTCGCGGTCGTTCGAGATCGAGTACGACGACCGCGACTGGATGATGCACGCCGTGCCCGTACAGGACGGCCACGGCGACGTGTTCGCGGGCCTGGTGATGGCACAGGACGTGACGGAGCGCAAGGAGCGCGAACGGGCGCTCGAACTGTACGAGACCATCGTGGAGACGGTGAACGACGGCGTGTACGTGCTGGACGAGGAGTTCGAGTTCACGGAGGTCAACGACGCGTACGTCGAGATGACGGGCTACGACCGCGACGAACTCCTGGGTGCGCACTCCTCGCTCGTGGTCGGCGACGACGTCACCGCGGAGTCCGCCGAGCTGATGCCGGAACTCTCGGCCGAGGAGGGGAGCAGCGCGACGCTCGAAGCCGACATCCTGCGCGCCGACGGCACTCGACTGCCCGCCGAGAGCAACTTCACCGTCCTCCCGTCGCCGGGCTCGGAGACCCCCTGGAAGGTCGGCGTGGTGCGCGACGTCTCGGAGCGAGTCGAGCGGGAGCGCGAACTCCGCGACCGGATGCGCCAGCAGGAGACGACGGCGGAACTCGGCCGGCTGGCGCTCGAGGAGCCGGACCTCGACAGGCTGTTCCGGAAGGCGACCGAGCGCGTGGCGGAGACGCTGGACAACGACTACTGCAAGGTACTCGACCTCGACGAGGACGCCGGGGAACTCCTGTTGCGCCAGGGCGTGGGCTGGCAGGACGGCTACGTCGGCGAGGCGACGGTGGCGGCGGACGAGAACAGCCAGGCGGGCTACACCCTCCAGACGGACGGGACGGTCGTCGTTGAGGACGTGGACGCGGAGACGCGGTTCAGCGGCCCGGACCTCCTGCTCGACCACGACGTGCAAAGTGGCATGAGCACGATCATCGGCCCGGCGGAGGAGCCGTGGGGCATCCTCGGTACGCACGACACCGACGAGCACGAGTTCTCCGAGCACGACGTGAACTTCCTGGAGAGCGTGTCGAACGTGCTGGCGACCGCGGTCGAGCGCAGCCAGCGGGTGGCGGCGATAGACCATCAGCGCCAGCATCTCGCGGCGCTCGACAACCTCAACGCGGTCGTCCAGGACATCAACGTCGCGCTCGCGGAGTCGTCGTCGCGCGAGGAGATCGAGCGCGTGATCTGCGAGCGCGTCGTGGACGCCGAGGAGTACGCGTTCGCGTGGATCGGCGAGGTCGACCGGAACCGCGAGCAGGTGGTGCCGTCGGTGTGGGCGGGCGTGGGGGAGTCGTACCTCGACGACCTCACCATCGCACTCGACGACTCGTCGACGGCGCGCGGGCCGACGGGTCGCGCCGTCACCGAGAAGGAGATGCAGACGACGCCGTCGTTCGAGGCGGACGACGCGATGGGGCCGTGGCAGGAAGCCGCCGGCGAGTTCGGGTTCGAGTCGTCCGCGTCCATCCCGCTCGTGTACGAGGGTGCGCTCTACGGCGTGCTGAACGTGTACGCTCGGCGGCCGGCGGCGTTCGAGGGACGCGAGGGCGAGGTCGTGGCGCAGCTCTCGGAGGTCGTCGGGCACGCCATCCGGGCGGTCGAGCGCAAGGAGGCGCTGATGAGCGAGAGCCTCGTGGAACTCGAGTTCCGGTCGCGGAACGTTCTGGAGTCGGTGCTCGACGCGACGACCGACGGCGGCGTCGCCCGGTTCGAGCGCACCGTCCGGACCGACGAGGGGTCGTACCTCCAGTACGTGTCGGTGGAGGGTCTCTCCGAGTCGGCGTTCCGGGACGCGGTCGAGCGCTCGGACGTGCTATCGTCGTCGCGGCTGGTGACGGACCGCGACGACGACCTGCTGTTCGAGGTGACCCTCGAGGACCCGCCGGTCACGTCGCTGGTGGCGTCGTACGGCGGCCGCATGCGCGAGACGGTCGTGATGGACGGGGAGCTGGAGATGCAGGTCGAGGTGCCCCACTCCGTGGACATCCGGACGCTCGTGGCGGCGCTGGAGGAGGTCGCGCCGGACGTCGAACTCGTCTCGCAGCGGTCGCGGCAGCGTGAGGACGGGTCGCTCCAGCGGACCGCCCTGGAGTCGCTCACGGACAAACAGCTCGCGGCGGTGGAGGCGGCGTTCTTCGCGGGCTACTTCGACTGGCCGCGCGACAGCACCGCCGAGGACCTCGCGGCGTCGATGGGGGTGTCCGCGCCGACGCTCCACCAGCATCTCCGGAAGGGCGAGCGGAAGCTGCTCGCGGGCTACTTCGAGCAGTGACCCTCGCCACCGCCGGCCGGCGCGTGTGAACACGTCGCAGCAATCCCCTATCCACTTAGGCTCACAGTTCTTTGGGGTTGCACGTCATTAGCAACCGACGAAACATGCTCGACCACCAACGGTCGCCCACGCCGATTCCGCACGGGACGCGAGACGACCAGCCCTCCAGCGACGCGCCGCAGTCCGGGAGCGTGTGACCGTGCTTCTGGAGTCACGCCTCGACGAGCTGGTATCGGACGGCAGTCGACGCGACGCCGCGGAACTCGCCACCGCCGCGTTGAAGAACGACGAGGTGCTCGACGTGTCGGTCGGCAGCGACACGGTGACGGTCGAGACGCGACGGTTCCGCGGGGTCCACGAGGTGCGCCACAGCGGCGGCCGCCCGGCGGTCGTCCAGCAGGGCGAGTACGAGGTGAAAGGCGATCTGGCCTTCACGTTCACGACCGCGACGATGCACGACGACGCGCTCGACGCCGCGCGCGCCGAACTCGGCGCGACCGACGGCCCGGACGTCGCCAGCGACGCCGCCGCCGCGGACGCCATGGTCGCGGCAGCGACGGACGTTACCGGGGCGAGCGCCCGGGACGCCGCCACCGCACCCGACGGCGGGAGCGAGCCCGTGGACGACCGCGACGGCGTGGTCTCGCGGCTCGCTGCGACGGTGCGGAGCTTCGTCACCTGAGCGCACCTCCGCCGTCGGTAGCCTTTAGACGCCGGTCGCACTCGGGTAGCGCATGGGCACGAGCCAGTTCAGCGTCGCCGACGC
>CAZYYH010000252.1:0-3577 GCA_964651725.1 uncultured Halobacteriales archaeon | reverse complement strand
CCGCGTTCTGGGCGAGCCAGGTCGCGCTCGTCGTCGCCGGCCACGTCGTCGCCGTCCTGGCCGCGCACCTCGTCGTCGCGCGAGGAGCCGACGGCGACGGATCCCGGCGCAGTGCGCTCGCCTCCCACGCCCCGCTCACCGCCCTCATGGTCGGCTACACGGTCGTCTCGCTCTGGATCGTCTCGCGTCCCGTCGCGGGGTGACCCTGGGCGTTCGGGAGACGACGAGTCCAGCAGCCGCACCGCTTGAACGTCCATCGCCGCACCGGAACCCGAAACGTCCTAAAGTACGGCCTCCCTACGACCGAGTATGACGACGACCATCACCGTCGAAGGCATGACCTGCGAGGGCTGCGAGGAGGTAGTCGAGAACGCGCTGTCGGACGTGAGCGGCGTGGAGAGCGCGGACGCGGACCGCGAGTCGGAGTCCGCGACGGTCGAGGGCGACGCGAACGTCGACGACCTCGTCGAGGCCGTGGACTTCGCGGGCTACGAGGGCAGCGCGGAGGCGTAGGCCGCCACCGGGCCGGGAGACGGGTCAGCGACCGCTCCCGCGCCCGCGTCGCGCTCGTTCGGCCGTTCTCTCGGCGCGCGCGGCGAGCAGCGAGTAGCCGAGGACGCCGGCGGCGACGACGCCGTAGTACAGCCACGTGGGGACGCCGACGCCGTGGAACGCGGCGGCGACGGCGAGCACCCAGGTCGCCACGGCGAGGGCGTCGAAGCCGAGCCGGCGGCGGTCCGGGAGGAGGCGGTCGCGGAGCGTACTGCCGCCCCCGAGTAAGCGGTCGAGTGCGTCGCTCGCCATGCCATCGTCGTGGACGCCCGCGCGGCTAAGCGTTCCTGCGGGTCAGAAGTGAAGTCCGTACCGCTCGTGGACGTGGTACGCCGCAGTTCCCCACGTGTAGTTATCGCCCGGCCACCAGGTGCGCGCGTTGTTGAAACCGGCGACGAGCAGCTGCTCGTCGGGGGCGTCGGGGTCCGGATGGTAGGCGACGGAGCCGCTGTCGCCGTCGGTCATCGCGTCCTCGCTCCCCCACTTGAGCTGGCCGCCCTTCGGCACGTCGCCGACGTAGTACGTGATGCCGGCGACGCCCTTGATCTGGCCGGAGGTGCGGCCGCCGAACGCACCGATCTTCGTGAGCGGCTCGCCGCGCGCGCGGAGGTCGGCGAGCCCCCAGCGCGTGAACTGGCCGGCGACGCGCGACGGCTCCTCGCCCGCGATCCGGCTCACGGGCTCGAACCCGTCGGCGGGCCGGACGCGCACCACGTCCTCGTTCGGGTAGCCGCGCTGGACGCGCCCGATCAGGGGGTCTCCCTCGCGGCCGCGGAGGAAGAGCGGCTCGTCGACGTGCTCGGTGCGCGCCGTGCCGCCAGGATTGTAGAGGTGGTTGGCGGTGACGAAGTACGGGGTCGGCTCGCCTGGACCCTCGGTCGCGTACATCGCTGGTGCGAGCGTGCCGCCGCTCGTCCGCGACCCGCAGTGGACGCCGCCCGGGACGCGCGTTCCCGGGACGTCCTCGCCCCACCGTCGGTCCGGCTCGCCGTGCTCGGGCCGCCCGGGCGGGTCGTCGAGTACGCGCACCTTCACGTCCACGCCCGGCGCGTCCACGTCGGACGCGGCGTCGCGCACGCGGTCGCGGACGGCCTCGTCCGTGCCGTCGATGGCGACGCTCGCCGTCCCCTCGTCGTACGCGCCCGGGACGACGAACGAGCCGATCAGCCCGTCCAGCCCGACGTCGAGGAGGGTGTGCCGCAGCCGGAACGCGCTCTCCATGGACTCGTACCAGTCGCCGGGCACCCACTTGGTGCGCGGGACGAGCGACGACGGGTCCATCGGGTCGTCGCGCGCGTACGCGTACACGACGGGCACGTCGCTCCCGGCCGCGGCTTCGAGCGCGCCGGGTTCGAGCGCGCGAGCCAGCCCCCCGGCGACGCCGAGGTTGACGAGCCCTCGCACGAACCCGCGGCGCGTGGTCGAGACGCTGTCGCGGAGCCTGCCGGCGTCGGATTCTCCCATCCCCGTTCCCCCAACGGTGACATCTACGCTACGGCGTTGCTTGTATCGACGAGAGCGTTTCGCGGCGGTAAGCCGACTGTTGGCATCGGTAACGTGAGCGTCATCGACGGTAACGTTACGTTTGGCCGCTGTTCCGGACGATTTCGGGCCATTCCCGCACCCGGTTACCGTAAGGTAACCCGTTGACCTGGATGTTACCGAGAGCATATGACCCTGGCGTCCTTCGGTCGAGTCGATGACACTCGATGACGACATCCTCCGTGACCTCCCGCCGAGCGCGAAGCTGGTCGTGAAGGTGCTCGAGTACAACGGCGGCCTGACGCAGAAGGGTATCGTGGAGGCGTCGCGGCTCTCCCAGCGCACCGTCCGCGACGCGCTCTCGCGGCTACAGGACGCGGGGGTCGTCGAGAAGGAGATCTACATCCCGGACGCCCGCCAGAACCTCTACCGGCTCGCCGTCAGCGAGGCGGCCGACGACGACGCGCCGGACGCCGAATCCACGCCCGACGCCACCGTCGAGTGATCGACCGCCCGTCCGCTGCCTGGTTTGCGAACGCTTAATCGGCCGGCGGCCCTGCCTCCGCACATGGTGAAGACGGAATCCGACTCGACGCTGGAGCGAGGCGACGCCGCGCCCGACTTCGACCTGCCGGGCGCGGACAGCGAGACGCACCGGCTGGCGGACTACGCCGACCGCGCCGCCGTCCTGCTCGTGTTCACCTGCAACCACTGCCCGTACGCGAAGGCGAAGTTCGAGACGCTCAACGACCTCGCCGACGACTACGACGGGGTCGCGGTCGTCGGCGTCAACCCGAACGACGCCGAGGAGTACCCCGACGACTCCTTCGAGCGCATGCGGGAACTCGTCGCGGACGGCACCGTCCGGTACGACGCCTACCTCCGCGACGAGAGCCAGGACGTGGCGCGAGCCTACGGCGCGGTCTGCACCCCGGACCCCTTCCTGCTCGCGCGACGGGGCGACGGATTCGAGGTCGCCTACCACGGCCGCCTCGACGACGCGACGAACCCCGACGACGAGCCGAGCGGCGAGCCAGGCTTCGAGGTGCGCCAGGCGATCGACCAGATGCTCGCCGGCGAGGACGTGAGCGTCGAGGAGCAGCCGTCCCGGGGCTGCTCCATCAAGTGGCGCGAGGAGTAGGGCGTAACGACCAGTGGTTTTCCGAACTGCGCTGTCGGTAGCGCGGCTGTAGCTGACGGCCCGGAACCCCCGCGCTCGACTGTCCCTGGAACCCCTGTTTCGCACGCCTGGACGTTCACTTCCCCATTTTCCAGGGTTCGCAGGACTCGAACTGCCGAGACTTCAGGCTCATCGACTCGGCACGCAAACTACGGCCCGGAAGCCCCGGCCGCTGGACTCGCGTGGCTCGCTGCGCGCCTCGCCGCTCCCTCCCTGCGGTCGGTCGCGGCTGCGGTGCTTTCGTCGCCGTGCTTCGTCCACCGCGCGGCCCCTTCCGAAGTCCCACCCAAACCAGATGGTCCGGCCGGCCGTCACTGGCGGCTGACCGGCCAATCCGAGCAGTGCGCTCGATACCTGGGACAA
>CAZYYH010000251.1:0-3584 GCA_964651725.1 uncultured Halobacteriales archaeon | reverse complement strand
CGCCCACCTCGACCGGCGCGGCACCCACCCGGTCGCCGTGCGCTTCGACGCGCCCGACCTCGTCGAGGACCAGCTCTACCCGCAGCTCCGGCGGTCGCTCCAGGGGTTCGTGCGCGGCCTCGAAGACGCCGGATTCGAGGTCCTCCGCGCCGCGACCTGGGCCGAGGACACCGCCGTCCTCCTCGTCGAACTCGCGGTCGCGGACCTCCCCGCCATCGAGCGCCACGAGGGGCCGCCCGTCCACGTCGAGAGCCACGCTCGCGGCTTCTACGAGAAGTACGCCGACACCGACGCCTACGGCCCCTACGTCGAGGACGGCCGGTACGTCGTGGAGCGCGAGCGCGCCGTCACCAGCGCCGAGGCGTTCGCCGAGAACCGCATCTTCGACGTGGCGCTCGGCGCACACGTCGAGGACGCCCTCGAAGACGGCTACGACGTGCTCGCGGGCGAGGAGATTACCGACCTCGCCGACGAGTTCGGCGCGGAACTCGGGCGCTACTTCGACCCGAGACCCTGAACGTCGGCGTCGCGCACCTCGTCGATGCGCGCCGCCGCGTCGTCGCTCGGCTCCCCGTCGCTCTCCACGGGCTTCCGGCCGTCGAAGGTCTCGTGGACCATGCCGACGCCCTCCGCGAGCGTGTCGAGGCCGTAGCCGCCCTCCAGCACGAAAGCCAGGCCGGCGTCCACCTCGCCCGCGAGCGACCGAACGCGGTCGGTGAGCATCCCGTACCCCTCCGTCGAGACGTGCATCCGCGAGATGGGATCGTGGCGGTGCGCGTCGAACCCCGCGCTCACCAGTACGAGGTCGGGGTCGAACGCGTACGCCGCGGGCGCGAGGAGGTCGTCGAACGCCACCCGGTACGCGGCGTCGCCCGCACCCGCCGGCAGCGGCACGTTCAGCGTCGTGCCCGCGCCAGCACCCGTCCCGGTCTCCTCGACCGCTCCCGTCCCGGGGTAGAGACCCTCCTCGTGGATGGACGCGTAGAACGCGTCGCCGCGGTCGTAGAACACGTCCTGCGTGCCGTTGCCGTGGTGCACGTCCCAGTCGAACACGAGCACGCGGTCGGCTCCCTCGTCCAGCGCGTGCTGTGCCGCGATGGCCACGTTGTTCAGAAAGCAGAAGCCCATCGCGTCCGCCTCGGTCGCGTGATGGCCGGGCGGCCGCCCGAGCGAGAACGGCGTGTCGCGGCCGTCCGCACCGTCGAGTGTCGCGCCCGCCGCCCACGTCGCCAGGCCCGCGCTCTGGAGCGCCGCCGGCCACGTCTCTGCCGTCGCCACCGTGTCCGGGTCCCAGCTTCCACCCCCCGACTCGCAGAACTCGCGTATCTCCGCGACGTAGCCGTCGTCGTGGACGGTCGTCGCGTCCGACTCCGACGCCGCGTCCGCGTCCACGTACGCGACGCCGTGGCGCTTCGCCAGCCCCCGGCGGATCGCCCGGAGGCGGTCGGGACTTTCCGGGTGTCGCGGGCCGGGGTCGTGTTCGAGGCAGGTCTCGCTGTAGCCGAATCTCATTCGAAGAGGTCGAAGTACGTCTCCACGTCCTCGGCCTTGATGGTGCGGCGGTCGGCGTGCCGCGCGAGCGTCGCCGCCGCGTCAGCCACGTTCACCGCGTACTCCTCGAGGACGTCCGCGAGCGCGACGCGCGCGTCCATCGACACCCGGTAGTCGTCGGCGATGTCGAGCCGCGCGATGCGGTCCACGGGCGCGATGGGCAGTGTGAGCTCGCTCTTGTCCACGACCTGCTCGACGCCGAAATCCTCGGCCATCAGCGTCTTCCGGCCGTCCGCCGTCGCGCGCTCCGCCGCGTCGCGCGCCAGGACCGCGCCGTGCGTCTGGACGCGACGCGCGAGTTCCTCGGCCGCCTCCGCGCTCACGCGGAGATCGCCCGCTCGTCGCCGGATTATCGCGTCCACGGGCGCGAACGGCAGCTCGACACTCATACACGCACACGCGGAAGTGACGCCCTTAACGTTTTCCGTAGCGTCGCTTCCCGGCGCTGGTGGCGTCACACGAGTTCGTCCGCGTCGACGTGGCCGTCGCGGAGGGTGCCACGCGCCGTCACTTGCTCGCCGAGCGTGACCGACGCGTCAGTCTCCACGGTCATCGTCTCCTCGCCGTTGTCGAGTATGACCGGGTCCCCGGCCTGCACGACCGTCCCCGTGAACTCGACCGGCTCACCCTCTCCCGGCCCGTCGTCGGCGGCGGGAGAAGTGTCGACCGCGTCGGCAGCGGACTCGCCGCCCGCTCCCGCGGCGGCCGCCGCGCCGCCGTCCGACGCCGCCGCCTCGCCGCCGCCGTCGCTGCCCGCGTCGCCTGCGCTACCCGCGTCATCGTCCGTGAACGCGTCGAGGCCCGTCCCACCGCCGTCGTCGCCGTCGGCCTCCTCCGAGGGGTCGGCGTCCACGCTCCCGCCGAGGTCCGCGCCGTCCGGCATCGGCACGACCGACGACCGCCAGTTCGCGGACGCCTCGACGTCGTCCTGCCAGCCGTCCTGTATCTCCACGTCCGTCAGCACCACCTCGTCGCCCGGTCCGAGGTCCGCGTCCGCCTTCTCGCCCCAGAGCGCCACGCGGATGTCGCCCGTCGCGTCCTGCACCCGCACGTTCCGGACCTGGCCCTCCGAGCCGTCGTCCCGGTCGAACGTCCGGATCGGGTCCGCGGAGCGCACCACGCCCGCGATGTCCACCGTCTCGCCGATCTCGACCGCGTCGATGTCCGCCGTGTCAGGCTCGTACTCGACGGTCGCCTCGATCTCCACGACCTTCCCGCGGTCGCCGACGTGGAGTTCGAGCGCGCCGTCGCGCTCGCGGACGTAGCCGTCCACCACCTCCACGCAGTCGCCGCCCTCGAACTCCTCCGCGTGCGCCGTCCGGTCGTCCCAGAGCGTCACGCGAACGCGCCCCGTCTCGTCGCCGACCGAGAGGTTGGCGACCCGGCCCTCCGAGCCGTCGTCCCGGTCGAACGTCCGGATCGCCGTCGTCTCCAGCACCCGCCCGCGCAGGTTCACGTCCGACAGCCCCAGCGAGAGGTCCGCCACGTCGTACGTGTCCTTCACCTGCACGTCCACGTCCACGTCCTCCGCCGGCTCAGCGCGGTCCACGTTCACCTCCACGCCGTTGTAGCCGTCGCGCGGCCGTCCCGCGATGCGGAGGTCGTCGCCCACGTCCAGTTCCTCCACCGCCCGCTCGGCCTGCTCGTCCCAGAACGTCACCCGCACCGACCCGGTCTCGTCCGCCACCTCGACGTTCACGACCCGGCCCTCCGCATCCTCCTCGCCGTCGCGCTCGAACGACCGGAGGTCGCCGACGCCGACCACCTTCGCGGCGAACTTGACCTCCTCCATCCCCGGCTTCACGTCCGCCACGCCCTCGACCTCGCCCTCGTCGAGTTCGTGTGCGATGAGCATCGCCGCCGTCTCCTCGTCCGCCAACCCGCCCATCTGCTCGACCTTCGCCTCGACCGCCTCCCGGAACTCCTCCTCCGAGACCTCGTCGGTGTCCAGGTCGGCGTAGATATCCTCGATCACGCCCATAATTCTATCACACACCAAGTCGGAGGGGCGTTTAAGCGTTGTCGTTGCCCCG
>CAZYYH010000250.1:0-3586 GCA_964651725.1 uncultured Halobacteriales archaeon | reverse complement strand
GACGGGCACGATGGGATTCGAACCCACGGCCGTCGGATTAGAAGTCCGACGCTCTATCCGGACTGAGCTACGTGCCCTCGCTCCGCGAGTAACCGGCGAATCGTCAAAAGTCGTTGGGTTCTAGGGCGTACTGCCTCGTCATCTCTTTTCCAAGGCTCGTCCCTTTCAGTCCCATCAGTGCCGACCGTTCGCCCGGCTATAGCCGAGCAGACGAACCACCGGGCGGGACTGAAAGGGGCTGGGCCGGACGGCTCCCGCGACCCCGCTGCGCTCCTCGCTCCCTCACTTCGTTCGGTCGCTGCGGTGCTTACGGGACCGGGGTTCGCCCTCCGGCCCAGGGGCTTTCGGGAAAGCAGTTGTCGAGATGCCGTTCTATCAGCAAGCGATGTCTCTGGGTCCGAGAAGTCCGTCACCTGCTAGCCGTGGAACCGGTACAGCGACGTGACGTAGGGCAACCGATTCAGCATCCAGACGGAGATCGGGAGGCCGATCACCGTCACGGCGAGCGCCCAGGCGACGTTCGCCCAGGCGAAGCTCAGCCACCAGCCGACGAGCACGAAGTAGACGGCGCGGACGACGAGCGACGGCTGGCCGCGGGCGGCGTCGGGGCTGGTGAGCGACCTCGGTTCGGCGAGCGTGAGGACGGTCGGGACGAGGTTGATGAGCTTCACGCCGAGCGGGATGCCGAGTATCGTGACGTTGAGCAGCCAGGCGGCGTTGACGACTATCGGCGTCGCCCACCAGCCGACGACGACGAACCAGAGCGCGCGAGTGAGGAGGGAGCGCTGCGTCATACGTGGGTGTAGGCGGACGGTGGCGATAGCTGTGTCGGACGGCGGACGACAGGATTCGCCGTGGTCGGGAACACAGTCCTTAAACGCTCGTCGGAAGTAGCGTAGGCCGATGAGGGTCATCGGCACCGTCGGCCTGCCGGGCAGCGGGAAGGGCGAGGTGGCGGCGGTCGCGCGCGAGGCCGGCGTCCCGGTCGTGACGATGGGCGACGTGGTCCGACAGGAGTGCCGCGACCGGGGGCTGGACCCCGCGGAGCACCACGGCGAGATCGCCCGAAAGCTCCGGGAGGAGAACGGTCCGGCGGCGGTCGCGGAGCGGTCGCTGCCGATGGTGCGCGACGAACTGGCGGAGAGCGACCTGGTGCTCGTGGACGGCCTGCGGTCGGCGGTGGAGGCGGAGCGCTTCGAGGCGGCGTTCGGCGACGAGTTCGTGCTGGTGGCGGTCGAGGCTCCGTTCGAGGTGCGCGCGGACCGGCTGGCGGCGCGCGGCCGCGACGCGTCGGACGCGGACCGCGAGCGCCTGCGGGAGCGCGACGAGCGCGAGCGCGAGTTCGGCGTCGAGGAGCTGATGGTGCGTGCCGACGTGCGCGTGGAGAACACCGCGTCGCTCGACGAGTTCCGGCGGACGGTGCGGCGACTGCTCGCGGACGGCCCCGAATCCCTGGTCGAACGATGATCTACAGCATCGACGTTCGCGTGACCGCGCCCGTGAAGGACACGGAGGTGCCGGACCGCGTGGCGCGCGCGGTCGAGGAGATCTTCCCGACGGCCGACGTGAAGGCGGGCCACGGCGAGGTGCGGGCGGAGGCCCACGACCTCGACCACTTCCGGGAGCGCCTGCGCGAGCAGCGCATCATCGACACGGCGCGCGGCGTGTTTCTCGACGGCCGGCACGGCGAGGCGTTCGAGTTCGACCTGAAGAAGCAGGCGGCGTTCGAGGGCGTCGTGAACTTCTCCGTCGGCAACCCGGACGAACTCGGCGACGTTCACGTCGAGGTGCGGGTGCGCGACCCGTCGGTCGACGAGTTCATCGAGTACCTCGCGCCGCCGACGGACGACGAGGGGAAGCCGATAGAGTGACGGGGAGCTACGGCGCGACGCCGTCGCCGCCCCGTCCAAACGTCCGGTCGATGGTCTCCCGAGCGTCGGCTATCGGCTGTCGCCACACGAGGTCGCCGGTGACGTGGACGCGCTCGCCGGGCGTACGCGAGATGGTTCGTTCGCGGTAGAGCCGGACGTCGCGGCCGACGACGGACGCGATGTAGCCGTCGCGGGCGACGCGCTCGAAGTCGCCCGCGAGCAGGTCGCGGACGACGGCCGGTGCTGGACAGTCGGTGGTGGTCTCTGGCATCCCTCACTCCCCCTGGATGTTGGTAGGAGGTGGCGTACGGTGAAGAGTCTGCCGCCGGTCGAGAGTAGTGTTCGGAACGCGCAATTTGCCCCGTCGTTCTTTAAAAGCGATTGCGTATCGCGTTTATTTAGGTTCCCACCAGCACCTCCACCACGCCGAACAGCACGAGCACGCCGAGCACGTCGCACGTGTTCGTCACCACGGGAATCACCACGTCGTCGGGGTCGAGTCGGAGGCGGTAGGCGGCGTAGGTGGCGGTGACGGCGACGAGGACGGCGAGAACTGCGAGGGCGAGACCGGCGGCGAGGGCGACGGCGACGACGGTGGCGAGGGGGAGGCCGGTGCCGGTGGTGACGAGGGCGAGCAGCCACGCGCCCCCGCCGACGGCGGGGAAGAGAGTGGCGGCGAGCGCGACGGTGGCGACGGCGTTGCCGGCGAGGGCGTCGTCCGTCGGGGCGAAGGCGAGGGTGCCGAGGTGGAAGGCGGTGGAGAGCCGGCTGGCGAGGATGGAGCCGAGGTTGCCGGCGGTGCCGATGGTGACGGGGACGAGGACGAGCAGGGAGGGGTGGCGGAGGAGCGTGGCCTCGAACGTGCCGAGCACGAGGCCGGAGCCGATCTCGACGAGGGTCAGTACGAGGAGGACGGGGAGCATGGCGCGCGTGATGGCTCGCACCGTCCAGTCGGTCGTGGTCACGCTACCCCTCCGACGACGAGTCTGACGGCGAGCACGAGGAAGGCGAGGCCGAACACGTCACCGGTCGTCGTCACGATGGGGCCGACGAGCGTGTCGGGGTTGCGGCCGCGGCGGTAGCCGGCGAAGACGACGGAGACGACGGCGACCGTGAGCGCGAGCCCCGACAGCAGGCCGGCGACGAGCGCGACTGTAACGAGTACGGGCAGCGGTGCGACGGACCGCCCGAGACCGACGAGCGCGACGTACGCGGCGACGGAGGCGAACGTGCTCGCGGCCAGGCCGTTGGCGATGGCGGCGACGATGGCGCGCCAGACGCGCTCGTCGGGGACGAGTGCGGGCTCGACGAGTCCCTGGTGGAGCGCGGACGCGAGGCGCGCACCGAGCGCGCCGTAGACGTTGCCGCGCGTGGCGAGGAGCGCGGGGACGAGGACGAGCAGTCCGGGGACGGCGCGGAGTTCCGGCCGCATCCCGCCGAGCACCCAGCCCGCGAACAGGCCGCCGACCGTGCTCGCCGCGAGCGCGGGCAGCGCCTCTCGGTACGCCCGGGCCGCGGTGTCGCGCACGGTCATCTACCGGGGCGTCACGCGGCAGGACCAAAAACCGGTCGGGTACGGCGGCGCTCGCTGACCGTGCCGGCGCGCTACCCGAACGGTCCGCCACCGCCGCCCATGCCGCCCATGCCGCCGCCGCCCTGTTGCTGCATCTTCTTCATCATGCGCTGCATGTCGCCGTCGCCCATGCCCTGGAACT